>NZ_JBDSLS010000022.1:0-19201 GCF_039916245.1 Gelidibacter sp.
GCACCGATAAAACAGATATCGGCTTTAACCTTGGACAATACCTGAATGACATCAATACCGGTCGTTACCATGGCGTTTTTTTGCATGCGTCCCCCAATCAATATTAAATCGATATTGGGGTGTTGCGATAATTGCATGGCTATGGTTAAGCTGTAGGTATATATGGTGGCCTTTAGACTTTCAGGAATTAATTTTGCAAAAACCAGATTGGTCGTTCCGCCGCTCATGATAATAACCTGACCATCATGCAACAATGACAACGCCTTGGTCGCAATTATTTTCTTTTGCTCCTCGGCATTGATATGAATATTAAAAATATCAGCCGATTTCTCCGGAATTAATATGGCGCCTCCATAAACCTTCTTGAGCAACTTTTTACGGTCGAGCTCATTTAAATCCCTTCGTACGGTATCTTCCGATAAATCAAGATCTAAGGCCAAAGTAGTAGTGACTACTTTTTGCTCTTGAAGAAGCTTGTCCATGATATAATTTTGTCTTTCGGCTTTAAGCATGGTCTGATAATTTAAGATAAGCTACAAATATATCGAAATATTGAATCCAAAAACCAAATCCTGAGAAATAATGCAAGAGTTTGCGTTATTCGTATTGTTATTTTAAATAAAAAGTCTAAAAACGCATTTATACGCAATATTTAAATATATTTGGTTAATACATGTTAATTAACCAAATAAAGACTAAAGAAGTATGAAGAAATTTCTCCTTATTCCATTATTGTTTTTTATGATTCAGGCAACTTTTGGGCAGTCCAAAATCTTGACCGGAAGCGTAAAAAATAAAGCAGACGGCGCTCCCATCCCTGGAGTCAACGTACTGATTAAAGGTACTACTAAAGGTAGTACGACCGATTTTGACGGTAATTATAGCATTGCTGTAAGCTCGGGCGAAACTTTGAGTTTCAGTTATATTGGGTTTGAGACTCAAGACTTAAAATATGAAGGCCAACAAAATCTCGACATCGCTCTTGCTGAGAGCTCTTCCCTATTGGATGAGGTCGTTATTGTAGGGTTTTCTTCGCAAAAGAAGATCAATCTTACAGGTGCGGTAGCTAAAGTTGATGTGGATCGCGCTCTTGGAAGCAAACCGATTACCGATATCAGCAAAGGATTGCAAGGCACCACACCAGGTTTAAACGTTTCATTTAATTCTGGAAACATTGGTAAAACGTCAAATATTAATATTCGAGGTGCAGGAACTATCATCAATGGTACCGTTTCGGGCTCTCCATTAGTATTGGTGGACGGTATGCCATCAGACATGTCAATGATTAATCCTGAAGATGTGGCTTCCATTTCCGTTCTTAAAGATGCGGCATCAGCATCCATCTATGGAGCGCGAGCTGCTTTTGGTGTCATCTTAATAACCACTAAAGATGGTAAAGGCGGCAAAGGAAAAGTCAAATTCACCTATAGCACCAGTTATGGCTGGAGCAATCCTATTTCATTAGTGGAGTTTAATGACCCTACTGTTGAACTTCCAGCCATGATTGAGGCACAGGCGCGTGCAGGAAACGCCAATCCAGAATCTTTTGGAATGAACTACAAGACCTTGCTTCCAGGAATCATCAATTGGAAACAACAATATGCATCCTCAAGAAACAGCAATGATCGCAATATGATCTTAGGAGAAGATTTCGAGGTTATTGGAGGGAAACAATATTTTTATAGAATTTGGGATCCGCACGCAGAGATGCTAAAGAAGAATGCTGCACAAACCTTTCATAATTTAGCGGCACAAGGCTCTTTGGGAGAAAAAAGCTCGTTCATCGTTTCACTAGGCATTTCTAACCAAGACGGTGTTATGAAAATTAATACTGAAAAGAATGAAAGAATCAACCTGAACATGGGGATGAGTACCCAATTGACCGATTGGCTTTCAGCAGACTTCAAGGTTTTATCTTCTTTCCAAGAATACCAAGCGCCTTTTAACTACTATAACAGCGGATTAGATACTGCTGGAAATGGTTATTTTGGATACTACATGCGTTGGGGTTCTTATTTCCCTTACGGTACCTATAATGGCGTTGAGTTCCGCCATGCACCGGGCTATATGCATAATGCCTCCATGAATAAAAGAATTGAAAACAACAATCGCTTAAGTGCAAAATTAACGGCGCAGGTAACCAGCGATTTTAACATCATTGGTGAATATAGTGTCAATAACAATTTCATGAGCGACAAGCAAAATGGCGGCAAAGTGCCATTATGGGATTGGTGGACAGGTGCTGGAGATTTAGTTTCTGGAAAACCAACCATGATGGAAACGGGCAATGATTTTGTAGCCCAGGCTAAATCTTCGTATGTAAGAAACGTTGCTAACATTTACGGTAATTATTCTAAAACACTTAATGATATCCACAACTTTCAGGTTTTAGGAGGTTTAAATACCGAATGGCAATCCTTTGAAAGAACCTATGCCCGTAGAAATACACTTTTAGATAAAAACAAACCAGAATTCAACTTAGCGATTGGTGATCAGTTTACATCCCCATTAGTCTCCAATGAAACGCTTAATCCAGGTTTATCTCAATATGCGATCGCTGGGGTTTTTGCGCGTGTGAATTATGATTACAACGGGATCTATTTATTGGAGTTAAATGCACGTTATGACGGGTCTTCAAAATTTCCAACCAATGAGCAATGGGGATTCTTCCCTTCAGCTTCTGCGGGATATAGAATTTCAAATGAAAAATTCATGGAAAGCACTCGCGAGTGGTTAAATGATTTAAAAGTGCGCGCTTCCATTGGTTCCATCGGGAATCAAAACATTGCCAACAATGCCTTTTTACCGATCATGTCACGCTCTAATCCATGGTGGTTGGGTAGCGGTATGACCATTCCTCCTTCTGTAGGTTTACCAAACAACGTGGATCCATATTTGACTTGGGAAAAAGTAACCACCAAAGATATTGGTGTCGATCTTAGAGTTTTCAATATGTTAGGAATGACCTTTGACTACTATCAGCGTGATACCGAAGGCATGTTGTCTCCAGGAAAAACCCTTCCAGGTTCTTTTGGACAGACAGCGGCCAACACAAACTCAGGAAATTTAAGAACCAGAGGTTGGGAACTAGGTATTAATTTCAACAAAAACATCACTAATGATGTGAGTGTATATGCTGATCTTACCCTTTCTGATTATACCACGGAAGTTACCGAATGGAATAACTCGTCAAAATTATTAGGCTCATATTATACTGGCCAAAAAATTGGCGAAATTTGGGGATTAACTTCAGACAGATTGATACAAGCTTCTGATGTTGTGGATGCCTCTGGATTAGTTGTCAATGGCGTAGATTATAAGAATATACGTACAGGAGCTTTTAAATATGGTGCGGGAGATGTGATGTACAAAGATTTAGATGGCGACGGCATCATCTCAAGAGGAAAAGGAACCGCAGACGATTCAGGTGACTTGAGCGTTATTGGTAATACAACACCAAGATACCAATACGGGATGCGTTTTGGAGGTACTTTTTATGGATTTGATGTGGATGCGTTCTTCCAAGGTGTTGGAGAGCGTCAATACTGGGCTACTTCCGACTTGGTATTGCCATTTTACAACAGAACAGATGCTATGTACGAACACATGAATGATTACTGGACACCAGATAATACCGATGCGTATTATCCTAATCCATATCCTAATCATGCGGGTAACGCTTTTGGCGCCTATGCACCAGGATCGAATAACTTCGTGGCGCAATCGAGATATTTACTGAATATGTCTTACCTGAGATTAAAAAGCTTAACTGTGGGCTATACAATTCCACAAACCATTACTCAAAAAATGGGTATCGATAAAATTAGACCTTATATCTCTGGTTTGAATTTAGTGACTTTTAAAAGCAGTAAATTACCGGTAGATCCTGAAATTAACGAAGCTGAATCCGCTTGGGGTAGAACCTTCCCTTATGCGAAAACATGGTCTCTTGGGGTTCAAATTGCATTTTAAAAACTAATTTAAAAATTTAAAAAAATGAGAAAATTAATAATAAAATCTAAGTTAAAGTTAGCTGTACTTGCGCTCTCAATGGCAACGCTAACTTTTAACTGCTCGGATTATTTAGATACGCCTCCTCAAGATATCTTCACGGATGATAACTTTTGGACTTCTGAAAATAACGTCAGAACATTCTCTTGGTTAAACTATGATACGTTTTTAGGTTATGGAAATAATGCAGGCACAACAGCCGATTTCTATTTTCATAATTCATCTAATTTAGATGATAACTTAGCGATGAACGTCTTCACTAACTTTGCGACCACGGCCAACGCAACCAATGCCAATTGGAACAGCTATTACACCTTGATCCGTCGTAGTAACCTAATGTTAGAGCGCGTTCCAACGGTTCCAATGGATGATGCCAAGAAAAAACACTACTTGGGTGTTGCAAAATTCTTTAGAGCCTTCACCTACTTCCGTTTGGCACAAGAGTTTGGAGATGTTCCTTATACCGATATGTATTTAACCCAAGGCGATCCAAATGTTTACAAACCTGCTTTGAGCAGAGCTGAAGTCATTGATAATGTGATTAAGGATTTAGAAGAAGCCACAACCTTACTTTTAAATATTGACGACAAGAATACTACTGTAAATAAATACACAGCGTACGCTTTATTAAGTAGAGTGTGCCTATATGAAGGTACTAACCGTAAATATAACACGGGTCAAAATGGGAATGAATATCTTCAAAAAGCAAAAGCAGCAGCTTTGGCAGTGATGGATAATTCAGCTTATTCTTTAAAGCCCGATTGGCAATCGCTTTATAACTCTGTAGAATTGTTGGACAATCCTGAAGTGATTTTAGCGAAAAGATACATCCAAGGTACTTTAGCAAACTCCATCCAAGCCTACACCAATACATCAACCATTCAAAGCGGATTGACAAAATTTGCTGCAGAAAGTTATGTGACTAAAAATGGCTTACCAATTAAACAAGTAGGTGGAAACGCCGAATATTTAGGAGATGACAATATCGCCAATACCTTTGCCAACAGAGACCCTCGTTTTGGAAAGGCATTCGGTACCCAGGATTATGCTTATTCTGACAAACCTTGGAATGGATTGACATCCATCACAGGCTATGTTTTTAAATTGTATAATAACCCGGCATTGTCTGGACCTGAAGTGACCACTATTGGACAGAATCATATTGATGCGCCTATTTTCACCTTGAGTGAAGTATATTTGAACTATGCTGAAGCGGCGGCTGAATTAGGATCAATTTCTAATGCCGATTTAGATGCGTCACTCAACAAAGTTCGCGCACGTGCTGGCATTGCAACCTTAACAACCGATGGAACCAATGTATTGGCTAATGGTGTACAAATTGAAGACCCACAAAGAGTTTCTGCTTTAGAGCAAATAACTGGCATTGTAAGTCCTATCATTTGGGAAATCCGTCGTGAGCGCAGAATCGAGTTCATGAGCTGGACGTCTATGCGTAAAGCAGATATCTTACGTTGGAAAAAAGGTGATTATTTAGATACCACTAGTAATCCAGATGTTGTATTAGGTGCCAGAATTCCTGAATTGATAGGAACAGCCTCTAAAACAAAAGTAACTGCTGACGGCTACGTTATTCCTTATGCTTCTGGCGTGGTAAGACAATTTGTTTCGCCAAAAAATTACCTAACTGCTATCCCTACTAACGACATCAGCTTATACGAAGCTGAAGGCGTGGTATTAAAACAGAATCCAGGTTGGTAATCCGATATTAATTTCAATTCCCCTTTTTATATTTTTTAGTAAGCTAGCTCTGGGCCAAAAACCCGGAGCTAGTCATTTTAAAGCCATAGTTTTATTGACAAAGTATTCAAAAAACCTTTAGCAGAATCTTCTGATCATTACTGTTTTTCACGGATTCTTTTATACATCACACCATCATTCCATTTTGGGAAATCGGACGAATTGCCAAGATTTTGACCCACGCGATATATCAATTTAAGATCCGCCATAGTTCCCGATACATCCCAAGAAGCATCATAGTTATCCTGCGGTTTGTGGTAACGTAAACGGGTATATTCTTCCTTTTGCCGAATGCCCCATTCTTCACCGTGTTCAAAGGAATTCATACCATTAGCCACGTAAAGTGTGGGAACTCCAACTTTTGCAAAATTAAAGTGATCTGATCGATAATACCACCCATCACTAGGATCATCCACTGCCCTAACAATACGCCCTTCTTTTTCAGCTTCCTTTTCGAGATAAGCATCCACTTCAGATTGGCCTTTTCCAATGATGAAAATATCCTTCATCAATCCAAAGGGTTGTAATACATCAAAATTGATATCGACCACTGTTTTATTTAAGGGATAAATCGGATGTGTGGCATAGTATTCAGAGCCCAATAAACCGGCTTCTTCACCTGTAGGCGAAAAAAACAATAACGATCGCTCAAGCTTAGGGCTTTCCTTAAACTTTTCTGCCAAGGCCAGCAGCGCAGCCACTCCGGTTGCATTATCGGCAGCGCCATTGTAAATGCTGTCGCCATCTATTTTTTCCCCGACTCCAAAATGATCCCAATGTGCTGAAAAAATGAGGAATTCATCGGCACGTTCGTTTCCGGTTATTTTTGCCAATACATTTCGGGATACTGATTTTTTAATTTCATTTTTTAAGGTCAGATTAAGTGTGGCTCCAAGAGAAACTGGTTTAAAACCAGGTTGTTTCGCTTTTTCGAATAATTCTTTAGAATCCTTTATTCCTGCCAAATTAAAGAGTTTATCAGCGGCTGGCCCTGAGACCCAACCTTCTAAAGCACAAAAATTCATGTTGTCATTTTCGGTTTGCAAAAAGAGTTTAGATTTAGACCAACTCGACCGCACGACGCTCCAGTCGTAGGCCGCAGGTTTAGTATCGTGAATGATCAACACGCCTTCTGCTCCTTTTCGGGCTGCTTCCTCAAATTTATAAGTCCATCGGCCATAATAGGTAACATCCTTTCCTCTAAACAAATCGGAATTATAAAATCCAGGGTCGTTAATCATGACCACCACTATTTTACCCTTGACATCGATGCCTTCATAATCATTCCAATGGTATTCGGGAGCATCAATTCCAAAACCTACAAATACCATTTCGACACCCTCTATTTTTTGGTCTTCAACCACTCGGCGTGTTCCCCCGACGATATCTGTTAAATAATCCAGTTCAATTTTAGCCTTACCTTTCGTAATAATTACCTTATCGTCCTTAAAACTGTTTTTTATTTCTACCATGGGAACGTCCTGAAAAAAACTATTGCCGTTTCCAGGCTCCAATCCTAGAGATTCAAAAGCTCCTTTCAAATAATTCAAAGTCCTATCTTCTCCTTCTGTAAATGGTTTTCGTCCCATTAATTCATCCGAAGCCAACGTGCTTAGCGCTTTTCTATAGGTTGCTTCTTCTTTTGCTCCAAATTCATCCGAATTGTTTTTCTTTTTGGGTTCTGTCTGACAACTACTCCATAGAAAAACGAGAAGTAGCAACGAAAGGAATTTTAACTTTTGCATGAGATAGATCTTTTAGTTCATAAATTGAACAGCTAATTTAACAAATCCGCAGAAGGTTAAATAAAAAAAAAAATGGAATTAGTATGCGATGCATATCGATGATAGTCTTGTTTTTTAAATAATTTAGAAAAAAAACATGCTACGGCTATTAAAAAGCAGTCACCCCATTGCTGTGGATACGCAAAACACCTAGAATTTTTACGCGCCTCTCCCCCGTGTCTAGTCCGTGTCGAGTTCGTGTCCAATAAGAGTGTCCCGATCGTGCCCAAAATGCACTTCCCTCAGTAAGGTCTGCTTTTGTGGAACTTTGTGCCTACTTAGGGCAACTTTGCGTAAGAGTTTTTAGCATTTTAAAATCCATTAAAAAAGTTTCCCGCAGTTAGCGCAGATCTTCGCAAATTCTTGATGAGTTTAAACAACACCGATAACGTTGGTGGATATTATCGATGGACTTCATCAGTTATATTTTCTTTAAAGAAGCTAGCCTATATCAGGACCTATAGTCTGCTTCGTGAAATGACCAGTACCCCCTGAGAATGCAAAAGGCCACTAATTCACGAATTAGTGGCCAAAACATTTATAGCAAGGCGTTTTATATTAACCTTCTATTTATAATGAATTATTCCTGGATATTGATTCCCGTATGCACTGGATAAGCTTGGGATATTGAGGCTGGCAAAGTACCATCTGCTCCAACTTCACCAAATATTATTTTAGCCGAAATATCATTGGCAACTTCCGAATTTTCATAAGCAACAACGATACTTTTCACCGCTTCCAAATTCGTTTCCTTCAAACTATACTGACTTGCAAATACGGTAAGAATGGTTTTATTATTTTTTGAAATGGTTTCAATCAGCTTTTTATCGGCTTCTGAAATAGCATTCGTTAATCGACTATTTTGGCGGTGGTATCCGATAATAATGCGGTCGTATTTTTTAATTTCTTCTAGCAGCTTTTCATTTGAAAGATTAGAGATGTCAGAAATCCTAACTCTCGACTTTAATGCTTTTACAAAAGCATCTGCTGAACCATTGCCTAGTTTGATAAACGCGATATTTTCCTTTACATTTTTATCTAACGGCAATTGATCGTCCAAATTCTGAATAACGGTCACAGCACTTGCAATCGCCTCATTGTATAATTTAGCATTGATAGGTTCATTCAAATCCTCGAAAAGACCCTTTGTTTCAATAGGCTTAAAAGCATTCAAACCAGCATCAAACTTGGCTGCAAGGATTTTCTTTACGGAATGCGCTAAACGCGCTTCTGTAATCTCGTTTTGTTGGTAAGCTTCCATGATTTTTGAAATGGCCTTGGGTGCGTCTTCTGTAAAAAGAAGGACGTCATTCCCCGCCATAAAAGCGGCCAAATCGATATCGCCAGGTTGACCATAATCTGCGACACCTTTCATATTTAAGGCATCTGTAAAAATCAAGCCTCTAAAGCCTAACTTTTCTTTTAGCAATTCTGTAACTATAGGATAGGATAATGAAGATGGTAAACCTTCCTGGCTTTCCAAACTAGGCACGTTTAAATGGGCAACCATGACGCCGGCAATCCCCTTTCGAAAAAGTTTTTTATAAGGATAAAGTTCAACGGAATCAATACGCGATTCCGAAAAAGAAACCGTTGGCAGTGTTTTGTGCGAATCTGTACTCGTATCGCCATGTCCTGGAAAATGCTTGGCACAGGCCAACACTCCCGTGCTCTGCATGCCTTCTGTAAATGCTATTGCTTTTTCAGTGACGTTGAATTTATCTTCGCCAAAAGAGCGGACGCCAATCACAGGATTTATGGAGTTGGTGTTGATATCGACTACAGGCGCAAAATTGATATGAATTCCCATGCGATTGCAATCTTTCCCGATCTGCCTTCCGATTTGCTGAACGATAGCATTGTCCTTAATCGCACCAAGCGTCATATTATAAGGATATCTGGAGGTGCTGTCCAAACGCATGCTTAGACCCCATTCGCCATCAATCCCAATAAATAAAGGAACTTTTGAAATGGATTGGTAATGATTGGTCAGGTTTGCTTGGCGCACGGGTCCACCTTGAAAAAATATTAGGCCTCCAATATGGTTATCAGTGATAAGCTTTTGAATGGAATCGGTATGTGCACTGTTTCGGTTGGAATAGGTAGCAACCATAAATAATTGGCCAACTTTTTCCTCGAGTGTCATGTTATTATAGATGCTATCCGCCCATTTGGTTTGTGGGTCGATAGTGTCAGAATGTTTGGTGGGGATTTTAGCGCAAGAGGCCAATATAAGACTGGCAATAATGGCGGTAATAAAAATGTTTTTCATTATTAATTTAAATTTATTGTAATCCAATTAACATGGATTTAATTTTATAGTACGTCGTTTTGATAAGCTATGGTGGCCTTCTGAGTAATAATTTTCTTCATTTTTTTGTATTCTTAAAACTATTCTTTTGAACGTCTGTTTTTTTCTTATTCAACTTTTAGCTCGCTCACTTTCAGAGAATAACGATCTAAGTCTTTGTTCTTGATTCTATAAGCGAAGCGGTCTTAATTCTTTACTTCTACCTTATTGCTTTGAATTATAGGAATCAATAGCCTTTCGGATGCTTTTGTGTTCAGATAATAACTTTTCGGCCAATTCTTCCTCCACATTGAGTTCGTTCATGATCATTTGAACTGCTCTCGTAACGAGCTTTTTATTGGAAAGTTGCATGTCCACCATTTTATTACCTCTTACCCTTCCCAATTTGATCATGACGGTGGTGGAAATCATATTTAAGGCAAGTTTTTGTGCGGTGCCCGCTTTCATGCGGGTGCTTCCGGTAACAAACTCTGGTCCTACGACTAATTCCACAGGATAATCCACTTCCAAGGCTAATGGCGAATTTTTATTACAGGTAATACAGCCGGTAATAATCCCAAGTTTCCGGGCTTCCTTCACGCCGCCAATAACATAGGGCGTAGTGCCCGAAGCAGCGATCCCGATAAGGACATCATTTTTATTAATATGGTATTTCTGTAAGTCTTTCCAAGCCAGTTCCGTGTTGTCCTCGGCATTTTCCACAGCTTTCCTCAAGGCCACATCGCCACCTGCAATCAGACCAATGACCAAAGTATCTGGGACACCATAGGTTGGCGGACATTCTGAGGCATCCAAAATCCCCAAACGACCACTTGTTCCAGCACCGATATAAAACAGCCGTCCACCCTCTTTCATTTTGTCGTAGATGGCATCTACCAATTTCATAATCGATGGAATAGCTTCTTCAAGGATGAGGGGCACTGTTTTGTCTTCTTTGTTCATATTTGAGAGCAGCTCAAACGTGTCCATTTTTTCTAAATCATTATAAGCTGAGGCTTGTTCAGTGGTGAGTTTATTTTCCATAATACGACATATGTTATCTAGTTTTAGATGCTTTTACTTTAATTATACGATTTCCTTACTCCTCTTTCTTACTACCAACAAACATATGACAGTAAGCAAGGCATTGACAAATATATTCATGAAGCCGAAGTCAAAATCAAACCATTCAATAAAAGAGTAGTTTAAAAAGTAGGTCACTATCGGCATCAACACACATATATACGGAACAGCGCTGTCATAGACTTTTACTTTGGTAAAAATACCTAAAATATACAATCCCAATAGGGGTCCATAAGTATATCCAGCCACTTTGAATATGGTTGAAATGACATCGCCCTTACTATGTGAAAACAGCATAATGATTATAAAAATGAATGCTGAAAACCCAAACAGGGTGCGATTTTTTAACTGTAATCTTTTCTCTAAACTCTTATTTTGGATGTTTAAAAAATCATGGGTAAAGGAGGTTGTTAGCGCTGTTATCGCCGAATCTGCACTCGAAAATGAAGCTGCCGTGATTCCTAAGATAAAACTGACGCCGGCAATAACCCCAAAATGGTTTAAGGATAGCATAGGAAACAAATTATCGGTATTAATGAGTTTCCCGTTTTCCATACCCAATTGGACACCAAATTTTTCAGCATACATATACAACATGACCCCTAAGCCTAAAAACAAAAATTGGGCAACCGCCAAAAATATGCTAAACGTAAGGATGTTTTTTTGGGCTTCTTTCTTGTTTTTGCAGGTCAGTGTTTTTTGCATCATATTTTGATCGAGACCAACCATAGCCACTGCAATTAAGATCCCTGAAATAAATTGCTTAAAGAAGTTGTTTCCCGAATGCACATCCCAGTCAAAGATTTTAAAATACTCGTGACTGGTAACCGAGCTGACCGTTTCGGCAAAAGTCAAATTCAAGGAATTCTTGACCACATAAATGGTCACTAATACCGCCGACAATAAAAAGAAGGTCTGTAAGGTATCGGTCCACACAATGGTTTTTATCCCAGATTTATGGGTGTATAACCAAATGAGCGCCAGCATAAGAATGACCGTTACGAAAAAAGGAATTTGAAACGCATCAAAAACGGCATACTGCAAAATTTTTGCGGCCAGCATCAATCTTAACGCTGCTCCAAAGGATTGTGAAATCAAAAAGAACAGAGAACCAGTTTTGTAAGTTTTAATGCCAAATCGGGTTTCTAAATAGGTGTAAATAGATACGAGTCTTAAATCGTAATAAATTGGAACCAAAACATAGGTGATAAAAACATAGCCTACGATGTTGCCAAAAACGAACTGTAAATAGTAAAAATAGTTATTCCCCACCATTCCAGGGATGGACACGAACGTAACCCCAGAAAGCACGGCACCTATCATCCCAAAAGCAACAATTTGCCAAGGTGATTTTCGATCTCCTGTATAATAGGATTCGTCACTGGAGTTTTTTGAAACGAAGTGTGAAATCAGCAGTAAAACCCCAAAATATAGGGCTATGATGATTAGAATTAAGGTTGCGCTCATGGGTATTGTTGGTTATATTTTCTTAAATCCATAATTTCGGATTTAAGGGTTAGTTTGTTTTTTGGATGGGATTAAACGCTGAAGGTGGACACATCTAAAACACATGCACTCCTATGAAATTCACTTCCGGCGCCAATTCCGTTGGTTAATGAGGATAAAAGTAATAAAATATTACACAAACACGCACTTATTTTGCGAAATGCTGCACGTTTGTTGGAATTAACTCGAACAATGCGGGTTTAACCTTAAAAAACAGGTATAAGAAGCTATATTTTGATGAAGATTTTCTTTCTGTACAGGATATAGCATATGAACCAAAACACAATAATATGACTTATGGCAAACAGTAAAGAGCCATTCATGTTACCGAATGTAGGTGCAAACACTTTAGTGAATAAGTAATTATAAAAAGAAATCGGACTCGAACTTCCCTCGACCGGTATTTTGATCAGGTAGCTGATGGTCTTTGCATAGAGTCCTGAAAACACAAAAATAAATAACGGATTAGAGCCAAAATGAACAAATGGTTTTGACCAAGTGCTATACTTTTTATAGTCAATAATAAAAATTAAAAGCGTTAAAAATAGTGTTCCCAATCCTGCAGTATATAAAACGTAAGAACTGGTCCATAAAGGTTTGTTGAGTGGAAATACCAATGCCCAAACACCACCCAATGCCACCATGGCAACCCCATAAATCAATAACTTTTTCATTTTTAAGGCAATCGATTTCTCGATGTCAATTACCTGACCAATAAGGTAACCAATAATCACGGTACCAATGGCAGGAATAGAAGACAGCAAGCCTTCTGGATCAAAGGGAATTCCAAATCCCTTGTAAATATGGTTCTCTCCCAGAAGGAAGAAATCAAAACGTCTGACCACGTTCTCCTCCAAACTATAGGGATCTGAGGCTGCTCCAAAATACAAGAGCGCCCAATAGCCCAATAAAATAACGGCCAGAATGATTAATAATTTTTGTCTTTTTAAAGCTAGGCAAAGCAGGGCGCCAACGCCGTAAGCCAAAGCAATACGCTGTAAAACCCCCATGATCCGGACCTTTTCAAAATTAAAATAAGGATATAAATTCAGTAAGAGGCCTATTAAAAATATGATGAGGGTTCTCTTCATTATTTTGGAAGCGGCTACTTTTGATAAGCTGGTGCCGTATTTTTTAAACGAAAAATAAACCGACATGCCCACTATAAAAAGAAAAAAGGGAAATACTAAATCGGTAGGTGTGCAGCCGTGCCAAGCGGCATGTTTCAATGGTGGGTAAATAAAACTCCAACTTCCTGGAGTATTGACAAGGATCATCAATGCAATGGTCATGCCTCTTAAAACGTCCAGTGAAATTAATCTTTTAGAAGTATCCATAATATTATTATTATTTATCGCGATTTTCGAACAGTTATCGTCAAATATATAATATTTTAGCTCATTGTGCGGGATTGAGCAGTAAAACACGCAAAGTTTTGCTTATATTTAAAAAACATTCGCATAAAGATATTGGCTTAATTGGGAAAAGAAAATTGATATGAAAAAAAAAGAGCGTCAGAAAAAAATAGTTGATGAAGTAAGCATTAACCGAAAAGTCAGTTCAAGTTTTTTGTCTGAAAAATTAAAGGTTTCAGAAGACACCATAAGAAGAGATATAAAGGAATTGGATGAACAGGCTTTATTGACTAAAGTCCATGGCGGTGCCATTTCAACCATCCAAAAACTCTATCACTATAATGAAGATGTCATTTACAATCGAGAGAACAAAGTGCGCATCGCCCTAAAAGCCATCACCTTAATTGAAGACGGCATGGTCATCATCATGAGTGGCGGAACGACCAATTTAATGCTTGCCAAATTATTGCCTAATACGCTGAAAGCTACCATATACACCTACAGTTTGCCAATTGCGATGCAGTTAACCGAGCATCCCTTAATTGAAACCATATTTATTGGGGGCAAAATTCACCGAAGCTCGATGGTTACCACAGGCATTGATGTGATTCAATACTTATCAAATTTAAGGGTCGATATTGCTTTTATAGGCGTTAGTGCGCTGAGTATCAAACAAGGCATCACTGACGAGGGTTACGAAGTCTCACTCATTAAAAAGGCGATGATCAACGCCTCAGAACGCGTGGTGTATTTAGCAACCTTTAATAAACTGGACTCCATCCTCAATTATGATGTTTGTAGTTTTAATGAAATTGACACCGTGGTGACCGATTATGAACTTGACGATCCTATGCTTAAAAATTACAAGGACGCTGGCTTAAATTTGGTTTAGCCGTTTTCCATAACTCTAATTATAAGCGATACTAATTTTTGTTTGCTAAATTTTAAAATATCCCATCAATGAAAAAAATACATACACTAATTACCATAATTGCTGCAACCTGCCTAATCTTGTCATGTGCGAGTAACCCCTATGCGCCCACTAATAAAGTTTATAAAAAACAGACCAAAGTACTTTCTAAAGAATTAAAACATATCCCACCTCCTCATCCAGGCACGGCAAGTACTTTAAATTATGCTGAAAACTGGGTCGGCACTACTAATTTTAATTTGAGAAGACCCAATATTGTAGTTATTCACCATACGGCGCAAGATTCGGTGGGGCAAACCCTTAAAACCTTTACTTTAGAAAGAACTCAGGTCAGTGCGCATTATGTTATTGGAAAGAATGGCGAAATATACCATATGCTCAATGATCTCTACCGTGCTTGGCATGGCTGAAATAGCCAATGGGGCTCCAATACCGATTTAAACTCCTCCTCTATTGGCATAGAACTGGACAATAATGGTTTTGACGAATTTTCGCCACTTCAGATCCAGAGTTTAATGGATTTATTAAAAGACCTCAAGGAGAAATATAAAATTCCGACGGCCAACTTTATAGGCCATTCAGATATTGCGCCTACCAGAAAGAATGATCCCAACAGGACTTTTCCTTGGAAAGCATTAGCGAAGGAAGGCTACGGATTATGGTATGACGAAATTCCTGTGGTCGATGTTCCATTTTTAGAGGACAACACGCTGTTGGACATCGTAATTCCTCAGGAAATAAACATAGCAATTAACGACTCTAGTGTGGTTACCAAAACAGAAATCCCAGAATTAGCGCCCTTATTAGATGTAAGTCCAAGGGTTGCTCTTAAGATTATTGGTTATAATGTCAGCGATTTGCCGGCGGCTATCAAAGCGTTTAAACTTCATTTTATTCAAACGGAAGTCGATTCAACACTAACAGATTATGATTTAAGGGTGCTGAATAATCTTTACAAGAAGTATTTGTAAGTATAGCGGTCCAATTGAAATAAGCTATTTCTATTTGGTGGCCATTTTATGTTTTGAAGCGCTTCTGATGGTCAGGTTGTCAATGGGGTTTAACAGTCTTTACAAGTTCCGGTTAAAACACAATTTACATTTTCAACAAGGTATTCCTTAGGAATTGAAAAATTAACTTCTACTGGCAAGCATTCGATGGTATCACATTTAACACATTTAAAATGAAAGTGTTGTTCTGACAAGACGGCCTCATCATGTTTTTCCCATAAAGCAAAATACTGTTTGCCATCTTCAGCAACAACTCGATGCAAAATGCCATCGTCACAAAAACGATTTAAGACCCTGTAGATGGTGGCTCTATTGATATCAATATCGATTTGGTCCTCAATCGCATCCTGGCTCATGCCTTTACCTGCCTTAATTAAAACATCTAAAACGGCTTCTTTTGTGGGTGTATTTCTTCTTTTCATTGCCTAATGCGATTAGTTCGCAATAAATTATTGCGATTGTGTTGCAATATACGAAATATGGCTTATGTTTGCAACACAATCTAATGCGACCTACTTGCATTTGAATGTCTGTTTCACGAAATTCGGAACACGACAAGAGTGAAATTACTAGTAAAATTATAACAAACACATGAAAATTAAAAGCAACACTATAGATATCATAGCACTTTCAAGTTCACTTATTTGTGCCATACATTGTGCTGCAGTACCATTAATATTGTCATTTTCATCCTTGAGTAATTTGCATTTTTTCGGAAACCCTTATATTGAATGGTCGTTTATAAGTTTGGGTTTTGTGTTTTTGGTGACTTCTCTTTGGCCTAGCTATAAAAAAGTTCATCGTAGAGCAAAGCCTTTAGTATATGCTATTTTAGGATTTTTATTTTTTGCGTTAGGCCGACTTAACTTAACGGAGTTATGGGAAATTAGCAATACAGTTATAGGCGGCATTATGCTGGCCCTAGCCCATTATTTAAACTGGAAATCAGTGCAGTCTAAAGACCGTCAAAAGATATGATTTTTTTAAAAAAATGATGCAAAGCTTGGTTTCAAGCTGAAAATGTAACTTTTGAATTAATTAATCCCCTAAGACAAATATATAATTTTGGTAATTTTCTAATTTCAAAAGCTCCTGATTATAACGAGGAAGTTTTTTAACTTGGCATTCTGAAGATTTAAGAAATCAGCCAATCTTTGGAATTAACAATAGTTCAATCCAGTCTTTAGTCGGCCGATTTTTTGAAGAATTCAAAATTGGTAACCCACATAAGTTGTGCAATATAAAAATAACGTAAATCTTTTTGGTCATTTCTTACCGAAACTTGAAGCAGATAGCCCAATTCAAGTTTTCCCATTTTACCCATATTATAGCCAACACCCAAATAAGTCCAATTATCGCTATAAGTTGTATGTTTTGCGCCAGTCAAATTAAAATAAAACTCATTATAAGCATTTAAATAAAATTCCTTTTCATCTAATGTCTTTCCTTGCAAAGGCATATTATACCCGAGCTGATATCTTGTCCTGGTGGAAAAAGGATAGGTTTTGGTTGCTTTATTTTCTATAAATCGCTCCTCCAACCTAAGCCTTTGTGTCAGTCGGCCTTTGCCAAGTGGAAGAGACAATACCACTTGTTGCCAAAGTCGATGCTCGTTAAAAAAGTTACGATTAAATGGATTATTCCTCTGATAGGTATAACTGGCCGCAAAGTTCCAATTGGCATCCAAAACATAAATAACACTTGGCTGAATGTACAAATTCAAGTCTGTTGCAGGATATTCAACACCGGCTTCTTTGACGGAAAAGGGCTCAATGGTTGTCGCTATGAAGAAATTGTAATTAAATTTATCACTAATTCTTCCTGTTTGACTCCAGACTGGAAAAACACCTTCAAAACTGAGATTCTGTGCTTGAAACTGATTTGACATGAGCAAAAGAGCCCCTATAAATAATAACCTTTTCATCGGTTAAAATTGAGTATTGATGGGCTGAAATATTAACTCGTCATACTTTGTGAAATTTCCATTTCTATCAAAATAGACTTCATAGTAGTCCCCCGAATGCCGAACTTCAATTTTATAAACGCTACCTTCTGTATTGGGATTGACCTCTTGGGAATTAACAATTTTAAAGCGTGGATATTTGCCAGATAAATAGTTATTGATATTTACCTGAACACTGTCCGGTAAACCATCGAATTTCAAGTCAACTTCTTCTTTTAAAAAATCCCCTTGATCTGAAAAACTCAAGGTATATTTTCGGTTTTCGAACTCAAAATCAGCTTCAATGGTCTTCAAATCGCCGTTCTTTTCCTCATAAAATCGGGTCTTTAAATTTTGACCATAATTTTTATCCAGATAAGCTTTAATTTTTGGACCGATTTCTTTTTGACGGATGCCACTATCTCGATTTTGTCCTGATATTGTTAGAGTAAAGAAAATCAGCAGGCATAGAAGATTGAATTTTGCCATAAGTGAAAAATTTTATATGATTATAAAATAGACCCACTGTTTCATCCTTTAGGAAGTAGCGGCATATAGGAATATCTCTGTGATTGTGTACTAAAGTTAAGGAAATAAAGTCTTGATTTTAAGAAAGTCAATGGTTTATTTTGCGATTATATTTAAATTTATTCCGTGAAATAAAAAGTATGTTATCGCTTTTAAATTAGATATGAGAGGTTGCCTATAGCCTATAGTTTCTTCCTGTTGACAGTAAGGTAATTAATGGAAACAGAATAAAAGGTCCATCAACTTAAATAGTTGTTTCATTATCAATCTAATAATTTTCACCGACCGTAGAATATTAGGTAACTTTGAAGAATAATGTTAGAAAGACTAATTTATTAAAGGTTAGAAATCTTCAGGTTTAGAAGATGTCTATCTACAACATTGAAGCGTGCTTTTTAATACACTACTCAAGATATTTATAAAATTTTAGTTCTTTAAATTGAGTCTCATCCTAAATTTCCGAAATATGGATTACCAACAAGAATCAACTAATCACGATATATCGCTATCCATTCCGATTAAAATTAGTTTTACCGCCTTAAAAAACTACTTAAATAAAGAGTTTGTGGGTACAACCATCAGTAGACCTAATTCTAATGGAAAAACCGTCAATTACTTTAAGATCCTCGACATTGATATTGAACAAACCGATATCGAAAAGTATAATATAGAATTGATGGTTAAACTAGAAACGCTAACCACTTTTTACAATAAGCGAGAATTAGATATTTCAGTTCTAACATTTGTAAACCTGGATGTTGGGTCTCAAAAAATTTATATTGATACTTATAAAATTGATAGTAAAGGAAAAAGTTGGTTTGCTAATCAACTGTTGAAATCCCTAATCAATACCTTTATTTATCAAAAAATAATCAAAAATCTTAGTATTGAATTATTGCCAATAATAAAGAAAAACATGCTTCTATTAAATGAAAAGCTCGCTTCCAAAATTGAAGTAAAAAGTGGCATTTCGATTTTAGGATGCTTGGAAAATGTCACTATT
>NZ_JBDSLS010000023.1:0-3210 GCF_039916245.1 Gelidibacter sp.
ATTGGTTTTGCCGATCACTATCAAACGGAATTGTATTACTGTTTTGAAAAGAACGGTGTTTTAAAAGATGTGAATGATGAAGATTCGGTCATCAAACAGATTACGACGAAAAACTATCAAAGTTTAATTGATGAT
Organism: Gelidibacter sp.; assembly: GCF_039916245.1. Lineage (GTDB taxonomy): Bacteria > Bacteroidota > Bacteroidia > Flavobacteriales > Flavobacteriaceae > Gelidibacter. Next base: position 136 of record NZ_JBDSLS010000023.1, read on the forward strand.
AAAATCATCTCCGACGGTATGCTCCCAAAACTGAACAATTGTATTCATGCCATTGAAAAGAATGTCCATAAGGTGTGCATCGGGAAACCGGAAATGCTTTTTGAATCCAATGCTAATTTTACAACCATTACCAAATGACACCAAAACTGACCACTGATGCCATTGCATTGTTAAAAAAGCTCATAGAAACGCCTTCGTTTTCATCTGAAGAAGATCAAACGGCACTACTAATAGAAGACTGGTTTCAAAATTACCATATCGATTACAAACGAACAGAAAATAACGTTTGGGCCATCAATAAATATTTTGATGCCACCAAACCCACCTTGCTGCTCAACTCGCACCACGACACGGTAAAACCAAATACTGGCTATACTAAAGATCCTTTTATGGCTATTGTAGAAGACGGTAAATTATTCGGTTTGGGTAGTAATGATGCCGGAGGTTGTTTGGTTTCTTTAATGGCCACGTTCGTTTATTTTTATGATCATAAAGATTTAAATTATAATTTAGTCATGGTCGCTTCCGCAGAAGAAGAAAGCAGCGGCCCCAATGGCTTAAACAGCATGTTGAAAATCATCCCAAAAATAGACGTTGCTATTGTGGGCGAACCAACTTTGATGCAACTCGCCATTGCTGAAAAAGGCTTGGTCGTTTTTGATGCTAAAGTAAAAGGCACGCCAAGTCACGCGGCGCATCCAAATGCCGATAACCCTATTTATAACAGCATCAAAGTGTTGGAGTGGTTTAAAGATTATAAATTTGAAAAAGTATCGCCTGTTTTGGGCGAAGTCAAATTGACAGTTTCTCAAATAAAAGCAGGAAAACAACATAATGCCGTGCCTGCCGAAGTGGATTTGGTGGTGGATGTGCGCGTGAATGATTGCTACACGAATACAGAAATTGTAGAAATCCTTCAAAAGGAATCGCCATGCAGCAGCATCATTCCACGGAGTTTACGTTTAAATTCGTCGTCCATTCCTAAAGACCATGCTTTGGTAAAAGCAGGAATCGCCTTGGGAAGAGCAACCTACGGGTCGCCAACACTTTCTGATCAGGCTGTTTTAAGTTGTCCGTCGTTGAAGTTAGGTCCTGGGGATAGTACGCGATCACACTCGGCAGATGAATTTATTTATATTAGTGAGATTGAGGAAGGGATTGAGTTGTATATTAGGTTATTGCAAGAAATATTGTGAAATAAAATATAGAATCAAGATAAAAGAATAATGACTTGGTCTTGGTAAGAATTAAGACGTTCTGAGATATAGTGAAATCGATGAAGATTGTAAGCATTTCGCACTGCGATCTATGTGACAGAGGAAGGGATGATTTGTATGTACGGTTATTGAAGAAGATATTATAAATAGAATTTAGAATTGATTTGGAATTTGAAGCATTTAGCGTCAACGATCTGCGAAAATCTGCGGGAAATTTATTGAGAGCAGAGGGTTTTAATAATCGTAAAGCTGTGACACAAAGTTGCGCAAAGGAGACATAAAGTTCCACGAAGAGCGTCGATCTAAAATAATGTAAAACAGAATTAAGATTTGATGTTAGCTTTGATTTAAAACTTAGCATCATAATAAAATAATTAAAAAAAGAAGCGCAGGTTTAGATTCCTGCCTTCGCAGGAATTTTATGAAACTCTGGGATAAAGGAATTAGTATAGATAAAAAAATAGAACAATTCACGGTTGGGAACGATCGGAAAATTGATTTACACATCGCTAAATATGATGTGCAAGCATCTTTGGCACATGCTAAAATGTTGAAATCGATCGGTATTTTATCCGAAGAAGAATTAGAGCAATTAGAAGGCGGATTAAAAAATTTGGCACAACAAATTGAAGAGGGCACCTTCACTATTGAACCGCAATTTGAAGATGTGCACTCCAAAATCGAATTTGAACTCACTAAAATTTTGGGCGAAGTCGGTAAAAAGATTCATACCGCACGTTCACGTAATGATCAAGTTTTAGTCGCCCTGCAGCTTTTCTACAAAGAACAACTGGGCATCATTTACGATAAAACAGAAGTGTTTTTCAATACCTTATTAGGATTAGCCGAAACTCATAAAAAAGCATTACTTCCTGGCTATACGCATTTACAGGTAGCAATGCCGTCGTCTTTTGGATTATGGTTTTCTGCTTATGCGGAAGTGTTGATTGATGATGTTTATTTGCTCAATGCCGCCTTAAAAACGGTAGATCAAAATCCGTTAGGTTCAGCAGCTGGTTATGGCAGTTCCTTTGGAATTGACCGTGAATTGACCACTAAAGAACTGCAATTTGCAACCTTAAAATACAATGTGGTGGCGGCACAAATGGCACGTGGCAAAAGTGAACGTACCATGGCCTTGACTCTAGGAAGTTTATGTAATACGATGGCGCGTTTTGCCATGGATATTTGCTTGTATATGAGCCAAAATTTTGGTTTTGTAAGTTTCCCTGATGAATTGACCACAGGCAGCAGTATCATGCCTCATAAAAAGAATCCTGACGTATTTGAACTGATTCGCGGGAAATGTAATAAAATTCAGGCGTTACAGATGGAAATGATTTTGATTACCAATAATCTACCAAGTGGTTACCATCGCGATTATCAATTACTAAAGGAAAACATGATTCTTGCCATCAATGATGTAAAGGATATTTTGGATGTGTTCAATTATGCCATTCAGCAAGTAGAGGTTATGGCCATCGATTTAAACGATGTTAAATACCAGCATTTATTTACGGTTGACAACATCAATACGCTGGTTGAAAATGGCATGAGTTTCCGTGAGGCTTATCAAATTATTGGCAAACAGGTTCAGGAGGGCACTTATAAGCCTGATACTTCTAAAGAGCATACGCATCAAGGAAGTATTGGAAATTTGTGCTTGGAGGAGATTAGAGCCAAGTTCCCTAAACGTGAAAAGCATCCGTGAAGGATGCTTTTCTGAAGAGCTACTATCTAAAAATCTGACTAACCATTAAACTTAAATAATAGTAGATTGTCCTAAATGAATGTTTGTGAAATTCATATTAGTGTCTTTTGGATTATTGATAAAATCTTCAATAAAATCGCCCACTTT
>NZ_JBDSLS010000024.1:0-12613 GCF_039916245.1 Gelidibacter sp.
AAAAAGCCAATTCAAATGAATGAATTGGCTTTTTTTGTTAATAAAATTTGAGTTAGTCAGAAAATTTTAGAAAGAATATTTGTTTTCAGCTTTTATTTTATCCGCAATAGCATTACGTAAATCGACGATGTCTGGATAATTGGTATATTTCACAAAACGTCTTAATCCCATTAAAAGCATGCGTTGTTCGTCGCCTTCAGCAAATGAAATGATGCTTTCCTTACCATTTTTCTCAACGATAGAAACGGCATTGTATAAATACAATTTTGCCATAGCTATTTGTGTTTCTTGCTCTTTTTCTCCAAAACGTTTGACGTTTTTCTCAGTTCTTAATAGGGTCGATTCAGCCATATAGATTTCGATGAGAATATCTGAAGCCGCTAACAATAACTGTTGGTGGTTATCTAATTCTGGACCATACTTTTGAACAGCAGAACCTGCGACCATTAAAAAGACCTTCTTCAATTTAGCAATCATTTCTTTTTCTTCAGCGAACAACTCAGAGTAATCTGGGGTATCAAAAGAAGGAATTCCCATGAGTTCATCAGCTACAGCTTGAGCAGGACCTAAGAGATCCACATGACCTTTCATAGCCTTTTTGACCAACATTCCTACAGAAAGCATTCTGTTGATTTCATTGGTGCCTTCATAGATTCGTGCAATACGTGCATCTCTCCAAGCAGCTTCCATAGGCGTATCTTTAGAGAAGCCCATCCCACCAAAAATTTGGATGCCTTCATCCGCACAATGTTGGACATCTTCAGAAACGGCAACTTTTAAAATGGAACATTCGATGGCGTATTCTTCAACACCTTTTAATTCAGCTTCTTGATGCGAATTACCGGCAGCTTGACGCATGGCGATACGGTCTTCAATGTTTTTTGCAGCCCTATATGAGGCAGATTCGCCAGCATAACAGTTGGTCGCCATTTCAGCCAATTTCGACTTGATAGCTCCGAAATCTGAAATTCGAGTGTTAAATTGTTTACGTTCATTAGCGTATTGAAGTGCAATCGTTGTAATTCTTCTCTGTGAATCCAAACACGCTGCGGCCAATTTAATACGGCCAATATTCAAGGCATTCATGGCGATTTTGAAACCTTCGCCACGACCCGCCAACATGTTTTCAACGGGAACCACGGTGTCACTAAAAAACACCTGTCTTGTAGACGAGGCATGAATTCCTAATTTATGTTCTTCTTCGCCTAAAGAAATTCCATTATTAAGATCTTTCTCAACGATAAATCCTGTGATATTTTTATCATTTTCAATACGGGCAAAAACGATGAACAAGTTGCAGAAACCAGCATTGGAAATCCACATTTTCTGTCCGTTGATTTTATAAGATTTGCCATCTGCAGAAAGCGTAGCCGTTGTTTTTCCAGAATTGGCATCAGATCCTGCTTCAGGCTCTGTCAAGGCATATGCACCAAACCATTCGCCTGTGGCTAATTTAGGAACGTATTTTTGTTTTTGTTCTTCGGTCCCATAAAGGGTAATTGGCATGGTTCCAATTCCCGTGTGTGCTCCAAAAGCAGTACTGAAAGAGCCTGTACCGCTAGAAATGTATTCACATACAATCATGGTCGATACAAATCCCATTCCTAATCCGCCATAAGCTTCAGGAACAGAAACTCCTAAAAACCCCATGTCTCCAGCCTTATGCATGACTTCTTCGGTCAAAGCATAATCCTTGGCTTCAAAACGGTCTCTATGCGGAATAATCTCACGATCATTAAATTCAATAACCGAATCGCGCATCATTTTTTGCTCTTCGTTGAAATCTTCAGGAGTGAAGACGTCTTCGCATTTCGTTTCTTTCACGAGGAACTGACCGCCTCGGAGTATTTCTTTTTCTTGTTGTGTTTCCATGTTTTTTTGTTTAAGAAAAGAGAAAATAGATAATAGAAAAAAGACTATGGATTTAGTCCATTTTGAAATCCCATCGCCATCCGTTGGAATTCTTCTATTTTTTCTTCAAGTTTTTTTAAATTTTCTTCGTTTATATATTTCCTGTGTTTTTCTACTAAGAGCTGAGTGCCTAATTCAAATGATGAACCGAGCGAAATATCAAGATAGTTACTAAATGATTTATCTGTTTTTGCCGAACCTTCAGCAATGTTGCTTGGTACTGAAACAGAGCATCGACTTATTTGAGACGAAAGATCATAACGTTCATGTTTTGGAAAATCTAGGAGTAAGTCAGAAATGTCATTTGCGATTTCTAGACCCAACTGCCAAATTTTTAAATTCTTGTAATTATGACGCTTTCTAAACCCCATTTTTAAGTCTATAATCTCTTGTCTGTTTTCTTTATTCTATTTTCTTTTCTCTCTATTTCAAAAATTCAAATATCCCACAAGCACCTTGGCCTGTTCCAACGCACATGGTCACTGCTCCATATTTTCCTTGCATATCACGTTTGCGCATTTCATCAAATAACTGCACCGATAATTTTGCGCCTGTACAACCGAGTGGATGACCTAATGCAATGGCACCACCGTTTACGTTTACAATATCTGGATTTAAGCCTAATTCTCGAATTACAGCTAAGGATTGCGATGCAAAGGCTTCGTTGAGTTCAATCAATGATAAATCGTCTTGTTTTAATCCGGCTTGTTTTAAAGCTTTCGGAATTGCTTTTACTGGACCAATGCCCATAATACGAGGTTCTACACAAACAGCGGCATAATTGACCAAGCGTGCAATTGGTTCTAAATTGAGTTCCTTTACCATTTCTTCACTCATGATCATTACAAACGCAGCACCATCACTCATTTGCGAGGAATTTCCTGCAGTCACGCTTCCATTGGCAGCAAATACGGGACGCAATTTTGCTAAAGCAGCTAAATTTGTACCTGCTCTTGGACCTTCATCCTTGGTAACCGTATAAGATCGGGTTGCTTTTTTGCCGTTGGCATCGACATAAGTTTCATCAACGGTTATCGGTACAATCTGATCTTGAAAACGATTTTCAGCTTGGGCTCTTAAAGCTTTCATATGGGATTGATAAGCGAACTCATCTTGGTCTTCTCGAGAAATATGAAATTGGTTGGCAACCGCTTCCGCAGTATTACCCATTCCCCAATAATAATTTTCATGACCTGATTTTACGATGTCGTAATTCAATTCTGGTTTAAAACCTGTCATTGGTACCGAACTCATGCTTTCCGCACCTCCTGCAATAATGCAATCGGCCATTCCAGCTTGGATTTTTGCGGTTGCCATGGCAATAGTTTCAATTCCCGAGGAACAAAAACGATTGACGGTTACCCCAGGAACATCGACACTATCTAATCCAATTAAGGAGATAAAACGCGCGAAATTTAATCCTTGAGAACCTTCAGGCATGGCATTGCCAACCATCACGTCATCAATTCGTTTGACATCGAGGTTTGGCAATTGTTTCATCATGTATTGGATGGTCTCAGCACCCAATTCGTCGGCTCTTTTAAACCGGAACACGCCTTTTGGTGCTTTCCCAACTGCGGTTCTGTATGCTTTTACTATGTAAGCTTGTTTGCTCATAATTTGTATTAAGATTTTGAGTATTAAGTATTAAGACTTTTTGAGTGTTCTTTGAAGTGAGTAATTCATTTTAGTAACTTCAAGGACCTCATTAATAATTGGTCTTACTTTATCTTCAGTTATTAAATCCAATCTTTTAGATAAATATAATTGTGTCAGTAATTCATATGATGAACCATTAGCAATTCCTAGAAATTGCGTGAATTCTCCATTAGTGTTTCGTCCTGCTCCTTCAGCAATATTAGAAGGAATAGATACTGCGCTTCTTCTAAGTTGAGATGTCAATCCAAATTTCTCTTCCTTTGGAAAATTCTCAGTAGCACGATAGCAGTTTTCAGTGATTTCCATTGCTTTTTGCCATATTTTCAACTCTTCGAATCTGTGCATTGTTATTGGTATTAAGATGTTAGTGCCAAGTATTTAGATATGAGTATTAAGTATTAAGAGTAACTGGCTCTATTTTAATGCATTAGAAATTTTAAATAATTTATGATTAAACATCTTTGTACTTAGTACTTGATTCTTGGTACTGAATACTTAGTTCCGCAACGGTTTCCCAGTCTTCAACATATGCTGAATCCTTTCCAAAGTTTTCCGTTCAGTACAAAGTGACAAAAACGCTTCACGTTCTAAATCCAATAAGTATTGCTCATTAACTAAGGTTGGTTCTGATAAGTCGCCACCGGCCATCACGTAAGCTAGTTTATTAGCTATTTTTTTATCATGATCACTAATGTATTTACTATCTTCCATGGCGTCTGTTCCTACCATGAACATCCCTAAAGCTTGTTTTCCTAGTACTTTAATGTCGGTACGTTTGACAGGTTGTGTATAACCCGCATCAGCCATCAATTGCGCATGTGCTTTTGCCGTAGCTAATTGTCGGTCTTTATTGACCACAACCACGTCTTTTCCTTTTTGAAGAATACCCAAATCAAAAGCTTCATAAGCCGAAGTAGATACTTTAGCCATAGCAACCGTTAAGAAGTATTCTTGAAGAATGTTGAGCTCCACGTCGCCTTTTCTAAAGAGATCTTGAGCACGGAGCGCCATTTCTTTAGAACCGCCACCGCCGGGAATTACACCAACACCAAACTCTACAAGTCCGATGTATGTTTCTGCAGCAGCAACAACTTTATCAGCGTGCATGGACAATTCGCAACCGCCACCAAGTGCCATTCCGTGAGGAGCAGCAACGGTTGGGATTGCCGAATAACGCATGCGCATCATCGTATCCTGGAAATATTTGATAGCCATATTAAGCTCATCATATTCCTGTTCGGCAGCCATCATGAAAATCATGCCGATATTCGCACCTACAGAGAAGTTCGCGGCTTGATTACCAATGACCAATCCTGCGAAATCTTTTTCGGCTAAATCGATGGCTTTGTTTAAACCCGCAAGCACATCGCCGCCAATGGTGTTCATTTTAGATTGGAACTCGCAATTTAAAATGCCGTCTCCTAAATCCTCAATAACAACACCTGAGTTTTTGAAAACCTCTTTCGATTTTCGGATGTTGTCCAAAATGATAAAGGCGTCTTGTCCTGGTACTTTTTCTTGTTTTTTAGATGGAATGTCATAAAAGAACGTATTCCCTTCTTTAATGGTATAGAAAGACTTGCTTCCAGATGCGAGCATCTCCTTAACCCAGGTCGCAGGTTCTAGGCCTTCGGCTTTCATTAATTCTATTCCTTTTTCAACACCAATAGCATCCCAAATTTGGAACGGTCCATGTTCCCAACCAAAACCAGCTTTCATGGCATCATCTATTTTGTAGAGGTCATCCGTGATTTCTGGAATTCTGTTGGCAACGTAAGCAAACATGGCTGCAAAGTTCTTTCTGTAGAATTCTCCTGCTTTATCTTTTCCTGAGACTAAAATCGGAAAGCGATCGATCACTTTATCAACCGTCTTTGTCAATTCTAAAGTGGCAAAACGTGCCGATTTTTTATCTCGATATTGAAGTGTATTTAAATCTAAGGTTCTAATGTCGCTGCCTTCTTTTTTGTAAAATCCTTGGCCAGTTTTACTACCAAACCATTTGTTTTCTATCATCGTTTTGATGAAATCAGGAAGTTTAAAAAGCTCGTGCGCTTCATCGTCTGGGCAGTTTTCATATATGCCATTGGCCACATGAACCAAGGTGTCCAAACCAACCACGTCAACCGTTCTAAAAGTTGCCGACTTCGGACGACCGATCACAGGCCCCGTCAATTTATCAACTTCTTCAACCGTCAAATCCATTTCCTTAACTTGATGGAAAAGACTTTGAATACCAAAAATTCCGATACGGTTTCCTATAAATGCAGGCGTGTCCTTAGCAATGACAGAGGTTTTTCCTAAGAATTTTTCGCCGTAATTATTCAAGAAATCCAAAACATCTTGAGACGTTTTAGGGCCAGGAATGATTTCAAATAATTTTAAGTAACGCGCCGGGTTAAAAAAGTGCGTGCCGCAGAAATGCTTTTGAAAATCTTCACTTCGGCCTTCGCTCATAAAATGAATGGGAATTCCTGAAGTGTTCGATGTAATCAGCGTACCTGGCGTTCTGTGTTTTTCAAGTTTTTCAAACACCTGTTTTTTAATGTCCAAGCGTTCTACAACAACTTCCATGATCCAATCCACATCTTTAACCTTTGCGATGTCATCTTCAAGATTACCAGTCGTAATTCTGCTTGCAAAAGATTGGTCGTAAATAGGAGAGGGCCTTGATTTCAGAGAGGTAGTCAATGAGTCATTGACAATTCTGTTTCTAACGGCTTTGTCCTCTAAAGTCAATCCTTTAGCTTTTTCAGCATCATTCAATTCTCTCGGAATAATATCAAGAAGTAATACGTCAACGCCAATATTGGCAAAATGACATGCAATACCGCTTCCCATAATTCCAGAGCCTATAATGGCTACTTTTTTTATTCTACGCTTGCTCATATTATTATAAACTATTTTCTTTTTGATTGTATATATTTTTGTTCGAAATCAAATTATTGATCTTTTCAGCAACTTCATAAAAACCCTTCAGTTGTTCTTCTGTAACATTTTTGCGAATGGCCTCATTAAAGGTCAGTACTTTTTCTTTAGAATAAGCACGTTTTTTCTTTCCAAAATCGGTCAGAAAAATCAAAACCCCACGTCCGTCTTCAGGATTTGGTCGACGTTCAATCAATCCTCGGGCTTCCATCATTTTTAGAGTTCTGGATAAGCTCGTGGCTTCCATGCCCATTTTAGGTCCCATAGAGGTGGATGGCGTGCCTTTTTCCGGATCAATGCTCAGTAGCGCGAAACCTGTAGCCATGGTGCTGTCAAACTTGGAGGCTTCTTCGTTGTACATTTTAGCAACCGCTAACCAAGTGGTTCTAAGGACGTAATCAATGGTTTTATCTTTCATTGTAATTCATAAGGATTCCAAATATACAAAAACTTATTATGCACGCATAGTATATAGCAGTTATTTATCAGTGCTATTTTAAGAGGCCATTTTTGTTGAAAAGTTGCTATTAGGAGTGTCAATTCTGAATTGGTTTGAGCGTTATTCGTACTTTTGCAGTTATACTAACATTACATTTGTTCTACATGAAGTTGTTCTTTAGAAAGCAGGAATATTTAATTTTACTTTACCGTCTGTTTTTAGCCTATATCTTTTATTTCATTGCTCGGTTTTTGTTCTTTCTATACAATTATGGGGTATTGGAAGTCCATTCAATAAGTGACTTTTTTAAACTGTCATATTATGGATTGGCTTTTGATACGGCGGCGATCTTATATGTTAATGGTCTTTTTATTTTGTTGTCGATTGTCCCACTTCGGGTAACGACGGCTTCATGGTATCGAAAACTGTTGTTTTACGTCTATTTTATTACCAACCTGATTGCTTACGCACTCAATTATGCTGATTTTATTTATTACAAATTCAATTTTGCACGAACGACATTGTCGGTTTTGGATGTGTTGGAGAATGAAGCCAATAAAACAGCCATGTTCTTTAGGTTTATGTTAAGTTATTGGCACGTGTATATTCTGTTCATTGTGGTGATTATTCTTTGGATTTACTTATACAAACGTGTTAAACTAACACCTTCCAAACAGCGACTTTCTAATGGGGTATATTACTTATCTTCTATAATAGGTTTTATCGTCATTGGGCTTCTAATTGTTGGAGGCATCAGAGGCGGGGATTTTAAGAAAAGCACACGACCTATTAATTTAGTAGATGCGAGTAGGCATGTAAAAAAAATGGAACAGGCCGATTTGGTTCTGAATACTACATTTGCTTTTATAAGAACATTTAATACTAAAAGCTTTAAAAAAGTAGCGTATAATATTTCTGATGAAGAGATTCAATTCTACATAAAACCGATTAAAGAGTACCATACCAACCCACCTACAAAACCTAATATTGTTGTGATCATTACCGAAAGTATGGGTAGGGAATATATTGGTGCATTTAATAAAGACATGGGCATTGAAAATTACGTGAGCTACACGCCTTTTTTAGATTCGTTATCGCAGCACAGTCTTATTTTTCCGAATGCTTTTGCGAATGGAAGCAAATCTATTCATGGGATGTCTTCTGTTTTGGCAGGGATACCATCTTTTGCCGACGCATTTACCTCTTCCAGTTATTCTAATCAGGATATTCAGAGTTTGGTTTCGGTTTTAAATGATTTGGATTATGACACCTCATTTTTTCATGGCGCTCCCAACGGATCGATGGGCTTTTTAGGTTTTAGTAATATTCTGGGCTTTGATTATTATTATGGGATGGAAGAATATGGCAATGACGACGATTTTGATGGGAGTTGGGGAATTTGGGATGAGCCTTTTTTACAATTTATGAAATCGACTTTGGATGAAAAGAAACAACCTTTTTTCAGCACGGTTTTTACGGTATCTTCTCATGAGCCCTTCAAAATTCCTGAAAAATACAAGAATAAATTCCCGAAAGGACATGTTCCAATGCATCAACCTGTGGGATATACGGATTACGCCTTTAAGCAGTTTTTTGAAGCCGCTAAAAAGGAGCCTTGGTTTGATAATACCATATTCGTGATTACTGCCGATCATCCTAATCAAGTGTATTACGATGAGTATAATAAAGTGATTAATAGACGTGCCATACCAATCATGTTCTATAAATCAGATGGTAGTTTGGTTGGAACAGATACCGATTTGGCGCAACAAATTGATATTTATCCCACTTTATTAGATGTGATAGGCTATGATCAACCGTTTAGAAGTTGGGGTAGGAGTTTAGTTGCAAAAGATGATGTAGCGCCTTTTGCAATTAATTATAATGCGGCACAATACCATATGTTGCGTGGAAATTACATCTGCACTTTCGATGGAAAAGTGGCCACAGGATTTTATGACATTAATGATAAAAGCCTTGAAAATAATTTGATTGCCCATAAAACTCCTGAAATGGAGGCCACAGAAATAGCGTGTAAGGCATTTTTGCAAGATTATTTTGAGCGGATTGTGGACAAGAAACTGGGTAAGCAAAAATAAAAAAGAGCTTCAATTTGAAGCTCTTTTTGTTTACGGTCTATAGATCTTTTCAATAAGATTCTTATACATTTCTTTGATAACCTTACGTTTCATTTTCATGGTTGGTGTCAAATGGCCACCTTCAATAGTCCAAATATCTGGGGTCAATTCAAATTTCTTGATTTGTTCCCATTTTCCGAAATGTTCATTGGCCTTGTCTATTTCTTTTTGGATGCGGTCCAATACAATTGGCGAACTTTCAATGGAATCATTATCTAATTTGATATCCAGGTTTTTATGTTTGATCCAATCTTTGATGAATTCAAAATCAGGTTGAATCAATGCTGCTGGCATTTTCTCACCTTCACCAATCACCATAATCTGTTCAATAAAACGCGATTGCTTTAATTCGTTTTCTATAAGGGATGGTGCCACATATTTGCCTCCCGACGTTTTGAACATTTCTTTTTTACGATCCGTAATCTTTAAAAAACCGTCAGCATCAATTTCTCCAATATCTCCCGTATGGAAATAATCGCCAGACATTACTTCTTTTGTTTTTTCAGGTTCTTTAAAATAGCCCAACATGACATTCGGACCTTTTACAAGAATTTCGCCATCTTCAGCGATTTTCACATCAACATTGTCAATGACGCGGCCAACCGTACCGACTCTAAATCCACCATTGCGCGCATCATTTACAGATATTACCGGAGAGGTTTCGGTTAAGCCGTAACCTTCCATAATAGGCATCATTGCAGCAGCGAAAGTCCGTGTAAGTCGCGGTTGTAAAGCGGCACTTCCAGAAACCATTAAATCCAAATGACCGCCAAGACCTTCTTTCCATTTACTGAAAACAAGTTTTCTGGCCAATTTAAGTTGGGTTTCATACCACCATCCGTTGGCGCCATAAGGTTCATATTTAAGACCTAATTCGATGGACCAAAAGAACAGTTTTTTCTTGATGCCGGTCAATTCGCTTCCTTTGGCAACAATTTTATCATATACTTTTTCATAAAGTCGTGGCACCGCCGTCATGACGTTTGGTTTGACTTCCATTAGATTTGCGCTCATCTTTTCAATGGATTCTGCAAAATAAATTTCAACGCCACAATATTGATACAGGTACAAGATCATGCGTTCAAAAACATGGCAAACTGGAAGGAAACTTAAAGCTTTGGACTTTCCGTTTTCAAAAGGTACACGCTTTTGACTATCGAGCACGTTGGAGACTAGGTTTTTATGTGACAGCATCACGCCTTTAGGTTGGCCTGTAGTACCGGAAGTATAAATTAAAGTTGCTAAGTCATCTGGTTTTACAGCCGCCATTCGCGCTTCTACCTCATGTTGATTGCTCTCATCTTTTCCTAATTCGAGAACTTCTTTCCAGCTTTTGGCACCTGCAATAGCGTCAAAAGTGTACACTTCTTTAAGTTTGGTGTTGGCTTTTATAGCGTTTACTTTAGCTAAAACTTCTTCGTCCGAAACAAAACATAATATAGATTCTGAGTGGTTAAGGATATATTCATAATCGTCCTCAGAAATGGTTGGATAGATGGGTGTGTTTTGAGCACCAATTTGTAAAATGCCGATATCCATAACGTTCCATTCGGTTCTGTTATTGGTGGAAATTACCGCTATTTTGTCGTTTGGTTGGATGCCTAAACGCAACAAACCACGGCTAATAGTATTGGCTTGATTGATATATTCTTGAGTTGAAATAGGTTGCCACTTACCTTCATATTTTGTAACGAACGCTTTATCAAGATTATAATGTTTCAATTGATATCTTGGGATATCAAAAAGTTTGGTGATTTCTGTCATCGGATATATGAAGTTTAGTCTGTGCAAAGTATGAAATTAAATAGGATTTTCAAATACGGACCAAAAAAAAGGGGTTTTTAGTAATAAAAACCCCTTTTCGATATTAATTTCAATAATTGTTTTATTGTTTTTCAATCCATTTTCGAGCATTAACAAAAGCTTCCAACCACGGCGAAACTTCGTCTTTTCTGCCTTCTGGATAGTGTGCCCAGTTCCATTGGAACGTAGAACGCTCAATATGTGGCATGGTCACTAAATGTCTTCCGGTTTTATCAGACATCATCGCGGTGTTGAAATCGGAGCCATTTGGATTTGCTGGATACGCATCATAGGCATATTTGGCAACAATGTTATACTGGTCTTCTGAAAGCGGTAAATTGAATTTCCCTTCACCATGTGAAATCCAAACCCCTAAAGTGCTTCCTGCTAAGCTGGATAACATGACGGAGTTGTTTTCTTGAATCGTTACCGTAGTAAAGCCACTTTCGTGTTTTTTAGAATTGTTATGGAGCAACTTTCCATGGCTTTCATGATCTGGATTAACCAACTCCAATTCCATCCAGAGTTGTGCGCCATTACATATTCCTACGGACAGGGTATCTTCTCTTTTAAAGAAATTCTTTAATGCCGTATTAGCTTTTTCATTATACAAAAATGCACCCGCCCATCCTTTTGCAGAGCCTAAAACATCAGAGTTAGAGAAACCGCCGACGGCTCCGATAAACTGAATATCCTCTAAAGTTTCACGTCCAGAAATCAAGTCGGTCATATGAACGTCTTTGACCTCAAATCCTGCGAGATGCATGGCATTTGCCATTTCGCGTTCAGAGTTGGAGCCTTTTTCTCTTAAAATGGCTGCCTTTGGTCGCGTAGGGTCAAGTCGTGTAGGGTCAAGTTGCGACTTGACCGTACCTAGTAAATCATCTAGTTTTCCTGTGAAATGTTCTGGGAATTTAAAATGTAACGGTTGGATTTTATAATTGTCAAAACGATGTTTCGCCAGGCCGTTTGCTGTTTGTTTTTGATCAAGTAGATATGAGGTTTTATACCACATATCTCTCAATTTTGAAACCGTCATCGTAAACACGTCGCTTCCATTAATGATACTTAGGAAATCGCCTTCAACAACATGTCCGATCTTGAAAAACTCTACATTGGCCTCAGTAAGAACTTTTTCTGCGGAAGCGTCAGTCGTTTGAAAAACAATCCCTGCGTTTTCGGCAAATAGAATTTTAAACGAATCTTTTTCACCTAAATCACTAAGATCCAATTCAGCGCCCAGATTGTTATCGGCAAAACACATTTCTAATAAGGTCGTGATCAATCCGCCAGAAGCCACATCATGTCCTGCAACAATTTTGCTGTCCTTGATGAGTTTTTGAATGGTATTGAAAACGGTTTTAACGTAAGCAGCTTCTTTTACATTCGGTGCTTCATTTCCGATTTTATTAACAATTTGCGCGAACGAGCTGCCTCCTAATTTAAAATCGTCTTGCGAAATATTAATATAGTAGATATTTCCTGAATTTCTTTTCAAAACAGGCTCAACCACCTTGGTAATGTCGCTACAGTTTGCTGCTGCAGAAATGATCACCGTTCCTGGAGAAATAACGTCTCCGTTTGGATATTTTTGCTTCATTGAAAGCGAATCTTTTCCTGTTGGAACGTTGATTCCTAAATCAATTGTAAAATCAGAAACTGCTTTAACAGCGGCATAAAGTCGGGCATCTTCTCCCTCGTTTTTACAAGGCCACATCCAGTTTGCTGAAAGTGA
>NZ_JBDSLS010000025.1:0-19041 GCF_039916245.1 Gelidibacter sp.
TTAGGTAGTGCTTTAGAGCAATATGTTGCTGCCAATGAAGCCGCACGTGAAAACATGTTGCCAAGATTAGAAGGTTTTATAGATAGTAATTATAAAAATTACCACTTGCCTTTAGAAAAAGAAATTTTGGCTAGACAGTTGAATTTATATGCTTCTAAAACGAATTATCCACTTCCAGAAATCGTAAAAGAAGTTGCTGCACAAAACAACAATGACTTTACAGCCTATGTGGATTCAATGTTTGACAACAGCATCTTTAGCTCAAAAGAAAGCATTACCGCATTTTTAGCAAATCCAGATGCTTCAAAACTGAAAAATGATCCTTTGTATACGTTCTCTGATCAAATCATGACGAAATACAGAGAGCAACCAGAAAGTTTGGTAAAACCTGAGAATGATTATCAAGCGGCTTTCAGAAAGTTGGTTGCAGGATTACGTGAATCTGGATTGAGCAAAATCCAATATTCGGATGCTAACTCTACCTTGCGTTTAAGCTACGGAAAAGTGAGAGCTTTACCTGCTGATCCAAGAAACGATGCAGAATTCAACAACTACACGACCTTAAAAGGCATGATCGCTAAATACGTTCCAAATGATGACGAATTTGATTTGCCAGCACATATGTTAGACATGTACGCGAAAAAAGATTACGGACGTTATGCCAACGAAAGAGGTGAACTTTCAGTAAACTTTTTATCAGACAATGATATTACTGGCGGTAACTCAGGATCTCCTGTAATCAACGGTAAAGGTGAATTGATTGGTTTAGCTTTTGACGGTAACATTGAAGCGATGGCTGGAGATGTTATTTTTGACAGCGATTTACAGCGCACCATCAACGTTGATATCAGATATGTACTTTGGTTGATTGACAAATATTCTGACGCCAAACATATTGTTGACGAATTGACGATTGTTGGAGGAAATTCTTAACAGAAGACGGAAGACGGAAGACGGAAGACGGAAGTTTAAAAATAAAAAAAAATGCGAACTGGATGAACTGGTTCGCATTTTTTTACTTGTATTTATTAATGTTTCAGAGTTACCAATCCTATATTTTAGAACGCAGATGACGCTGATTTTCTATGATTTTAACTGATTAGTGTGGAATCTTCATCTTAAGGATTTTATCAGAGAACCTTCGAAATTGCAGAAATAAAATCAGTGGAAATCTGCTCTATCTGTGTCATCTGCGTTCTATTTTCCCTGAAACTCCGCCTTACGCTTTTCCAAAAACGCTGTTGTCCCTTCGATAAAATCTTCAGTGCCGAAACACTTTCCAAATTGTTTGATCTCTACTTTAAAACCATCAACACCATCTTTATAATTGGCGTTGATGGCTTTTATAGCGCCTTTAATGGCCACAGGAGAATTGCGCATGATTTTACCCGCAATCTTTTCACACATTGGTATAAGATCATCTTGTGTGGTCACATGATTGACCAATCCGTAGGCTTTTGCAGTTTCTGCATCAATCATACTTGCGGTCATGACCATTTCCATAGCGCGGCCTTTGCCGACTAATTGCGGCAAACGTTGTGTACCTCCATAACCGGGGATAACGCCTAAAGAAGTTTCTGGCAAGCCCATTTTAGCATTATCACTCGCAATCCGGAAATGACAGGCCATCGCTAATTCGAGTCCCCCGCCAAGCGCAAATCCGTTGACTGCCGCAATTACCGGAGTTGATAAATTCTCAATATAATCGAATAATAACTCTTGACCTTTGGCTGCTAGCTTTCCGCCATCTTCTACATCAAAATGGGCAAATTCGCTAATGTCTGCACCAGCGACAAAAGCTTTCTCGCCACTTCCCGTAAGGATGATGACCTTGGTGTTTTTATCTTTGTTCGCCACTTTAAAAGCTTGATTGAGCTCATTTATAGTGGCCTTGTTTAAAGCATTTAACTTATTTGGTCGGTTGATGGTAATCGTCGTGATACCATCTTTTGTTTTGGATAGGATGTTTTCGTAAGACATAGTTGTGTGTTTTTTATCTCCGCGTGGTTGTTGAGCTTGTCGAAGCAAAGACGGAGATCTCAATTAATAAATTTCTTCTCTTTTGCTTTATTCTTTAGGAAACGTCACAGTAAAAATTGTTCCTCTTCCCTCTTGAGAAGTAAAGGTAATCGTTCCATTGTAAGTTTCCACTATATTTTTAACCATGGCCAATCCGAGGCCCATGCCGCTGGATTTTGTGGTAAACTTAGGTTCAAATATTCTTGAAAAATCGGCTTCTGTTATGCCTTTACCATTATCGGACACTGCGATTTTGACCATATTGCCTTCAGACATCACGCTGACCACAACTTTAGGATCTTTATCTTCGGCAATGGCCTGCGTCGCATTCTTGACTAAATTGGTAACCACACGAATCAATTGCGTACGATCCAACTTCGAAATAATTTCCTTTTCATCGGCTACAAAAACAATATAATCTTCACTGAAAATATCTAAAGCCAATTTTACAATCTCCACCACATTTAGGGTTTCATTTTGCTGCGCTGGCATTCTCGCAAAATTGGAAAAGGCAGATGCAATGGAACTCATCGTATCAATTTGCTGGATGAGCGTTTTGCTATATTCGTCTAATTTTTGATAAATTTCAGGATCGGCATGATTAAATTTGCGTTGAAAACTTTGGACACTTAAACGCATTGGCGTCAACGGATTTTTAATTTCATGGGCCACTTGTTTCGCCATTTCACGCCAGGCCTGTTCACGCTCTGAGGTTGCCAATTTAACAGCACTCTCCTCCAATTCATCAATCATACTGTTGTATGACCTTACCAAAGTCGCAATTTCCTCACTGGAGGATTCGATTTCGATTTTTTTGTTGCGTTTTTCCAATCGTGTCGCTTTTATTTTTTCACTTATGGTTTTAAGCGATTTGGTAATGTACGAGGATAGGAAATAGGCCAAAACAATCGCCAATATCAACATGAAAAAATAGGCATAGCCCAAACGCTCTAAAAACTCATTCAATTCCTTATTCAAAAAATCGTCATTTTCAAGATAAGGCAATTTCAGAATAGCAATGGACTTGAACTTTTTATCGGTAATGTAAGTGTAAGAAGATTGGTAGGTTTGATCATTTAATATGGTTTTTTCAACAAAACGGTGTTCTGCGGTGTTGGAAAGCACATTTAAAATATGAGGGCTTAAACATTGTGAACCCGCATCGCCTTCGATACTCGATTTTGAAGACAGTATCAAACTTCCCTCTAAATCAAAAATATCAATTTGACTCTGGTGGATATCTGCAATTTTATAAATCTCTTCCCTGAAAATCAATCGCACCTTTTCGGTAATGACCTCCCAGGTTGTTCCGCGAATGACAAAATCAATATGACGCTTGATATTATCTTCCTTGCGTTCCAAACGATCTCTATGATACGCTTGTGCTTCTTCATTATACTGGTAAATGGTTACGCCTGCAATCAAAACGGAAGCGATGAGCACCAACAGAATCATGGATAAAAAGATGCGTAGGCGTAAAGAAAATCGTCTTATTCTCATTTAAAATAGTGTAGTGCGATAAAGATAGCAATTATCAATCCAAAAACGGCTGCGCCGTAAATTTCAAAAACTAAAATATCAAAATTCCAATACAGTTAGCTGTTATAACAAAACTTATTATGCCATTTAGTGAAGCTTCTGCAAAATCTGTGTGATCAGCGGGAAATCCTTGTAGTGTCAAGTATTTTACCGTGAAGAAGTTAGGTCTCAAAGTTCCGCAAAGGAAATACAAAGTTTCACAAAGAGCAGCGATATGGGTTGAAGTTTTTTAAGAGTTCGTATTTCTCTCCCGGATGTTTTTGTAAAGTTTGAAACCCAACATCAACACAACACCTAGCACTAAGATGCCAACCACTCCAAAAATCCAACTGATGGAATTTTTTAGAATAACCAGAAACACTACGGCGAACAAAATAAAAGTAGCGCCCTCATTCCACAATCGCATGAAATTGGAGGTTTTTTTGACCTCATCGCGCTGGAGTTGTTTATAGTACTGATGTGTTTTCAGGTGATAAAAGATGAGCAATACCACGAATGCTAATTTCACATGCATCCATCCTTGCTGCAACCAAAGTGGCTGTAAAATGATTAACCAAATCGCAAAAACGGTCGCCAATATTGCAGAAGGCCAGGTGATAATCGTCCATAAACGATTCGCCATCAATTTGAGCTGTTTTCCTAAAATTTCCTTTTCAGGAGATGGCTTGTGAAAGGATTCAATTTGATATACAAACAACCTTGGAATGTAGAAAAGTCCTGCAAACCAAGTGATGACAAAAATAAGATGGAGCGATTTTATGTAGTTGTAGTATTCCATGGGTCGGCAATTATTTAAATATCTTTAGGTGTCAAATTCCGTTTGATCTCACGATTCAAAAAATAAGCCGTTACGATGGTGGCCAAAACATCTGAAATTGGAAAAGAAATCCACACTCCCAATTCGCCATAAAATTTAGGCAAAATCAAGATGAGCGGAATGAAAATGAAACCTTGCCTACTTAAAGTCAACAATAAGGCCGGTCTTGCTTTTCCAATCGCCTGAAAATACGCCGCACCTATCAACTGCCAAGCAATAATAGGTGTTGCGGCAAAAACCCAGCGCATATCACTTGGCGCTTGCCGAAGTACACCAGCATCCGTAGTAAACATTCGGGCGATATTTTCCGGGAAAATCATCAATACGACAAATACCAAACTAGCTAAAATTGCGGCATACTTGATGGCTGTATTCAGTGTTTCCTTAACCCGATGGTAGTTTTCAGCCCCATAGTTAAAGCCCGCAATCGGCAAAAACCCTTGCGTAACACCTAGGACTGGAAACATGGCAAACATCAACATCCGACCCGCAATGGCATAAGACGTCACAGAGGCCTCTCCACCCAGATCAAACAGAATATTATTCATAAATAGGTAGGTAACACTTACTACGGCCTGTCTCGCTAAGGTTACAAAACCTAAAGAAGTAATTTCCTTTACAATCGGAAAATTCAGTCCTAAATGTGTGAAATTGATTTTTAATTCTGACTTTTTAGAGGCAAAAAACCATAAAATAAATACCAAACAAATCACATAAGATAGTGTTGTCGCCCATGCTGCTCCTGCCATCCCAAAATCCATCACGTTGATGAAAATATAATCCATAATCAGATTACAAACCGATGGAATCATCATGGCATACATGGCAAATTTAGGTTTGCCTTCTGCACGAATGACCGTGTTGGCCATCATACAAAGTGCCAAAAGCGGCACTCAGTAAAGTACGATTTGATAATAGGTTTTGGCGGGTTCAAAAATGGCACCTTTCCCACCAAAGGACTCAATAATGGAATCTGCAAAAAACAGACCCACGGCAACCAGGGAGAGCGTCAATATTAACGTTAAAGTGATTTGGTTACCAAATACCTTAAGTGCTTTTTTATGATTGTCAGCCCCTAAGGCTCTTGATATTATAGACGAACCCCCAATACCAATGGCCATTCCTAAAGCGGCAATAAAAAACGAAACTGGTAAAACCACGTTGATCGCCGCAATGGCCGTCGAGCCAATCCAGTTGCCTACAAAAATAGTATCCACCAAAATATTGAGCGACATGACCAATATCCCAATAGAAGCCGGAACAGCTTGCTTTATGAGAAGTTTACTAATGGGTTGTGTGCCTAAATCCTGGGAGGAAAACTTTTCCATTATGCAATTACGGGTTCAACAGCAGCCCATTCATTGATCCAGTTGGATAGAATAGCCACAAATTCGTCATCATCATTTAAACAAGGTACTGTCGTAAAGCCTTTTCCGCCCATTTCATGGAAAATCTCTGAGCCTTCCATGGCAATTTCTTCTAAAGTTTCTAAACAATCACTTACAAATGCTGGTGTGACAACAGCTAAATTTTTGATGCCTTGTTTTCCCAAACGCTCAATAGTAATATCGGTAGCCGGTTTCAACCAAGGATCGACTCCTAATCGTGACTGAAACGATGAAGTATAAGTCCCAGGAACCAAATTAAGCTTATCGGCTACCAAGCGTGTCACTTCCAAACACTGATGGCGATAGCAAAACTCGTGTGCAGGAGAAGGTGTTATACAACAACTCCTATCAATTTTACAATGTGATTTGGTAATGTCGCGTTTACGAATATGACGTTCTGGAACACCATGATATGAAAACAATAGGTGATCATAAGGATGATCTTTCAAATGTCTTGCAATGGAATGCGAAAGCACTTCAATATAATCTTCACGATTGTAAAATGCTTTTAAGTCGGAAATTTTAAGGCTTGGAAAATGTTCTTTTCGAATCTCTTCTGCCAACACCAAAATTGTCTCGGTCGTTGCCATGGCAAATTGTGGATATAAAGGCATCAAAAACACCTCTTCCACACCTTTGTCCACCAACTCCTGAAGACCTTTTTTGATGGTCATGCTACCATAACGCATGGCTAAAGCAACCGGTAGCGGCGTGTTTTTTTGTATCTTTTTCTGAAGGCGCTCTGAAATGACGATTAAAGGCGATCCTTCCTCCCACCAAATTTTTTTATACGCTTCCGCAGATGCTTTAGGTCGGGTATTTAAAATGATCCCTTTTACAATAAAAGTTCGTAACCAAACCGGAACGTCGATAACGCGTTCATCCATTAAAAACTCACTTAAATAAGGTTTAACATCTTTTGGTTCTGGGCTATCTGGCGAGCCTAAATTAACAAGTAATACTCCTTTTTTCATATGACATTCCTGCGAAGGCAGGAATCTATTTTTAAATTAAACTTCAATCACTTTTATACTTTAAATCATTCGTAGATTTTGAAAATCTCTCAAATCTGACATAAACTCTTACGAGATTTTTACAACTCTACGAAGATAACGACATTAAATATTTCTTTGGCGTTGTCCCATATTTCTTTTTGTATGCCGCTATAAAGTGACTCGATGAGCTGTAACCAACTTTCAAGCCGACTTCATTCACATTGTATTCATTGGACTCCAATAACTTTCTGGCCACTTCCATCTTATAATCAAATAAAAAACTGAACACTGAGTCGCCGTAAATTTGCTTAAAACCTTCCTTCAGCTTTTTTAGGGTTAAACCTATTTCTTCCGATAGCTCTTGCAACGTCGGCGGTTCGGTCATTCTTGAAATCACAATATCCTTGGCTTTCCTGATTTTGATAACGTTTGCTTCATCCACCAAAAACGGACATTGTTCAATGTCGGCATCCTCATTTCTATTGAAATATAAACTCAATAATTCATAAGCCTTTCCTTTATAATAAAGATTCCTGATAGAAGAATTCAAGTTATAATGGATCAATTGTGTCAAAACAATCGCCATGGATGGAGATACTTTCCCGTCCTGATAGTATTTCTTATCCTTATTATCGTCACTTAAAAAAGAAATATAATCAGCTTCCTGCGAAAATAATCCGTGGAATTTTTTAATGGAGATCAAAATCGATACTAACGACGAATTTGGATGCATTTCCAAATGGATGGGCAAATCCTGTTGTGGATTATAAAGTAACAAGGAGTTTTCTTCTAATATATCTAAAGCATACCGCCCATTATTAAATATGAACTTACTCGCCCCTTTCAAACAAAAATGGAATTGAATAAAACTACTATCAATTCCACGTTCAATAGTTTCTACAGTATTGCTATCGTTTTGATAGGTCAATACCAAAAAATCATGATCAATTCGAGTTTCTGTAAAAGAACCTTTAGCGACATTTTCCAAATCCATTCTCATCAAAATTTATACACCTTATTTAGATTCGTTCTAAACAAACCACTCATAAGGCGTTGCTATTGCTGCAAAAGTATAACATTTATTATTTTATTACAGAATAAAAGATAAAAAACACCAAGCGACACTTATAGTCCGTTTAGCGTTGTTTATTATTTAAAGGACAGTTATACTTTTGTCTTTTCAATTTCTAAAAACCGTTACCGATTACTATCATATGCTGAAAGGAACCTATTTTTATGCCATTGGATTGAGTTATAAAAAGGCTGATGCTACTATTAGAGGCCTTTTTAGTTTAGATGACACTTCTAAAAAAAACCTTTTAAATCAGGCCAAAGAAGCGGGCATTGAAAGTCTCATTGTGACCTCAACCTGCAACCGAACCGAACTTTACGGTTTTGCTGAACATCCTTACCAACTCATCAAATTACTTTGTGATAACTCTAAAGGAACGATTGAAGAATTTCAGCACGTGGCTTATATTTTAAAAAACAACGAGGCTGTTTCGCACATGTTCCGCGTCGGTTCTGGACTTGACAGTCAGATTTTAGGGGATTTTGAAATTATCAGTCAATTAAGAACAAGCGCAAAAGCATCCAAAAAAAAGGGATTGCTTAATCCTTTCACAGAACGTTTACTGAATGCCGTTATTCAAGCGAGCAAACGCATCAAAAATGAAACAGAAATTTCATCAGGCGCAACTTCCGTCTCTTTTGCATCCGTTCAATATATCATGAGCAATATTCAGAATGTTTCAGAAAAAAACATTTTACTCTTTGGCATTGGAAAAATCGGGAGAAACACCTGCGAAAACCTGGTAAAACACACCAAAAACGAACATATCACCTTAATTAACAGAACTAAAACCAAAGCTGAAGCCATTGCTGGGAAGTTCAATTTGTTGGTTAAAGATTATGCCGATCTTCAAAAAGAAATCAATGCTTCCGATATTTTGATTGTTGCTACAGGTGCCCAAAGTCCAACGGTAACGAAAGAATCCATCCAATCTAATAAGCCAATTTTGATTTTAGATTTATCGATTCCAAGAAACGTGAATCCAGATGTCACGGAATTATCAAATGTGACCTTGATTCATCTTGATGATTTATCAAAAATGACTGATGATACCTTAGAACGCAGAAAAGAATTTATACCTTTGGCGGAGCAAATTTTAGAAGAAGTAAAACTGGATTTTAACAGCTGGCTTGCCACTCGAAAATTTGCCCCAACCATCAAAGCATTAAAGCACAAATTGCTTGATTTAAAAAATGCGGAATTGGAAACCCAACGTAAAAAACATGCGGATTTCAATGAAGCACAAGCAGAATTAATCAGCAATAATATCATCCAAAAAATAACAAATCACTTTGCATACCATCTCAAAACAGATCATATGTCAACTGATGACAGCATTGAACTCATCAGAAAAGTGTTCCAATTAGAATCCACTACAAATGTCTAAACTTATAAGAATTGGTACTCGCGATAGCGAATTAGCGCTATGGCAAGCCAAAACTGTACAACAACAACTCCAACATCTGGGTCATAAAACGGTATTGGTACCTGTAAAATCAACAGGCGATTTGCGACTTGACAAACCCATTTATGAAATGGGAATTGTAGGTGTTTTCACTCGAATATTAGACGAGGCCATGCTCAACAATCAAATCGATATTGCGGTACATTCACTTAAAGACGTACCTACGATTTTGCCACAAGGCATCGTTCAGGCAGCCGTTTTAAAACGTGGCAATGTGAGAGACACTTTAGTATTTAAGAATAATGAAGAATTTTTATCTCAAAAAGATGCCGTCATTGCAACAGGTAGTTTAAGACGAAAAGCACAATGGCTTAACCGATATCCAACCCATACCATTGTCGGATTACGCGGCAACATTAATACCAGACTTGAAAAACTGCAAGATAATGAGGATTGGAATGCGGCTATTTTTGCAGCAGCAGGCATTGGCAGAATTGGCGTACGTCCAGAAGATGCGATCAATCTTGATTGGATGGTTCCAGCTCCGGCACAAGGCGCCATCATGATCACTGCACGTGAAGTTGATGAAGATGTATTGACCATCCTTAAGGAAATCAACCACGAGGAGACCGAAATATGTACCACGATTGAGCGTCAATTTTTAAATTTATTGGAAGGTGGTTGCTCTGCTCCAATTGGCGCTTTAGCATTCATTAAAGATGAAGAAGTATCTTTTCAAGGCGTCCTATTGAGTTTAGATGGAACGAAAAAGATTGAGGTAACGCGTAAAGAAAAATTGGGCAACCATCATAATATCGCACAATTTGCGGCCGATTACGTCATAGACCGTGGTGGTCAGCGATTAATGAATGATCTGAGAGACGAGGAGAAACAGATTCAAGTTTTTTCTACTCGCAATTTGAGCGAAGGCCAACGTCAGCTTTTTAAAAATGTACATGCGGCCAGCACAGATTTCTTAAAAATAAGCTTTAACAGGATTTCGAAGCCTGTTTTAAAATCGAAAATTGACAACGTCATCATCACGAGTCAAAATGCGGTAGAAGCCATTCTCTCTAGTGTTCCTAAAGAAGAATTACAGTTTAAAAACATTTATTGTGTTGGGCGACGCACCAAAAGGTTGATCGAAACTAAAATCGGAAAGGTCAAACATTCTGAAAATTATGCTAAAGATCTGGCTGCCTATTTGGTAGAATTCATGGATGGCACCGAAGTGACGCACTTTTGCAGTGACATTCGCTTGGATGAAATTTCCACGACCTTACAAAACAATCACATTAAAGTCAATGAGGTTGAAGCTTATAAAACCATTCTCGACTCTGAAAAAATTGATTCAAATGTTGAAGGTATTATGTTTTATAGCCCGTCCACAGTGGACAGTTATATGATCAACAATACGGCAGATAAAAAGATCGCTTATTGTATAGGAGAAACTACGGCCACGGAAGCTAAAAAGTATTTTGAGGATGTGAGAGTCGCCAAAATTCCGACGGTTGAAAGTGTCATTGATTTAGTGAATGAACATTATAACCATTAGATTATCAGTAAGGTTATAAAAATAACTTAAATTTATAGCTCCTAAATAGGTGGTCCATGGTCAATCTAAAATCATTCAAGAATTTATATCGTTTTATCGATATTCTCATCTTGTTTTTCTTGATATTCGATTTTGGATTTACCATTAATGACGACTACAAACCTTATAAAATTCTTGTCTTTTTTACGCTTACAAGTGTTTTAATTGGATTTAATATTTTAAAATATTTCCAATTCGACGATGCAGGAATAAGGAAAACCTTAATATTCAACTTGATTTTATTAACGGCGACCCTAACGTCGTCAGGTCTTTATTTGTTACTGAATCAAGGACAGGATATGATTCCTGCGTTAAAACAATGCAGGGTTATATTTGAGGTGGGCCTATTTTTATACTTGCTTATGAGGCTTTCCATGCTGATAAAGTTTGTTTATAAAATCTACTTCAATCCGGCCATTCTTTTTGTAGGGAGTTTTTTTATTTTCTCTTTTATAGGTGCATTGTTTTTAATGCTTCCTAAAGTTACTGCTCACGGCATAAGTTTTATTGACGCATTATTTACCGCTACCAGCGCTATTTGTGTAACCGGATTAACAGTATTGGACACCGCTAATGATTTTACGCAATTGGGCCAAGGAGTTATCTTGGCTTTAATTCAAATTGGAGGCTTAGGCATTCTGACTTTTACATCATTTTTCGCTTATTTTTTTAGAGAAAATTCGTCCTTTAGAGAAGGCCTCTATGTCAAAGATTTTACGGCTTCAGAAAATCTTCAAGATGTTTTAAAAATAGCAGCTCGTGTGGTTTTATTTACCTTAACTGTCGAAATGATCGGTGCCGCCTGCATCTATTTTTCGATTGATCAAATTGATAATGTAAAAGACAAACTCTTCTTCTCTATATTCCATGCCATTTCCGCTTTTTGTAATGCAGGTTTTTCTACTGCCGTTGGAGGTTTTTATGATCCTAGTTACCGATTTGCCTATTCCCTGCAATGGGCTATTATGCTATTGATTGTCATAGGAGGCTTAGGCTATAATATCGTCTACAATTCATATATTTATTTCAAAACGGCTTTCAGCAATTTTTTTGTAAATAATATTAAAACATTGCCCGTCAGAGTTTTTAAGCTGAATTCACAAATCATATTTATTACCACCTGTATCCTATTGTTAGCTGGTTTTGTCTTTTTCTTTTTTGCAGAAGCCAATCACTCGCTAAAAGAACATGTCACGCTCTATGGACGCATTACCTCGGCAATGTTCTCATCTGTGACGCCCAGAACTGCAGGTTTTAATACCATAGATTATACACATGTTGCGACGCCATCCCTATTGTTTGTCATTTTTTTAATGTGGATTGGAGCCTCTCCAGCATCTACCGGTGGTGGGATAAAAACCAGCACCTTCGCCATTGCCATGCTCAATATTTATGCGACGGCACGTGGTCGAAATAGAATAGAAATTAACACTAGGGAAATCTCTAGCAGTTCGGTCAACAGAGCTTTTGCGATTATCATGATTTCGCTTTTAGTAATCGGCCTTAGCATCTTATTACTCCTGTTTTTCGAACCTAACGCAGGCATCTTGCCGATAGCTTTTGAGTGCTTTTCAGCTTATGGCACGGTTGGTTTGAGCTTAAACCTCACACCAACCCTAAGTGTTCCGAGTAAATACGTTATCATCCTAGTCATGTTTTTGGGTAGAATCGGCACCTTAAACCTATTATTTGGCATGTTAGGTCAGATAGAACAAAAATTTTATCAATATCCTCAAGAACCTATTTTAATCAATTAAAAGATGAAAATTATTATCATTGGTCTCGGAAATTTTGGTTTGTCCTTAGCTTTAAACCTGACAGAGACAGGTAATGAAGTTATTGCCGTTGACAAACAGATGGAAAAAGTAAATCTTGCCAAAGATAAATTGGCACATGTGGTGTGTATGGATGCCACCAACGAACAAGCGTATCAAGCACTTCCCACCAAACAAGCAGATTTAATCGTGGTGGCCATTGGCGAAAACGAAGGTGCTGCCATTATAACCACCGCCATCGTAAAAAAATTATGTTCAGGAAAAATCATCAGTAGATCCTTATCGGACATTCATGACACCGTTTTACAGGCTATGGGCATTGATGTGATCGTTCATCCAGAGAAAGAAGCCGCTGAAAAATTGACGTATAAGATCAATTTGAAAAACCTCATCGATAATTATAAAATAGATGACCACTATTCTATTTCAGAAATTAAACCGCCTGAAAGTTTTATCGGTAAAACAATTGGAGAATTAGACATCAGGATAAAATATAAAGTCAACATCGTAACCTTATTACGTACCAAAGAAAAAACCAATTTTATTGGAGCGACTACCAAAGTAAACGAAGTGATTGGCGTTCCTACCGCAACCACACGTATCGAAAAAGATGATATCATGGTTGTTTTTGGGTTGGATGAAAAAATTACCACTTTAAGCAATAAAAAGTAAAGACTTATAAAGTCCAGAGTAAAATAAAAAATTAGTTTAACCTAGAAATCCCAGATTTTGGGGCTATTTTAAAAAAAGAAATGATAAAAAACGATTTATACTTAAGAGCATTAAAAGGCGAAACAGTTGAACGTCCACCAGTTTGGATGATGCGTCAAGCCGGACGTTATCTACCTGAATTCATGGAAATCAGAAAAAAATACGATTTCTTTACCCGATGTCGAATGCCAGAATTAGCGAGCGAAATTACCGTACAACCTATCCGTCGTTATGGAATGGACGCTGCCATTTTATTCAGTGATATTTTGGTCATTCCACAAGCGATGAATATCGAGGTACAAATGAAACCTGACTTTGGACCTTATTTGCCAAATCCTATCCGCACGCAACAAGATGTGGACAATGTAATTGTTCCTGATGTTCATGTGGAGCTGGATTATGTGATGCAAGCCATTAAAGCCACCAAAGAATTATTGAATAACGAAGTGCCACTAATTGGTTTTGCAGGATCACCTTGGACGATTTTATGCTACTGCGTACAAGGCCAAGGCAGCAAGAACTTTGATAAAGCCAAACAATTTTGTTTTACAAATCCTATTGCCGCACACCAGTTATTACAAAAGATAACGGATACAACCATTACGTATTTGCAAGCTAAAGTTGCGGCTGGATGTGATGCGGTACAGATATTTGATTCTTGGGGAGGCATGTTAGCGCCTGCAGATTACAATGAATTCTCTTGGCAATATATCAATCAGATTAT
The DNA here is from genome assembly GCF_039916245.1 of Gelidibacter sp. GTDB lineage: Bacteria > Bacteroidota > Bacteroidia > Flavobacteriales > Flavobacteriaceae > Gelidibacter. The sequence goes on from NZ_JBDSLS010000025.1 coordinate 14,040, forward strand.
TGAAGCTTTAAAGGATCACGCCCCTGTAATTGCTTTTGGAAAAGGCTGTTGGTTTGCATTGGGCGACATGGCCAAATCGAACGCCACAGCGTTGGGTATTGACTGGACGTGTTCTCCGCAAAATGCGCGTTACTTAACTGGCGGAAAAATAACTTTGCAAGGCAATTTTGATCCTTCCAGATTATTCTCGCCACCTGCAGTAATCAAGAAAATGGTCACTCAAATGATTAATGAATTTGGAAAAGACCGATATATCGTCAATTTAGGTCACGGCATTTTACCAAATATTCCATTAGACAATGCGAAAGCATTTATTGATGCCGTAAAAGAATATAAGAGTCCAAATTAGATAAGCATTTAAAAGACCTCACAGGTTTTTAAAACCTATGAGGTCTCATCTCAGTGTATGATTAAAAACATCTTCAAAGGCATCAAAGCTTATGCTGGAACATTGAAATTAATTTCCAAACTCGGACTTTGGAAATATTTTCGTGTGCCGATGTTGATTAGTTTTTTGATTGCCTCCGCCATCATTTTAGCGGCTTATACCTTTGCTGATAATTTCGCGTTTTACATTTCAAAACTTTGGGCTTGGGAACGAGGAAAGGAAACCTTTTCCTTAATCAGCGAAATCTTGAGTGGTGTGTTGATTCTTATCTTAGGATTTATTCTTTACAAGCATATTGTGATGGCCCTTTCGGCGCCTTTTATGAGTCCGGTATCTGAAAAAATTGAATCCCATTTATTAGGTGTGGAACGCCATCAGCATCGGGACACTTCATTTTCTGAACAGTTATGGAGAGGCATTCGAATTAACGTCCGAAATCTGATGATGGAATTGTTGTTGACCTTTCCTATTTTACTCATAGGTTTTATTCCAATTATCGGCCTTGCATCCACCGTTTTATTGTTTTTAGTTCAGGCCTATTATGCAGGTTTTGGAAATATGGATTACACTTTGGAACGTCATTTTAAATACGACGAAAGTATTAAATTTGTAAAACAACATCGAGGATTGGCCATTGGAAACGGGATGGTTTTCATGTTGTTTTTATTGATTCCAGTGATTGGAATCATTCTCGTATTACCTTTGTCAGTCACTGCGGCATCAACCGAAACCGTGGCTTTGCTTAAAGATCAAAACCGATTAAAATCCAATGATATATAGTTCAGAACATTTTTCCATTTCATTATTACAACCTAAAAATGCTTTGCAGCTGAACAAATTACTCGTGTCCAATACCGAACGTTTTATGAAGTATCTCCCTAAAACATTAGGGGAAAACACAACCTTGGAAAGTACAAAAAACTATATCGCTCGGAAAATTAAAGCAGCCAAAAAAAAGAAAGCCTTTGTATTTGTAATTAATGATAAACACAGCCGAAATATCCTCGGCATGATTATTCTAAAAAACTTGGATTGGGAAACTAAAAAAGCCGAATTCGCTTATTGCATCGGCAAACGTTTTAAGGGCGAAGGACTGATGAGTACAGCTATAAAAGCAACGTCCGACTATGTCATTGAAACCATGGGACTTGAAATACTTCAAATCATTGTGCACAAAACCAATTTACCAAGTGTTAATGTGGCCTTACAATCGGGTTTCCAATGGGTAGAAACTTTAGAAGATGAGTTTATGACTTTGAATGGAACACCGCTTGCTATGGAACTTTTTGAGTTGTCAAGACCTGACAGGTTTTAGAAACCTGTCAGGTTTGTAAGATCTAAAATAATTAAAATGGAAACACTGAAACAAGAACATTATTATCATATTTATAATAGAGGTATAAATAGTGGTCTATTATTTAATAACGAAGATAATATGCAATACTTCCTTCAATTGGTCGAAAAGCATCTCACTTCCAAAGTTGATATTCTTTGTTATTGTTTGATGAATAATCATTTTCATATGGCAGTTCAAATTATTTCTGATGAAAAGGAAGCATCCCAAGCTTTTTCAAATTTATTCAATGCCTATTCCAAAGCATTCAATAAGGAAAATTCAAGAACAGGAGCGCTATTTGAAAGACCTTTCAAAAGAGTTGCGATCAAAGATGAAAATTATCTTAAAAACCTAGTATTGTATATTCATAAAAACCCTGAAAACCATGGTGTAGTCGAAGATTTCGGAGATTATAGATTTTCATCTTTTAATGCGTTTATTCAAAATGAGCCAAGTCTCATTTCAAATAAAAAAGATTACATCCTAAATTTATTCGCAGATATGAAAAATTTTATGTTTACCCATAACAGTCAAAAACCAGAAGCTATAGACCTGTCAGGTTTTAAAAACCTTACAGGTCTTCCAACAAAAGATAAATTTTACAATTACATCCTAAACCTTCAAGACACCATTACCTCAAAACTCGAAGCGATAGATGGGAAAGCCAAATTTCGACAAGATGTTTGGGAACGTCCTGAAGGCGGCGGCGGAAGAACAAGAGTTGTTGAAAACGGCAATGTTTTCGAAAAAGGAGGTGTTAATATTTCCGCAGTTCACGGCGAACTCCCAGATAGTATGCAACAGTATTTTGGCGTCAAAGATGCCAATTTCTTTGCCTGCGGACTGAGTTTGGTATTACATCCCAAAAATCCGATGGTGCCCACAGTTCATGCCAATTGGCGCTATTTTGAAATGTATGATCAACAAGGCAACATTGTTGATTCTTGGTTTGGTGGCGGACAGGATTTAACGCCTTACTATTTATTTGATGATGATGCGATTCATTTTCATCACGTCTGTAAAACGGCTTGCGATAAGCATCAACCTCATTTTTACGAGTTGTATAAAAAGAAATGTGATGATTATTTCTGGAACACACATCGCGAGGAAGCCCGTGGTCTTGGCGGTTTATTTTTTGATTATTGCAAAGCCACTGATGAGATGTCCATGGAAGATTGGTACAGCTTTGTAACTGAAGTTGGCGACAGTTTCCTGGAATGTTATGTCCCTATAGTTGAAAAAAGAAAAGACCTTCCTTATACTGACGCGCAACGCACCTGGCAGGAAATCCGTCGTGGACGTTATGTAGAATTTAATTTAGTTCATGATAAAGGCACCTTATTTGGATTAAAAACCAACGGACGCATCGAAAGTATTTTGATGAGCCTGCCTCCACATGTGCAATGGGTTTATGACCATCATCCTGAAAAAGGCAGCGACGAAGAAAAATTGATAGACCTATTAAAAAAACCTAAGGATTGGATTAAATTCTAAAAACAAGACCTCACAGGTCTCATAAATATTAACTGCAGACTGATGACTGATGACTGCAAACTAAAGACTAAAATTATGTATCCATTAAGAAGAAATAGAAGATTAAGAACCAACGAAGCCATTCGATCATTGGTAAGAGAAACGATCATTACACCTAACGATTTTATCGTTCCAATTTTTGTAACAGAAGGAAGAGGCGTAAAAGAAGAAATTGCATCCATGCCAAATTACTTTAGATACAGCCTGGATTTACTCGAAAATGAAATTAAAGATCTTTGGAATATGGGTCTGAAATCGGTATTGCTCTTTGTTAAAGTTCCCGACAATTTAAAAGACAATAAAGGCACCGAAACCATTAATCCAGACGGACTGATGCAACGCGCCATTAAAACCGTCAAAAACGCCTGTCCTGATATGCTCGTGATGACTGACGTAGCCTTTGATCCATACTCAGCTTATGGACATGATGGCATCGTCAAAAACGGCATTATTTTAAATGATGAAAGTGCGGATCTTATGGCACAAATGAGTGTTTCGCATGCGCGAGCTGGTGCCGATTTTGTTGCCCCGAGTGATATGATGGATGGTCGTATTTTGGCCATTCGTGAAGCACTCGAACATGAAGGTTTTACCGATACAGGCATTATGAGCTACTCCGCCAAATATGCTTCCGCGTTTTATGGACCTTTCCGTGATGCGTTGGATTCTGCACCTGTGGACATGCTTAACATTCCAAAAGATAAAAAAACCTATCAAATGGATTATGGTAACCGTTGGGAAGCGATCCGAGAAACCGAAATGGATATTGATGAAGGTGCTGACATCGTAATGATAAAGCCAGGTTTATGCTATTTGGATATCGTCCGTGAAATCAAGAATGCCGTCAATGTACCTGTTGCCGTGTATCAGGTTTCAGGAGAATATGCGATGCTAAAAGCAGCTGCCGAAAGAGGTTGGCTCAACCATGATGCGGTCATGATGGAACAAATTACAGCCATTAAACGTGCTGGAGCCGATATCATTGCGAGTTACTTTGCGAAGGATGTGGTGCGACTTTTAAATAAGTAAAACGCCTCATTTCAACAGGAAAGTTATTATCTAAAGCGCATTTCAAAGGTTATTTAAAAAATAGAGACCTTTGAAATGCGCTTTTTTTGATTTCTATTCAAAATTATTTCGATATATTTAATTTCGATTAAATTGATAAAACGTAATTCTAATTTTGATTCCAATGGACGACATCGATAAACAAATTATTCAAATGCTTCGCAAAAATTCACGAGAATCCTTTGCTACCATTGGCAAAAAGGTTGAGCTCTCTGCCCCTGCTATCGGCAAACGCGTGAAACAATTGGAAGACAAAGGGATTATTTTAGGCTATTCCCTTAAACTCAATGATGAAAAATTTGGCGTCACAACAAAGGCCTATATCCATTTAACAATTCATCAATCGAGCACAGTAAGAACGGCCTATAATCAAATCATTCATCACGAGGAAGTACAGCGTTGTGATCGCATTACTGGAGAAGACCGCTTATGCATTCTTGCATATTTCAAAAGCAATAAAGATCTGGTTACTTTTTTAGAGCGCATTTCGCAATATGGCGTTCCCAATACGAGCATAATTTTGGAAAGTTAGGTCAAACCGATTCCTCAAAAAAATCCTTAGAATCTTAAAGGCAAATGGAAACTTGCATTATCAAATCGCCATTAGGTTTCACCAAAATTGTTGGTGACGAAGACGGTATTGCTTCCATTTCCATTTTGGATTCTGAAGAAAAAGA
>NZ_JBDSLS010000026.1:0-12174 GCF_039916245.1 Gelidibacter sp.
TACTTACAATTACTGGCGCCAATGCAGTTTGTGGCTGCACTGACGCCAATACTTATAGTTTATTTACAGGAGGTTCCATTGGCAAACAATTACCTTGCGGACTCAAGGAATACCGCGTATCCAGATCCGGAAACTCCCTTATTGTTACCAATTAGAATTTTAAGGTCGCTCCAATCAGAAAGTTGGTGGTAGCCTGCGGAAAATAGCCAGCAACTTCTATCGTGGTCACTTGGTTTGGATCAGTGTCTTTATCATCATAGGTGTAATAGAATCCATTGGAAACATATTTCTCATTGAAGATATTATTGACCAATCCGGAAAACAGAATCGATTTAATAAACGGTTTTTTCGGTGAATCATCTTTAGATTTCAAAACCCATTCGTAAGTCACATTCAAATCATTGACAAAATAAGCATCTAATTTAGATTTCTGAGAATCGGTATTTCCCATAAACTGTTCACCCACATATTTGCTCAATAAACTGATCTGAAAATAGTCTTTGGGCTGAAATGTTAAAGCATTTGATGCCACGACATTTGGGGAAAACGAAATGTTTGTTTTGCCCAAATCGACCAATTCGCCATCAAGTTCAACCACTGTCTTTTTTGCTTTATTAGAACTCACAGTCACACTTGGCTGCAAGCGCCATTGCGAAGTCAATTGCAGTGATGCTTCCAATTCTAACCCTAAACGGTAACTATCGCCACTATTGGTTCTGATTGCGCCACCAGTATCATTAAGTTCTCCCGTCAATACCAATTGTTCATTATACAACATATAATAAGCATTGGCATTCATACGGAATGTGGATTCCTCATACCTCCAGCCCATCTCAAAATCGTTCAGTTGCTCTGGCTTTACGTCGGCATTATTTTGATAATCCTTGCGGTTCGGTTCACGATTGGCTCTTGCATAAGAAAAGTACATCGCGTTTGCTGGATTAAACTGATAGGTCAATCCGGCTTTTGGATTAAAGAAATTGAAAGTTTCGTCAAGCTCCATAAGCTCGACATCCGAATTTGTCCCTGTTGTATTATAACCTACATTTCGGAATTGCAGATCGCCATAAAAGCTCAACTGCTCGTCAATATTAAAGGTTGCCTTTGCAAAGACACTAGCATCTATTTTCTTTCCGTTACCATCATAATACCGATGTCCTTTTGGTGTGTTTCCTGCGTATTGTGCCCAAATAACCTCCCCGAAATGATCGCCACTATAGGTGCTAAAAGATGTACCAAAAGACAGATTTAAGTTATCTTCTTTATAATTGGCATTGGCATTAACCACATAAAAATCGTTGTCCAACCAACGACGACGCACCAAATCACTTTTACTAATGGTTTCTCCACCCAGCACGATAATATCCATGCCATACTTAACTAATTTTTGATTTTCTTTATACTGCTCAAAAAACCCTAGACCCTTGGTGTAGTTCAATCCTAAAGTGGTCGACCAGTTTTTATCCAAACGCTCGTTCCAATGTAATTGGTAATGATTCTGACTGTAATCGTCAATTTCATTATCATAAAACTGAATGTTTCCATCGGCATCAGTGTACATTCCAGCGGTATTAAATGTTCGGTCATTTTTTAAAAGATCTAAATCTTCCAATCCATTCCAAGCTTGATACGTGATTTCTTGACCGCCAAAAACTACGGCTTTAATCAACCGATTGGTATCCACGTAAGCGCCTTGAAGGAAATATGATTTCAGATTTGATGTTGCACGATCGATATAGCCATCAGATTTGATGTTTGACAATCGCCCTGAAATTTCGAAATGGTCATTTAAACGTCCGGTGCTGAATTTGACCGTGTGTTTGTGCGTGTTATAACTTCCGAAGCTATTCGCGATTTCGGCACTAGCATCGTTAGACACCCCTTCGGTAAGCACGTTAAGACTCGCTCCAAAAGCCCCAGAACCATTGGTTGAAGTTCCTACACCACGCTGCAATTGCATGCTTTCGGTTGAAGACGCAAAATCACTCAAGTTTACCCAAAACGTTCCCATGGATTCCGCATCGTTAAACGGAATCCCGTTAATTGTGACGTTGGTCGATTGTGCATTAATCCCACGTATACGTATTCCGGTATAACCCACACCAGCTCCAGCATCTGTCGTCGTTACCACCGATGGTAAAAAGTTAAGCAGCATTGGAATATCCTGACCGAGATTTCGCTTTTCTAAATCTTCTTTAGAAATATTAGAATGCGCAATCGGCGAATTTGCACCGACACGAACAGCATTGACCAAGACCTCATCTAAAATTTCTGCATGCTCATTAATGAGGATATCCAACACTAAATCTGCAGTAAGATCAAAGGTTTTTTCGACAGGCCGTGCTGTGAGATACCGGATTTCCAAAGTGTGTTTTCCTTTAGGTAATTCCAAATCATACTGTCCGTTAAGATCGGTTTGCGTCCAAGCTTGGCCAGATTTCAACTGAATGCTCACGCCAGCAAGTGGCTCAGCATTTTGTTGGGTTACGCGACCAGACACGCGATAGTTTTGCGCAAAAGCAGTGAAGCTAAGCGACAGCAAAACAAAAGATAAAACAAGTTTTAAAGATGGTTTGATTCGACTTTGAGCCGATCGACTTGCGAATAGAGTTTTCATTCGAATAAAAGATTTTAGACGAATAAAAAGAGGTAATTATTCTTATTATTAATTTGATTTTTATTTGTTTCTACAAAGTCTTCCGGACGACAAATTCGAAACAAATAAAATTAATGGGCGACTATCGCCTTTTCCTAAACAGCATTACCTGTTCTAGGTTCAATGGGTATGATCTCAGCCGAAAAGATTGTTGATTGTTGAATTATGATTGTTGATTTTCTGAACGTTTGTATTCATCAATCTTCAATCGTTACTCTTCAATCTTCAATTTATCAAGCACCCCTTTTTTGAGAACAGTACAAAGATAGGAATGAAATAAGAATTAAAAAGTAAGAATGAATAATTTTTTAATCAACAGAATTGGAGGGGGAAATTACTTTGAGAATACTCAGGAACTTTTCTCGCAGAGACGCTGAGGCGCAGAGGAAAAGGAATTAGGAATGAGGTATTAGGGATTAGTTGCAGCTCAACCATAATCAAAATTCCTCATATTTTTCATTGAAGATCAGTAGAAATCAGCGTGCTACAATTTCTCTCGCAGAGACGCGGAGACGCAGAGGAAAAAAGGCATTAGGAATGAGGGATTAGGGATTAGCTGTATCTCCACCATAATCGAAATTCCAAATATATCTCAGTGAAACATCTGTATAGATCAATGAAACAGCACGTAGCAATCCGCCCAAATTCGTGTAGTTCTCGCCGAGCTCCTGAGACCCAAAATATTGATGAGCCAAAGGTTTTTAATGCCCCGTAGACAAGGCCAACTGAATACTGTGACTGAGACTGAGACTGCTGACTGAAGACTGCTCACTGAAGACTGCTGACTGAATTCTGCCAACTGCCGACTAAAAACTCACTCCAACTCAGGCGGCTTCCGATTCGCTTTTTTATCCGATATTTTTCGCTTTGCTTTCAATCGTTTCCTGACGACTGATCGTGGTGTTTTTGTTGCAATACGTTCTTTCGGAATAAATAATCCGTCTTCAAGGAGATTAAAAAAACGTTCAACCACCAGTGTTTTATTTTTATGTTGACTTCTGCTTTCTTCACATTGAAGCAAAAGGACATTATCTTTAGTGAGCCGATTACTGAGAGATTGCTTTAATAGCTCTTTTTCATCATCTGTGAGACCTAAGGAAGCTTCCAAATCAAATATAAGCTCAACTTTAGAAGAGACTTTATTGACATTCTGACCGCCAGCACCTGAGCTTCTAACAGCTTTAAATTGTAATTCGGATTGTAGAATGTCTTTATTCATGATTTATTTTTAGACACGGATTTCACGGATTACACCGATTTTTAAACAGAGTTCATATTGGATTTCTTCTCTCCAATTGACTGCCGACTGCACACTGAGAACTGCCAACTGAAAACTACTTAATCTGATGCGTCGGTTTCAACAAATCAGCTACGGTTTTTACAGGATTAAAAGTGATCAGCGGCACCTCAACAAAAATGGTGTTCCATCGTGCCATACTGCCGTTCCAAAGTCCGGGTAGTTCTAGAGCTTTTAATTCTTTACCCGCGCTTGTTTTCATCGTTATAAAAGCTGTCGTGGGATCCACAAATTTCTGTAAATCAAAAACTTCGCCTTTATAATTTTTGATGCCACATACCAAGTCCACCGGATTAAAATGTGTGGCATTTTTCAGGATCTCCATTTGGGCTTTACTCTCATGATCTATTTGTGCAGATTCCACAATTTGAAGCGATATTTGACCACTTTCTTCCTTTACCCAAAACGGGCCACCACCAGGTTCGCCTTCATTTTTTACCATGCCGCAGATGCGAATTGGCCGGTTTAATTTTTCAACCAGATACTCGATTTGATATTTAGTGGCATATTTATGAAATTCGATATTAAATACCACGTATAACCTATTCACCAAAAATTCGGCAATTTCAGAAATATCCTTTTCTGAGACCTCTTCATTTTCGAGAAGATTCAAATAATCAAAAACTTGATGTTGGTTTTCAAGCAACATCCCAGCCAACATCTTTTTATATTCGGCAACTTCATTTTCATATTTGTAAACCACGACATTGTCAATGTTCTTAATAAAAATCACATCGGCATCCAATTGGCTCAAATTCTCTAAAAGTGCGCCATGTCCAGATGGTCGGAACATTAATTGCCCATCCTCCTCTCGGAAAAAATCGTTATCTGGAGTTACCGCAATCGTATCGGTTGATTCCTTCTGATAGGAAAATGAAATATGAAACTTAGTATTGGTTTTACGTTCCACGATTTTATGAACACGTTGAAATTCATGATCAAAACTATTTTTATGACGTTCAGAAATTGTAAAATGTAAAATCGCAATGTTGTTTGTAGAAGCATAGAGTGCCGCTTCAAACAAATGCTCCACAAAAGCAGTCGCCAAATGGTCTTTATACTCATGAAATGGCAATAAGCCTTTGGGATAAAATCCGTAATTCATTTTATCCTCATCCAACATGGTTTTAACAAATAACAACTTTTGCTTATCGTCGGAAAAGGACTTATAGTCTGGATAAAACACCTTCAATTGTTCAAGAACCAATTCATAAAATGGCAACTTTTCAATCCCCACAAAAAACAGGGACAAATCCAAGCCCTTATTCCTATTGATAAATGAATTTATGGTTTCAGTCTCCGGTAAATATTCTTCAATAAACTTGAACAAGGTTTTGAACATCCGTGTAGCCGCACCAGAAGCAGGAACAAATTTTGATATCGAAATAGTATTCCGTTTAGCTTCAAAGTAATTGATATAATCGGCCTTTTCAGCTTCGGAGCATCTTACAATTCCATTATCTATTGTTGCTGCTGAACTCAGATTTACGAAAGGCACACCGGTTTCAAAAAGCTCAACTTGCGATTGAACCTTGGCTAAAGTCAGGCCTTTATTTTCAATTTGTCGTATGTCGTTTTCTGTAAATTTCACGTCTTATTTTTTATAAGTTCATCAATTTGATCAATGGCAGACGTCAAGCGCTCTTCCATATTTCCTTTTAACAAAACATAGGGTTTATTGTAGGTTTTTAAAGCCTTTTCAAAAGCCAAAAACATGGTTTCCCGTTCATGTGGCTTGTCTCTTAAAGCATCAGCCTCCCACGGAATGTCAATATAGGTCAAAAAATACAAATCGTAAATGTTTTCAATCGCATATTTCTCTAAATCAGGATCACAGACGCCGCCATAATACGCTTCTGAATAGACTTTTGTCTCCAATAAATCGGTGTCACAAATGAGTAAGATGTTCGCTTTTGGGGTGAAGTAGTTTTCAAGTCGCATTTGACCTTCAGCAATTGGCAACACATCATTTTCGGTCAATAATTTGTTGTGCAACAATTGTTCCTCAGCATAAATACGGGAATATTCAGGCACAAAAACAGTATTATAATGCTCAGCCAGTTGCCTAGCCAAAGTGCTTTTTCCTGTAGATTCAGGGCCAAACAAAACTACTTTTAGGCAATTTGATGGGTGTTGTCTAAGGTTTTTTTCCATTGTATATAGCCTTGAATAGCCAAAATTGTAAAGATGACGTACTGTAACGATAAAATCCCCAATCCTCTATACGCATACAGCGGAATGGTAATAATATCTGCGATAATCCATAAGGTCCAGTTTTCCAACTTTTTATTGGCCATATACCACATGGCCGTAAAGAAAATTCCGGAGGTGAAGATGTCTATATAATTTGGAATCTCCAGGTCAAAATTAGAGCCAAAATAAATGAAATAAGTCACTAGCATGGTTAATAAAAATAAACCGATCCCTATTAGTTTTTCATTTCTTGTGGTTCTAGAAATGGGTACAACAAGTGTATCCCCTTTTTTCCGAGACCAGTTCCACCACCCATAAATACTCATAACAGAATAGTAAAGGTTCATCGTCATATCGCCGAGATATTGATTGATATACAACAAATACACGGTAATAACAGTGCAGACGATTCCCGTAGGATACACTAAAATATTTTCGTTTTTAGCATACCACACACTTAAAACCCCAAAAACAAACACGATGACTTCCAGGACAATTTGAGAGGTCGGCGCATTGCGATAGGCGTCAATAAAAAAATCAAAAATATGATTCATAGTTTTATCGGTCAGGTTTTACAATTTCTGCGCAGGCAGGAATCTTTTTAGACAATAGAGAATAGAATATAGACAAGAGACCAACTTGCTAATTCATAAAATTATATTGTTTTTATTCTTTTCTCTTGGTTCATTATTCTTTTTTTATTTCTTTAAAAAATGCTTCATCCAGCTCAAACGCCGTTCCAATGACGACGAGATCAGCACCAGAAGCATAGGCGTCATCCAATTGTTTTTGAGTTCTGATTCCGCCTCCAACAATTAACGGAATCTGCAATTCATTTTTTACGGCCTGAATAATTTCAGAATTCACAGGTGCCATCGCGCCGCTTCCTGCTTCAAGATATACGCATTTCATACCCAAAAGTTCCGAAGCTTTAGCGGTATCAACAATCTCCTGAATGTTTTCTCTTTTTAAAGGTTGGGCTTGAGTCACGCGCTCAATAGCAGTTTCTTTACCGTTTTCGATTAATAAATATCCTGTGGGAATGATTTCAAGTTGCATCGTTCTTAAAACGGAAACCGCTTCAACTTGTTTACCAATCAAATACTCCGGATTTCTGCCCGACACCAAGGATAAAAACAGTAAACCATCAGCATGAGACGATACTTGTGACACATCGCCAGGAAAAATAAGAACAGGCAATGACGTCAATGGTTTCAAATTTTTGATAAGTACATCTGTTTTTTGATTTTCGTCCGTACTTCCGCCAACAAAAACATGCGTGGCTTTGGATTTATTTAATTTGATCATAAAAGATGGAACATTCTCAAGTTCCATTTTATCAGGATCAATCAAGACGGCCAAAAGTTTTTCTCCTTTTGCAATAGAGTTTAATATATCTTGATATAAATTTTTCTTTTTAGCCACGAATGCACAAATGTTTTTCTATCCTTTATTGAACTTTTTGATTAGTGTTGGCCTTTTTAATTAATAAATTCATTGTTAAAAATATCCATCAACTTTCTTTCTGTTATCAGTCATTGGCTACTATCATCAATCAATCATAAGCTTAAATATAGAACTCTCTGATTTGGCAGATTTTCACTGATTTTCATTTGATTATGTTTTAATCTATAAATCCTCCTCATCCCTAATTCCTAATGCCTAATGCCTAATGCCTAATGCCTAATTTAAAAAACACTACCCTCTATTTTCTACCCTCTACCAACTCATTAGCAAACATAAGCGCAGGTAAATCCTTCAAATTCAAAAAAGTGAGTGTTGTATCTATATTTAAAATCTTTATAGTCAATCCACGCCACAGTCTCTTCATCTTTGATCATAAAAGGAATGACCAAAAAATGCGTTCGGAACAACATGCCCGGAGTTGCAAACAATTTGTATAAAGATTCTTTAATGCACCAAATGACGGTCAGTTTATTGATATAATCTTCAGCGGAACTGTCTAAATAATCGCGTTCATAACCAATAAATTTATGAGCGATGACAGCGATTTTCTCCCGTTGTTTTTCGATGTCAATTCCTACTTCGTTATCACTGATAATAACTCCAGAAAATGTAAATGAATGGGTAATGGAAATGTGTTTCCCGTCTTTTAAATGGGGCTTTCCGTTTTCGTCATAATACAAATCGGCATCGGTATATCCAAATTCAGCCAAGAGATGACGCACACTTAAAAATCCGCGTCGGTGTAGGTCACTTTTCATGCTCAAAACACGGTTCATGCACGTTTCCGTTAAGGTAATAGGCTGCATCAGTTCTTCGTAAGACTCAGTGATTTCCCAGATTTTAACAGTAGTTTGTGAATTTGGAGTAATGGTTTTATATAAAGGCATTTAAGTTCTCGCAGTTATTAATTATCTTTGCAGTCGCAAAACGAATTATAGAAACAAATATACAATTATGAACACAAAAACAATGCCTTACGTACCTTATAAAGTCAAAGACATGTCCCTTGCAGCTTGGGGAAGAAAAGAAATAGAATTGGCCGAAGCCGAAATGCCAGGACTCATGAGTCTTCGTGAAGAATATGGCAGTTCTCAACCACTTAAAGGCGCACGTATTGCAGGTTGTTTGCACATGACAATTCAAACGGCAGTTTTAATTGAAACTTTAAAAGCTCTTGGCGCTGAAGTGACTTGGAGTTCATGTAATATTTTCTCAACTCAAGATCAAGCTGCAGCTGCGATTGCTGAAGCTGGTTTCCCGGTCTATGCTTGGAAAGGCATGAATGAGGAAGAATTTAACTGGTGTATTGAGCAAACCTTGTTTTTTGGTGAAGACCGGAAACCATTGAACATGATTTTGGATGATGGTGGCGATTTGACCAACATGGTATTTGATAAATATCCTGAGTTAATGGCTGGAATCAACGGACTTTCTGAAGAAACAACTACAGGTGTTCACAGACTTTACGAACGTATGAAAAATGGCACTTTATCTATGCCTGCCATCAACGTGAATGATTCGGTAACCAAATCAAAATTTGACAACAAATACGGCTGTAAAGAAAGTGCAGTCGATGCTGTGCGTCGTGCTACAGACTTGATGTTAGCTGGAAAACGCGTTGTGGTTTGTGGTTATGGTGATGTTGGTAAAGGTACCGCAGCGTCTTTTAAAGGTGCTGGAAGTATTGTAACCGTTACTGAAATCGATCCAATTTGTGCATTGCAAGCGGCCATGGACGGTTTTGAAGTCAAACGTCTTGAAACTGTGGTTGCCAATGCAGATATCATCATTACAACAACTGGAAATAAAGATATCGTTCGTGCTGAACATTTTGAAGCGATGAAGGACAAAACTGTGGTTTGTAATATCGGTCACTTTGATAACGAAATTCAGATGGATTGGTTGAACAAAACGCATGGTGCTTCAAAAGTAGAAATCAAACCTCAGGTTGACAAATACACCATCAATGGCAAAGACATTATCATCTTAGCGGAAGGTCGTTTGGTAAACTTAGGTTGTGCTACTGGCCACCCAAGTTTTGTAATGAGCAACTCATTTACCAACCAAGTTTTGGCACAAATTGAATTGTGGACCAACAGAGACGCATACAAAAACGAAGTGTATATGTTGCCGAAACATTTAGATGAAAAAGTAGCGTTTTTACACTTGGCTAAAATAGGTGTAGAATTGACTGAATTGAAAGAAGACCAAGCAGAATATATTGGTGTAGCGGTTGAAGGTCCTTACAAACCGGAATACTACAGATACTAATAGAAGCGTCATTGCGAGGAGCTTTTTTTCGACAAAGCAATCTTTCAAAGCGTCATTGCGAGGAGCGTTTTTACGCGACGAAGCAATCTCATGATCAACCTATAAAACCAAAATCCCAAGCAATTACTGTTTGGGATTTTGTCTTACTTGGGCAATTGCTAAAGCACCGTTCTCAATTATGATGAGAATTAAATGCAAGGCCATTTTTTTTTGGGCAATTGCTAAAGCACCGCGCTTTCCGCTGTATCTTTTCTTTTTTAAAAGAAAAAAGAAAAGGATGCCGCTGCAATCGCTATTGCGAATAGGGTATTCTTCCACAATCTCTCATTTGAATTTTAATTTATAAAAATTACAGTAAATTTATACTTCGGAAGAAACCAGACAAAACCACTTATGAAAAATATAATTACGCTATTAACCATCATTTTAATAATCATTTCTTGTAAAAAAGAACAAAAGGAAACTAAAAAAGAGGGCTTCAACTTAAGTGTAACTGCTAAAAATTTTCCTGATAGCACTAAGGTGATTCTTTTCAATAGAGACATCGATAAAAACATAGATTCTACTTATGTGATAAATGAAAGTTTTAAATTTTCAGGAAATGTCGATTTACCCTCACTTTGTTACTTATTCTTTTATGACCTTGAAAATAAACCGATAGACCATTACAAATATCTATTTATAGAAAATAAGGATATTTCAATTGTTGGGGAATATTCAGATTTTTTTAACGCGAAAGTTAGTGGTTCAGATCAATCAGACTTACTAACTAAATACTATTCCATATCTGACGCTAGTGAGAAATCTAAGAAAGCCTCTAATCAACTCGATTTCCTGTATGCAAATGCCAATAACCAAATGGCATTAAACCATTTATTGTACAAGAAAAAAGAAATTTCAACAGACAGTTTATTATTGTTTTACCAAAGACTCGATTCTGTAAACTCAAACTCACCAAAAGGACAAGAATTGCTAGCATATTCAAAAATAGTTCAGCTTAAAATCGGAGATAAATTCAGGGATATTTGGGGAAAAGATTTAAATGGCACTAAACATCAATTATCAGACTATCATGGCAAAATCATCCTATTAGATTTTTGGAGTCCAGACTGTCCTTATTCTAGTGAACAACACAAAAAAGAATTGCCACAATTAGTTCAAAAATACAATCCAGAAGATTTCATTATCATCAGTTATTTTATTGACACAGAAGCAAAAGACTGGAAAAAACTAAGCGAAGAAGATTATAGCAACTGGCTGCATATTTCGGATTTACAAGGAATGAAAGGTGAAAACATTTCAGAATATGATATTACAGGAACTCCAAACAGTTTTTTAATCGATAAGAATGGAATTGTAGTCAAATCCTTCGTCGGCTTTTATGAAGGAGAACATAGGATTGAAAATGAAATTAATAAATTGATGAACTAATCAATATGCGCTAAAATGTCATAGGTATTTAAACAGACCCAACACTTATTATATTCGTGAAATTTATAGTAAATAAATTATGCAGGCATTCTCATAGGACGACTGAATTTGTGAAAATTCGTGAAATTAGTGTCCAAATTTTTAGAAGCTAAAGCGAAATACACTAAAGTGCTACAGTTTTTTTACTCAATTTGAGAATAATAAAAAAAAGGGATTTTCGTTTAGATAATTACAATAATGACCTACGATGAACCCAACATAATCGTCCCAAGATTTAATGAGGCTTCAGGTTTTTACACCACTAAGAGACGCTCAAAAATCATGAGCAAAATTCGTGGGAAGAACACCAAACCCGAACTCTTATTCAGGAAAGCCTTGTGGAAAAAGAACGTCCGCTATCGAATTGACAGCAAACAATTACCAGGAAAACCAGATGTTTCCATCCAAAAATATAATTTGGCAATTTTCATTGATGGCGAATTTTGGCATGGCTACCATTGGGATGAAACCAAAGACGTCATCAAAAGCAATCGCGCGTTTTGGATTCCAAAAATTGAACGCAATATGCAACGTGACAAACAAGTCAATCAGGAACTTTTTGAAAAAGGTTATACCGTATTCCGATTTTGGTCAAAGGAAATCCTGAACGACTTGGACAAATGCATTAATGACGTTATGATGTTTATTGCTACGGGAGAAAACACATAAAGTAAAATCGTACTCACAAAAAAGCCCTTTCAAAATCAATTGAAAGGGCTCAGTTTTGAATTGTCAATCTGATTATTTCTTTCTCTTTACTTTTTTAGTTTTCTTACTCTTCTTGGCATCGGTTTTTGGACGTACCAAAGTCATTTCATCA
>NZ_JBDSLS010000027.1:0-2760 GCF_039916245.1 Gelidibacter sp.
CAAAATCTGAAATGATTCCTGCAAAGCAGATTAGGGAATCGATATTTAAACTTATCAAAAGTGAATATCCAAAATTTAGTAAAAATAGTGCGATATCAATTTCTGAATTAAACCATTACCGTCAAAAGTATTTAGAAACCTATCTTATTAGTGAAGCTGGCGAACTTTCGCAGTTGGAAAAAGAGGTCTTATCCAGTATTGAAAAACAAGAACTGATTACGGCAGGCTCACTTACAGAACCCGAAGAATCCACCAATTCTTTTGGGCAACAATTGGCTGACAAAGTCGCATCGTTTGGTGGCAGCTGGAGATTTATCATTCTTTTTTCAGTGTTGATTGCCATTTGGATTACTGGAAACATCGTATTTCTAGCCGATAAAGGATTTGACCCCTACCCCTTCATTTTACTCAATCTTATCCTATCGTGTTTGGCCGCTTTACAAGCCCCAGTTATTATGATGAGCCAAAACCGTCAGGAAGACAAAGATCGTGAACGTGCAAAACAGGATTATATGATCAATTTGAAAGCTGAACTCGAAATACGGACCTTTCACGAAAAGCTGGACCATTTGATCATTCATCAACAACAGGAATTACTAAACATTCAAGAATTACAGGTGGAAATGATGGAAGATATCATGAAACAAATTAAGGCCAACAAGACTTCGTAAACTATAAATTCTAATCAATGTTTCACTTATTTACGCTGCAAACTATCGTTTGTAAAATCCTCAATCAAATAACCAAGCGAACCTCACCCAACTCCTGAATTTTATAGGGAAAACCATCTCCCGGCGACCCCATAAACATAAAGTTTGTTGGAATATGCCAACGTTTAGACAATTGCTTTATTTTTTCTGGTCCAAAAACACCAACCTCCCCAATAAATTCGACATTTATAGAAGGATACGCTCTATTCAAGGTATCAATATCCTTTTTTAAATCACTGTTTAAGCTTTCGCCTTCATCAAGAATTGACACGATTTTGAGTCGTCTTGCCGATTCATTTTTTATAATATACAAAATGACTTTGTTTAAGGTTTCAACGTCATCATTTTTAGTAAAAAACACAAATTGTTGAAGATTTACTTCTTGGAGCAATTTTCGTGTTTCCTTATGAAGTTTCAAGAATAGCGCGCCTTTCTCTGGAAATACATAATTTAGAACCTTTAAAAAAATAGTATAGATGCGCGTGCGATAAAACATAAAAAATACGACAGCCAGCGTCGGAATAAGATACTCCATAAAAATACCGAGATAGCTCGGATTTAAAATAACATTGCCCAAAATTGCCGCAGCCACCGCAAAAATTCCAATAAATAGACCGAACCAACTTGACTTTTCAGGTCGCGGTAAACTTGCCCGGTTAACTTTCAATAGTAGATTTCCAATCCCGAATAAAATCATGACTGACAGAAATGCAATCGTATAGACTCCTGCTAATTTTGCCAAATTTGCTTTGGTCACTAACAAAATGGACACACACAAGGCAAAAAACAACATGAAAATCACATAATTACTTCCTTTTCTACTCGTTTTTAAAAGTATTTCTGGCAAGATGCGATCTAAAGCCATACGTCTCATTAATCCACCTACGCCAACAAACGACGTCAAAACAGCACCGCTTAAAACGAGTGAAGCATCAATACCTATCCACGTGGAAAGCCAATTACCACGAGCTGTTTGCCCCATAACAGAAAGCAAAGCGTCCGGTTGTTCAACAACGGTGTGTATCGGAATAATAGCGAGAGCCAGAAAGGCAATCATCGGATTGAAAACCGTGACCACGATCCACATATTCCGCAAGGTTTTCGGGAAGATGCCTTTTTGCTGTTCTTCCACATAATTGGCAGAACTTTCAAAACCACTAATCCCGAGCATTGCCGCCGAAAAACCCAAAAATAACGCCGTCGCAATTCCTCCTTCAACCGGTGCAGTAAAATTAGAACGCAATGTAGCTGTCCCATTTTCAACAAAATAGAAGATGCAAAATCCGCAGAGAATCATCAAAGAAACCAAGTGGAAAATAAAAATGGCCATCGCAACTTTTGACGATTCGCCAATACCGATTATTACCAATATCATAAATATCAAAAGCAAACCAATGGTCACGGGAAGCACAGGAATAACTTCCCAAATGCTATGCGCATACTTTACAGCCTCACTTCCCGAAATTACAGCAGTTGCCATGTACGACAGCACCGTCAAGGAAGCAGCCAGTGAAGCCGTCGATTTTTTGGTGGTATTCAGTAAAGCATTATAGGCGCCACCATTAAGAGGTAACGCTCCAACAACTTCGCCGTAGATTTTCCGATAAAAAAACAGAACGGCGGCAACCATTAATAGCGAGATCCAAGCATATTGACCCGCATAAACAATAGCCAAAGCTGATACATATAAACATGAGGAGCTGATGTCATTGCCACAAATGGCAGTAGCTTCAAGTTGATTGAGCATTTTTGGCATGGAGCAAAACATTTATATTCAAATATAATTCCGGATTATCGCCAAGACTGCTACTTAGGTAGCACTTAAAATTGAAGGAAAGCGATAGTTTTGATTAGAATGGAATTAAGACTTCGGTGCTTTGAGAATTAAGTATTAAGACCTGAACCAAAACCCTTCGAGATGCGCTAGTCAGATCATCGTTTCTGACCTGTCTTAATAACAGATGGAAATTCTGTCGTATTTGTGAAATTTATAATTTCTAATCGTATTTTTAAATGAATGCGTGAATTTGTGGAAATCCGTGATCCCGAT
>NZ_JBDSLS010000028.1:0-3645 GCF_039916245.1 Gelidibacter sp.
ACGTTATTGTTGGACATAGAATTCCTGCAGGAACAGGGGTGAGACGCTATGAGCATATCATCGTTGGTTCTAAAGAAGAATTCAATGAAATGATGAAAGCTAAAGAAGAGTTTAATTACAATTAATAAAATCCCCGCGCAGGCGGGGATCTCATGAATCAAAAGGCGTGTTTGACTTTTTTAAAGATGACACGTCAGTTGATTCAAGATATTAACCTTTAAAAAAGAGATTTCTGCCTTTGCAGGAATATTATTATGAGCGATAATAACGAAGCATCAAAGCAAGGACAAATTAATATTGAATTGGACGAAAAGATAGCCGAAGGAATTTATTCCAACTTAGCCATCATCAATCATTCGGTATCAGAGTTTGTTGTTGATTTTGTCAGCATCATGCCTGGAACTCCAAAAAGTAAAGTGAAGTCACGTATTATTTTGACGCCACAGCATGCAAAGCGCTTGCTTAAAGCTTTAGGTGAAAATGTAAAGCGTTTTGAAACCTCTCATGGTGAAATTAAGGATTACGAGCAGCCACCAATTCCATTGAATTTTGGACCTACTGGTCAAGCTTAAATCGCGATAAAAGTATTTGTTGGTATCAACCGACTGCAATTAAAAAATCCCTTTGAATTTATATTCAAAGGGATTTTTTTTGTCAAGTTTTAAGCTACTTTATGATTAAGATGAAATTTCAAAGCTCCAGATGGGCACTTTTTGACTTGCTCAATGATTTTTTGAGATGGTGCACCATCTAAGTCAATCCAAGGGATGACTGAAGTCCTAAAGACATCCGAGAGTTCTCTTGCACAACGACCTGCGCTGATGCAAACAGATGGTTCGTAAATAATAGTAATATTGCTATTACTAAACTGATTAGCATTTATTTCCATAAGTAGATCAATTTGGGGTTTGAATCTCTTCAGATTTAGAAAAGTTACGAGCAGCAATTCTAAGTTTATCTATTAAATGTATTAAAAATCCGATGAAGAACAAACTATAAAAATTAATATCGATGAATGACATCGACTGAAGTTTAAAAATTAATTTCAAATCCCAAATTCCAAAATGTTGTCTATTGGAATTTGGAATTTTAAAAAATTGTAATTTGATTCCTATTTGTATTCCGAAACAAAATGGAATTTAATAGTAGGATAGGTCTGTTGGGTCATTTGCAATGAAAATTGCGAGTCTGCTAAAAACACCAATTGGTCATGTTTATCCTTAGCCAAATAACGTTGTTTTACCCTTAAAAACTCTTTGTATTCGGCATTTTTTGGATCGGTCGGCTCTACCCAACAGGCTTTATAAACCTTCAGGTTTTCATAAGTACATTTGGCACCATACTCATGTTCCAAACGGTACTGAATAACTTCATACTGTAAGGCACCAACGGTTCCAATGACTTTTCGTCCGTTAAGTTCTAATGTAAATAACTGGGCAACACCTTCGTCCATTAATTGATCAATACCTTTATAAAGTTGTTTTGATTTTAATGGATCTGCGTTATTGATATATCTAAAATGTTCCGGTGAGAAACTTGGGATACCTTTGTAGTTTATAATCTCGCCTTCAGTAAGCGTATCGCCAATCTTGAAGTTACCCGTATCATGGATCCCTACAATGTCCCCAGGATAGGAAATGTCCACAATTTCCTTTTTCTCAGCAAAAAAAGCATTCGGACTGGAGAATTTCATTTTTTTATTATTTCTAACATGGAGATACGGTTTATTGCGTTCAAACGTACCTGAAACAATTTTTATAAATGCCAAACGGTCACGATGATTTGGATCCATATTGGCATGAATTTTAAATACAAATCCTGTAAATTCTTTTTCATCGGGTTTCACTAAACGTTCTTCGCTTTGTTTTGGTCTTGGTTTTGGAGCAATTTCTACGAAACAATCCAATAACTCGCGAACTCCAAAATTATTTAATGCTGATCCGAAGAATACCGGTTGTTGATGTCCATTTAAATATTCATCGCGATCAAATTCTGGGTAAATGCCTTCTACAAGTTCTATTTCTTCACGAAGTGTAGTTGCGGCTTTTTTACCGATGAGTTTATCTATTTCTTCGGAGGCTAAATCAGAAATTTCAATAGTTTCTTCGATGCTTTTTCGACTACTACCGCTAAATAAATTGATGTTTTTTTCCCAAAGATTATAGATACCTTTAAAATCGTAGCCCATTCCTATCGGAAAACTCATTGGAACGACGCTTAAACCAAGTTTTTGTTCAATCTCATCCAACAAGTCGAAAGCATCTCGTCCTTCACGATCCAGTTTATTGATAAACACAATCATCGGGATGTTTCGCATGCGACAAACTTCCACTAATTTTTCAGTCTGCTCTTCAACACCCTTGGCGACGTCAACCACAACAATAACGCTATCTACAGCAGTTAGGGTTCTAAAAGTATCTTCGGCAAAATCCTTGTGTCCAGGAGTATCTAAAATATTAATTTTGGTGCCTTCATATTCAAAAGCCAAAACCGAAGTTGCTACCGAAATTCCACGCTGGCGTTCAATTTCCATAAAGTCACTGGTTGCTCCTTTTTTAATTTTGTTGCTTTTAACCGCACCAGCTTCTTGAATGGCACCTCCAAATAATAATAGTTTTTCGGTAAGTGTGGTTTTCCCGGCATCGGGATGCGCAATAATACCAAAAGTACGGCGTCTTTCTATTTCTGTTTTAAAACTCATAATCTCTTAAAATGGGTTGCAAAGATACCATTATTGAAAGCATTTTTAATAGAAGACTTCAGCCGATTTTAATTTTAAGCTAACATTGGTGCTTTTTATAACTTTTGTTGGTATTTTTGTAAGCTATGACTGAAGAAAGAGTAATCCTCGTTAATGAAAAAGACGAGCAAATTGGCTTAATGCCAAAGCTAGAGGCGCACGAAAAGGCATTGTTGCACCGTGCCTTTTCTGTGTTTATTTTTAATAAAAAAAACGAACTGATGTTGCAACAGCGCGCAGCACATAAATACCATTCGCCATTGCTTTGGGCAAACACCTGTTGCAGCCATCAGCGTGAAGGAGAATCTAATATTGAAGCAGGAAAACGACGCTTGCAGGAAGAAATGGGTTTTGTAACCGAGTTGGAAAACACGGTTTCATTTATCTACAAAGCTCCTTTTGACAATGGCCTGACAGAGCATGAATTTGATCACGTTATGATTGGTAACTATGAAGGTGCGCCGACGATCAATCCTGATGAAGTGGCCGCCTGGAAATGGATGCCTTTAGAAGACGTGAAAAGCGATATTTTAGAACGTCCTGAAATATATACAGAATGGTTTAAGATTATTTTTGATAAATTTTATGAACATATAAACAGAGCGTAATCATGATTGTAACTGTTAGTAGAAAAGCACATTTTAATGCCGCACACCGACTTTTTAGAAAAGAATGGAGTGATGAAAAGAATGAAGAGGTATTTGGGAAATGTAGCAATCCTAACTTCCATGGTCATAATTATGAATTAATAGTAAGCGTAACTGGACGGATTGATCATGAAACTGGGTTTGTCATGGACATGAAAGTGCTGAAGGATATTATAAAGGAAGAGATTGAAGATCATCTTGACCACAAGAATTTGAACATTGAAGTTGAAGAGTTCAAAGATTTAAATCCGACGGCTG
>NZ_JBDSLS010000029.1:0-3736 GCF_039916245.1 Gelidibacter sp.
CTGCTCAAAAGCCATGGATGAAGTATGGATAGTGTAGGGATAAAGCTAGGATAGTGTATCAAATGAAGCTAAGAAGAATTTGTGTTTACCCAAAAGACATCCAGCGCATCACCGGAAGAAGTGAGCGTCACAGTCGTAGGCTTCTCAAAGAGATAAAGACCTACCTGGGCAAATCTTCTCACCAATTCGTGACCACGGAAGAATTTGCGCAATACAGCGGAATTAATGAAAACCTCATCAAAGAATATCTCCAGCAAACCACATAGTATTTGGTGTTATTTAAGTAGGTTTGAATTGTATTAATTCGTAAATTACTTTCAGGTTTTGAAAGCTAATTTAAACCAAACTCGCTCATTTAAAATGTTTCCTATTCGGTTACCATTTGCTTCGCAGATTCGTAAACCTCAATGATAACAACTGTTTGCCGACGGGGATTGAATCCAGTCGAGGTCACTAAAGGCTATTAGAAATAGCACCAAAAGCTTGTAAATCATATGGTTTTACAAGCTTTTTTCATTTCTGACATTTCATTTAATTTGGTTGTATTTGAAATGTGCGGACCACAATTCGGTCAACAAAAAAAAAGTGCGGTCAATATTATTGACCGATTTGCTAAAATTGAAGCATAGTTGATTTGACTCTTGTCTAACAAAGTATAACTGTTAAGACATACAATTATGGCAATTTCAAAAGCATTTGCTATCCTACTCTGGATAATGCTTCCCTTGCAAAATATAATGAAGCATAACTTTATGTTCGTATTTCCGTAAAAGGCAAACGCGTCAACCTAAGTTTAAAAAGAAAAGCAAGCATTGATCAATGGGATGCGAGGACCAAACGTGTAAAAGGCAACGCCGTGGAAATTTAAGAACGCTATGGTGAACGTGTCCGCTCTAGAATGCGGGAGCTTTTAAATTTGGTGGTGTTTTTGGCGTCTAGTGTGGATAAGAGGTGTCAATATAGACTGATATTGTATTTTTTAATAACTATTTAAAGGAAATTATATTGAAAAGGAATATGTTTGATTTTTAAGAAGTAAATGCAGCAATTGACGTCCATCCAATTGTTCGGAGGAAGACTTAGAAACGCAAAACAGTAAAGACAAAATAAGAAAAGAATGATATTATTGAACATATTCGAGACAACATTACCCCTAACAAATCCAGTATTGAAATTCCTTTTGATTTTGGTGATTATTCTGTTTGCCCCCATACTTCTGAACAAAATTAAAATCCCGCATCTTCTCGGACTAATTATAGCAGGCGCAGTCATTGGACCTAATGGAGTCAATCTAATGGAAAGGGATAGCAGTATCATCCTTTCGGGAACTGCAGGTCTTTTATACATTATGTTCCTTGCCGGTTTGGAGATTGACTTAGCGGACTTTAAGAAAAACAGGAAAAAAAGTGTGGTGTTCGGTTTGTATACATTTCTTATTCCAATGACAATGGGAATATTTACAGGTCTTCATATCTTAAAATTTTCATGGCCCACATCCGTTTTATTGGCAAGTATGTTTGCCTCACATACGCTTATTGCATATCCATTAATTAGCAAAATGGGTGTGGCAAAAAATCAGGCAGTTAATATCACAGTAGGCGGTACAATGATTACGGACACTTTAGCCCTATTGGTTCTTGCCGTAATTGTAGGAATGACTACAGGAGAAGTTAATACCGAGTTTTGGGTAAGATTATCTGTTTCTATTATCATTTTCGGATTGATAGTCATGTTACTTTTTCCGATAATTGGTCGTTGGTTTTTTAAACGGTTTGACGATAATGTTTCTCAATATATTTTTGTTTTGGTAATGGTATTTCTAGGTGCTGTTCTTGCAGAAATGGCAGGAATTGAAGCTATTATTGGCGCCTTTTTATCAGGATTATCACTTAACCGATTGATTCCTCAGACTTCACCTTTGATGAATAGAATAGAATTTGTGGGGAGCGCTATTTTTATTCCATTTTTTCTAATAGGTGTAGGAATGCTTATTGATTACCGTGCGTTTTTTAAAGACCTTGAAACAATAAAGGTCGCCACAATAATGATTATTGTGGCAACTACAGCTAAATTTCTGGCCGCTTGGATAACTCAAAAGACTTATAACTTCTCAGTTGATGAACGAAGATTGATATTTGGGTTAAGTAATGCGCAAGCAGCTGCTACTTTGGCAGCGGTTTTAGTGGGATTCAACATTATTCTTGGAGAAACTGAAACAGGAGAGCCAATCCGGCTATTAAATGAAAGTATCCTGAACGGAACAATTTTGATGATCCTTTTTACCTGTACCATTGCATCGTTTGTGGCTCAAAAAGGAGCAACCAATATTGCGCTCTTAGAAAGTACAGATGCTACAGCTGATGACGAAGAAAGTCAAGAGAAAATCTTAATTCCAATTAGCAATACAGAGACCATAAATGAACTCGTCAATTTGGGGGTTACCATTAAATCAAAGAAGAATAAAGACAGTTTGTTTGCTTTAAGCATTGTGGACAATAATACAATGGACCACTTGGCTGACAAACAAGCGAAGAAAATATTGAATGAAGCAGCCATTGCCGCTTCGGCAACGGATAATCTAATCCACGAATTACTGCGCTATGACCTCAATATTGCGAATGGGATCACAAGTGTAGTTAAAGAGCATAGAATAACAGATTTGATATTAGGACTTCATATCAATAAAGGAATTTCTGACTCGTTTTTAGGAAACTTAACCGAGGGCATTTTGTCAAAATGCAACACAACGACATTGATTTACAAACCAGCACAGCCCTTTGGGACCATCAAAAGACATATTATTATTGTTCCTGAAAACGCAGAAAAAGAAATAGGATTTCCTTTTTGGCTTATAAAAGTATGGAACATAGCAAGAAACTCAGGGGCAAAACTTGTTTTTTATGCCACAGAAGAATCACTATCATTTATAAAGGAAATTCAATCCAAACATCCAATAGATTGTGAATTTGAGGTTTTTAATGATTGGGATGATTTCTTAATACTTTCAAGAAATTTTCATCAGGACGACAATCTAATCATTATTTTAAGTAGAAAGGATAAGCCATCATTCCATCACAATATGACAAAAATTCCTTCCTATCTCAATAACTATTTTAAAGCGACGAGCTATATATTGATTTATCCAATGCAATCGGGAGTATCAGATACCTCACAAATTGACTTTAAAAACCCGACTTTCATGGAGCCGCTTGAAAAACTTGACGAAATCGGGAAAACCATATCGAAAATATTTAGACGAAAATAACACTGATAATAGTGCAAATTTAAAGATGAGTTAAGCACTTCTTTTAAAATTAAAAAAGTTTTAATCGTCTTTATTTCAGTAGGACTATTGAGTTTTGTCCATGGAATGCTACACGTTATCCAGTTCCTTCAGTCAATGATTATGAGTGCCTATTCAACCGAAAAGACAGATCGCCATTCTGATAGTGTTTTGGACGGTATATGACATCATCCTCTGCTTGCCTTTTTATGGGCAATTAGTGGTTTATTGACCTTTATAATCGGAGTAAAAGACTTTCGACCTCACAGAAAATGCGGCAGTGACCACAAACATTAATGAAAAAATCGCAGATGGCTAATACTGTACAAGGGCGATAGCACGTAGGCTGAAAGGTAGGTCAGTGCATTTAATAAATCTTTGTGATGGAAAGTTTATCGCTGTGAAATTTGGTGCCGCTCTAATATTTGACCGTAAAAGGCCACTAAATAAATC
>NZ_JBDSLS010000030.1:0-26737 GCF_039916245.1 Gelidibacter sp.
GCATAAACGCCATCTTTTTGACGGCATTACTTGGTAGCTTTTTAATTTGCAAGGGTTGAAAATCATTACCATCAAAATAACCAATGCCCCAGTCTTTAACTGCACAAAAGACATTTTTTGAACCGTCAAGTGCCATATTAAATTCAGATTCTGAAAAAGGAGGTTTATCTTTTCTCGAAAAATAATAGGTTTTAAACGTGTTTGATTTTTTGTCGTACCGATTTAATCCGTGCATGGTCAACACCCATATTTGCCCCGCGCTATCTTCGTCAATTTTAAGAACGACCTGATTGGTTAAGCTATTGTCGTTATTTAACTCTGGTCTAAAAATCTTGAAATTATTGCCATCGTATCTATTTAAGCCGTCCCAAGTGCCAAT
Organism: Gelidibacter sp.; assembly: GCF_039916245.1. GTDB lineage: Bacteria > Bacteroidota > Bacteroidia > Flavobacteriales > Flavobacteriaceae > Gelidibacter. Next base: position 380 of record NZ_JBDSLS010000030.1, read on the forward strand.
CCATAATAAATCTTCAGAATCCTGAAAAATGGTATTGACCGAACTGTTTGAAAGACCATTGGTATTATCTAATTGTTCAGTAGAATACTTAGTGCCAACAGCGGAGAGTTTGTCAATCGGGAATTCTTGAGAAGCTCCTTGGTTTTTTATAGGTTCAGGAGAATTGTTTTGAGAAGAGGGCTCATGTTTATTACTACAACCAATGGTTGTAAAAAAAACAATTGCTATGAGCAGTAGGCGAGTTTTCAAAATTAAAACGTATTAATTAAGACCTCCGAAAACACCTCAACAACCTCTGCTTCAACAAAATGCTTTCGCTATACAAGAATACGGATTTTATAAAAATACTAAGTGATTTTTACTCAGTATTTAAAAAATCAATTCATTTCATACCTTATTTGTATTTTTAAGTTGATCAATCAACAATAGTCTTATTCCATCCGTCATCTGGCCTTATTGGGAATCTGATCATTATTCAACGTTTATATCGTCTTAAATTTCAGGTAAATCAATCGCTTAAAACACGACTTTGACGCTGAGAATCTCCCTTACTTAAATCCTCTATAATAAAAAAACGGATATTTAATGCGATCGAGAATCCCGTAAAACCTTTGGCAATTTATATAGGTGCAAAACCGGAAAGCATTGAGTCCAATAAAAAAACCCGTGCCTTTGCATGGGTTTAAAATAAAAAGAGCCGTGTTGCTGCTTCACAATCTTTTTTGTAAGATTGCCTTGAGAAGTTTTCACTTTTAACATATAAACTCCTTGTGGTAAACTTGCCGTGTTCAACGTTTTATTCTGATATGAGAACTTAATGTTCTTACCCAAACATCGAACATTTAAACTTTCAATACGACAATAAGAGAGGGAAATCTTAAATTCAGAATGCCTTGAGTTGGATTTGAAATAATCGAGATTTTTTCATTTAAATTATTAGTTACTGAGAGTGTCCCGTCAGCGACAATCAAATTAATAATATGATGCGCCTCAGGCTATACTATTAAAGACACTGATAAGGGTTCTCCCTCGAGAACACATTTTTTTGTACTTATAAAACTCTATTTAAGTGATGTTCAACCTCTTTCGCAATGTTTCTTGTTTTATGGATTCATGGATCTTAAGATGTCCCTACTCTTTTTCAAAAAAGCAGTAATATAAGCTTGCTGTTTGTCCATCGGAATGGACGCACTGATTTTTGATGCAATTTGCTTAAGACTCGTAACATCTTGCACCAACGACGGATAACTTTTAGCTTGAATATCCCCTAACACGGAAGCGATCTTGTCACAAGCGGTTTTAAAGTTTTTGAAGTTCTCCTTATTGCTCGATGTTTTGGCGATTGTCGTAATGAGAACCGAATAGTTTCTCAAATCATCTAAAGCCTTTGAATCTGCCACACTGCTTTCATCAGCTTTTTTAACCACCAATTTCGTCAAGTTTGAAAATGCTTTTTTCGTATATGAGGAATCCACTGCAATCCTAGTGGAATCTCTTATGGATTCATCAAAGGCTTTGAAGGCGTTATAGGTGCCTCCAAAAGAATCACGTGCATTACCACTATCATTGGCACTCGTTTGGCTGTTTGTAGATTCAATGATCTTTTCATTTGCAAACTCATTAGTATCGTTAATGTCTTTATTGTCTCCTTGGTATACATAAATAATATAACCGACTATAAACAAAACGACCAAAATCAGCGCTATCATCGCCCAATTCGGTTTTTTCTTTTCATTGTTAATCTGTGCCATGACTATAGAATTAAATTAGTTTATAATTGAAGGTAAAATAATCCACTACCTCTATAAATTTAAAACTCTCATAATCAAAGATTATGCTCATTCAATTAAAATTTTGACCTGAAGAATTTAATTCCTGAAATTTTAAAATCAATTAATAGATTTAATTATATCGAAAAGTTTTATGAACCCATTAAATGATCAATGGCATTGTTAATATCGATACCTTTTCCAAAAACTCCCTTAAAAACATCTCCGCTATCCAAAATGCGGGATGGCACAGTTTTAATAGTGAAATTAGACATTTGCAAACCTCTATTCACTTCAGACCAATCCAAAGGTGTAGAAACGGTGGCTTGCTTTTCGGGTCTTACACTATACGCCGAAACAATGGTCTGTCCTTTTCTATTTTGCAAATAATCCAGATAGATTTTTGGACCTCTTTTTTTGAGTGAGCGCTCTAACGTCGTTAAATCAGGCAGCTGTTCATTCACATAAACACATAATAATTTAGTGAAATCCCTTGCTTGTTCATAAGCATACAAACCGCCCATGGGAATGTAAACATGAATTCCTGAGGCCCCAGAGGTTTTACAAAATCCATTTATTTTTGCCCTATCCAGCACTTTTTTTACTGTTTGAGCAGTTTCGATGACTTCCTCAAAAGAATTTTCTGTCGAAGGATCCAAATCAATAATACCATAATCTGGGTTGTCCAATTGATAGATGGTGGAATGCCATGGATGCAGTTCTATACATCCTAAATTATTCATATAAAGCAAGCTGGCTTGATTTTGACATAACAGATAATTGATTTCCTTTTCGGACGATTTTGACTTTATAGCCACGGTCTCCATCCATTCCGGCAGATTTTCATTGTCCTTTTGGTAAAATGATTCGCCGGTAATCCCATTAGGATGGCGGTGTAAACTTTCGGGACGATCTTTTAAATACGGCAGGATATAGTCCGATATTTTTATGTAATAATCCAAGAGATCATATTTGGTCAATTTGGCATTTGGCCAATACATTTTATCCGGATTTGTGATTTGAACTTTAATATGATCCACTTCCAGAGAAAATTCCGAATCTATTGATTTGTGAGTTTTGGGTAGATGTTGCTTTTCTGAAGATTCATCAAACTCCATATTTTTGTCCTCTCGCAGTCTCAAAAAAACTGGATGTCTCATTACATTGGCAGCAGTCCATTCGGAAAACTTGACTTCGCAAACCAATTTTGGGAGAAGCCAAACCGCTTCCCTTCCCTTGAGATGTTGACGGATTTCAAAATTAGCATGTTCTGTTTCCAAAACTTCAAACTTGTGATAAAGCTCGATAATTTGTTGTTCTGAAAATCCCGAGCCACAAGTGCCCACGTACACCAAAGCGCCGTCTTGGACCATTCCTAAAATTAAGGAAGCGAATTTTCGGGATTTGGTTTTGGAAAGCGTATACCCGCAGATAAGCGTTTCGGTGTTTTCAATTTTCTTGAATTTCAACCAATTGGTAGAACGCACATTCGTTTCATATTTGGAATTGGCTTTTTTAGCGATGACACCTTCCATTCCCATGCTAATGGCTTTGTCATACACGGTTATTCCCATGGCTTCTACATGATCACAATACTGAAGATGTGGTGCGTCTGGAATCAAGGCTTTCAGTAATTCCTTCCTGCTCAACAGAGGCAGCTCTAAAATATCATGACCGTTAAGGTGCAACAAATCAAAAATATAATAGATCAAGGCGCCTTTGGTTAGGTCGGGATTATAGTTTTGCAAGGCATTAAATTGAGGTAATCCTTTGTGGTCCAGCACTACGATTTCTCCGTCTAAAATAGCTGAATGTTCTATTTCCGTCAGTTCATCATGAATACTCTTGAATTTCTCATTGAGTGAAATTCCATTTCTGGAATAAAGCTCCACCGTTCCCGAATCTATATTGGCCAAAGCACGATAACCATCGTATTTTAATTCATAAATCCAGTTCTTATCATTAAAAATCTTTATGCCTGGTGAGGCCAGCATGGGTTTAACAAACGATTTCAAATTAAGTTGTACAGCACTTATAGACTCGTGATCGGAAAAAGCTTCCGGATTAAAATCCTCGGCGTCATAATTGAGATGGGTCGCAAACTGATCGTCGTGTTTTATGAACAGCCATTGGTCATTTTTATTCATGGAAGATGAACGAACCAAGGTAAAGATCCCTTTGATTTTTTCACCGTGAAAAACCAATTTCAATTTGCCATCGGCATAATCAGTCACTAAGTTTTGATGTGGGTATAAATTAGAATAATAGCCTTTATCCCAAATGGTCATTTTTCCTGCACCATAATTTCCTTTGGGAATTACGCCTTCAAAAGTAAGATAAGCTACGGGATGGTCTTCGGTATGTACTGCCAAACGTTTGTCCTGAGTGTTCATGGACGGCCCTTTTGGTATCGCCCAGCTTTTAAGAACGCCGTCCATTTCTAAACGCAAGTCGTAATGCAAATGACTAGCACGATGCCTTTGGATGACAAAACGAAACTGGTCAGTAGCATCAACGCGATCCTTAGGTTCGGGCGTATCCTTAAAACTACGTTTTTTGCGGTACTCTTCCAGACTCATTTTAAGACGCTTTCTTTTTATGTTGCTCTAAGCTTGCTTTTAATTTGGCCATTAAATCTTTGGCCGCGGTCGGTTCGCTCTTTGTTTTTTCAACCTTAATTTCTTTTCCAGATGCTTTAGAGTCTATAATCGCCAATAACTGTTTATTATAAACGTCCTTGTATTTTTTAAAATCGAATTTCTCAGTGTAATTTTCGATTAAATTTTCGGCCATTGCAATTTCCTTTTCTGAAGTTTTGATGGTGGGAATCTTCAATTCTTTGGCATCACGGATTTCTTCCGCAAAGCGAATCACATGCAGTACAATCACATTTTGATATACGCCGATAAGCGAAAGGTTTTCTTTTTGACGCATCACGAAAGTAGCCACACCTAACTTACCCGTTTTTTTCAGGGCATCACGCAATAGATTATAGGCCTTGCCGCCTTCTTTTTGTGGCTCGAGATAATAAGGACTTTTAAAAAGCATATCGGCCACCTCAGTTTCTTCAACAAATTCCTCGATATCAATCGTCTTGCTTTTTTTGACGTTGGCATTTTCAAAATCCTCCTTTTCCAGAATAATATAACGCTCATCTTTTTTAAAGCCCTTTACAATGTCTTTCCATTCTACCTCTTCGCCGGTGTTTTCATTGACGCGTTTATAGCGGATGCGCGCTTGATCATGCTTATCGAGCATATCCAAGTCCAAATTTCGATCTTCAGATGCGGAGTACATTTTTATGGGAATCGATACAAGCCCAAAACTCAAGGTGCCATTCCAAATTGATTTCATAAGATATTTTTAAAGTACGACCAATGAAGCCTCTTTGCATCATTTGGAGCAGTAGTTAACGCAAAAACTTACGTCTTCAAAAATTACTACAATACCATAGGAAATCTGGCTTCAAACCCTATTTTTTGTAACCGTAAAAAAATATTAGGAAATGCTTAAACCTTCATCAGCATAAATTTTCAGTTTATAGCATAGAAGAGTGTTGCAAAAAAGTACATTTTGCGCCATTATTTGCTTCAGATAAGATTAAAACAGGATGCTTTTAAAAACTAAATCGAAAATACCCGAATTAAAATAATTGATTTTTTATATTTGCACCGCAAAAGATTTTTTAGACTAAGTTTTGGATACCAACCAAAGCAAAAAAATTAAGCAAGTGCTTATTTTTAATATCTAAAAATTACAATTTAATGCGCACGTGGCGGAATTGGTAGACGTGCCAGCTTGAGGGGCTGGTGACCATTAGGTCGTGGAAGTTCGAGTCTTCTCGTGCGCACATTTTTTTAGATAAATCATTTCCATTATCGTTTTAGTAACGAATAATTACTTTCCATCTAAAATGACCTATTAAGGAGGTATTTCATTCATTAGCTCCCATTCCTGTAAATTTTCACTTATAAATTATATTCCTTTTTAAACCTATCCTAAATTAACGTAATTTTGTTTTAGATTTTCCGCTAAACAATGAACAATATTAAATCCGTTTTCAGCATTAAGGACCTCGAAAACCTTACAGGCATAAAAGCACATACCATCCGAATTTGGGAAAAACGCTATGAACTGCTTGAGCCAGAACGTACCGGTACCAATATTAGATTTTACAATTTAAGCCATCTCCAAAAGCTCCTGAACATTAGCTTCCTGAATAATAACGGCATTAAAATATCAAAGATCGCTTCATTAAATAAGCAGGAAATTCAACAGCAGGTCAAGGAACTAGCCAGTAGTAGCCACGTTAAAAACCATGCGATCAACGCCTTTAAATTGGCCATGTTGGATTTTAACCAGGACCTTTTTTACGAAACTTTTAATGGCCTCATTAAAACCAAATCGTTTACTGACATTTTCTATGAGGTGTTTTTACCATTTCTTTCTGAAGTGGGCATGTTATGGCAAACGGATACGATCACTCCCGCGCACGAGCATTTTATTACCTTGCTTATCCGACAAAAAATATTGGTCCACACTGAACTTGTACAGGCACAGCACAAAATAGACCACAATAACGCCTTCGTTCTTTTTTTACCAGAAAATGAAATCCATGAAATTGGACTCATGTTTATTAACTATGAACTCAATGCCAAAGGACTACGTTCAATTTTCCTAGGATCAAGTGTTCCAATTCAGAGTCTAACCGATGTCCTGGCCTATTATGAAAAAGTCACTTTTATTTCCTACTTTACCGTCAAGCCTTTAAAAGATGACCTTTCCAATTATCTAGTTGATTTTAAGTCACAGCTTTTAAAAGATAACAATCACGACTTCTGGATCCTCGGCCAAATGACGCAATACATTGACATCAATGCACTTCCAAATAACATTAAAACATTTAAAACAATCGATAGTTTAATTGCAACAATTTAACGCTTTAAAATTGTTTTTTGTTTAACTCTTACCTATTTTTGTTAAACAATTTAAATAATGAATTTACGCATTGTTATTATCGGATCAGGTTTTTCTGCATTATCTGCAGCATGCTATCTTGCAAAAGATGGCCATGACGTGACCATCTTTGAAAAAAATAAAACCATCGGCGGGAGGGCACGACAGCTTAAAAAAGACGGTTTTACTTTTGATATCGGACCAACTTGGTATTGGATGCCCGATGTTTTCGAACGGTTTTTCTCTGACTTTGAGAAACTGCCGTCTGATTACTATGAATTGGAAAAACTGAATCCGGCCTACAGCGTCTATTTTGCAAAAGACGATTATATTACGATTGAAGATACTTTGGAGAAAATTTGCGAAACCTTTGAAAAAGAAGAACCAGGAAGCTCTCAAAAACTCAAAAAATTCATCGCCAATGCGCAGCACAATTATGAGGTTGCCATTAAAGATCTTGTATATCGGCCAGGAGTTTCCCCTTTTGAGTTGATGACGCCGGTTACGATGAAAAAAATCGACCAATTTTTCAGCACGATCAAGAAAGACGTCCGCAAGGAATTTAAAAACGATCGTCTCGCCAAAATCTTGGAGTTTCCAGTTTTATTTCTAGGAGCAAAACCTGATAACACGCCGTCCTTTTATAGTTTTATGAATTATGCCGATTTTGGTATTGGCACCTTTCATCCAAAAAAAGGCATGTATGAAGTTATTTTGGCGATGGAACAACTCGCTAAGAGTTTAGGCGTAAAGATCAAAACTGAAAATTCCGTAGAGAAAATCACCGTAACAGATAGCCAAGCCAACGGAATCATTGCCAACGGAAAAACGTATCCTGCTGATATAGTATTAAGCGGTGGCGATTATCACCATTCTGAAACGCTATTGGATAAAAAAGACCGTCAGTACTCTGAAGCGTATTGGGAGAAAAAAGTTTTCGCACCCTCTTCACTCCTATTTTATGTAGGATTCGATAAAAAGTTAAAAAACGTCAACCATCATACTTTATTTTTTGACGTTGATTTTGAAGCGCATGCCAAAGAAATTTATGACACTCCTAAATGGCCCGAAAATCCTTTGTTCTACGCGAGTTTTCCGTCACTAACAGACGAAAGTGTCGCACCTGAAGGTCAGGAAGCGGGCATTTTCTTAATTCCTTTAGCACCTGGTTTAGAGGACACGGAAGCATTAAGAACCCTATATTTCAACAAAATCATGGATCGTTTTGAGAATTTAACCTCGCAAAGCGTCAAAAATAATATTATATTTAAGGAGTCCTTTTGTGTCAATGATTTTATTGAAGATTATAACTCTTATAAAGGCAATGCTTATGGAATGGCCAACACCCTTATGCAAACTGCCTTTTTAAGACCCAAATTAAAGAGTAAAAAAGTAAATAACCTGTATTTCACTGGGCAATTGACAGTACCAGGCCCAGGAGTACCGCCCTCTTTGATATCCGGAAAATTGGTTGCAGAACTTATAAAAAAACATCATACTGCTAAAGCTCATGAAAGCGCTATTTGACCTCGTCTCACATCAATGCAGTAAGGCCGTAACCAACACTTACAGCACTTCATTTTCTCTTGCTACCAAAATGTTGGCCAATAGCATCCGGCAGGATATTTACAATATCTATGGATTTGTTCGGTTTGCAGATGAAATCGTCGATTCGTTTCACGATTACGATAAGGAAGTACTTTTCAATCGTTTTGAAGCGGATCTGGAATTTGCACTTCAGGATAAAATAAGTTTGAATCCAATTCTGAACGCATTTCAGGAAACCTATCATAAATACAATATTGACAAGCATCTGGTGGACGCATTTATGAAAAGCATGCGCTTAGATTTGCATAAAAGTGACTATCTGACGGAAACGGATTATAAAATGTACATTTATGGATCAGCAGATGTTGTAGGATTGATGTGCCTGAAAGTCTTTGTTAAAGGGGATTCTGAAAAATACGAAAGCCTGAAAAAAAGTGCCATGAGCTTAGGTTCTGCATTTCAAAAAGTGAACTTTTTAAGGGATTTAAAAGCAGATTACGAGGATTTAAGCCGAACTTATTTTCCCAACACCAATTTAAACCAATTGGATGAAATCTCTAAACAAAGCATAATTGATGATATTGAAAATGATTTCGCACAGGGACTTAAGGGCATAAAAGAATTGCCAATTGAAGCGAAATTCGGTGTTTTTATGGCCTATCGCTATTACTACCAACTGCTTAAAAAATTAAAAAATACGCCTGCCCCAGACATCAAATCCACTCGAATAAGAGTTCCTAACTATAAGAAAATAGAACTTTTAACACGAAGCTACGTGAAGTATCAACTCAATTTATTGTAATTTTGAACATGCAAATTTTTCTTGGTATACTTATTTTCTTAGGCATATTTTCCATCATGGAATTTATGGCATGGTTCACTCACAAATATGTGATGCACGGTTTTTTATGGAAACTGCACGCCGACCATCATCATAAAGACCATAAAAGTTGGTTTGAACGCAATGATGCCTTTTTTATCTTTTATGCCATTGTAAGCATGACTTGTTTTTACTTGTGGAGTTATGAAAATGTCTGGTATTGCCTTCCCATTGCCCTCGGTATTTTAGCCTATGGCATTGCTTACTTTACGGTTCATGACATATTTATCCACCAACGCTTTAAGATCTTTAGAAACGCCAACAATTGGTACGCCAAAGGAGTTCGACGTGCCCATAAAATGCACCACAAGCATATAGGCAAAGAAGATGGCGAATGCTTTGGCATGCTCGTCGTTCCTTTTAAATACTTCAAAAAATAATCGCTTAGGTCGACAGTCATTATGCAATATGTAACCCATTTTGATTATCTTATTATTGGAAATGGTCTTGCCGGTTTACAGTTGGCTCTTGAATTATCAAAAGATCCCTTTTTTAAGGATTACACCATAGGTCTTATTGATCCGTCGGATAAAACGGAAAACGACAAAACCTGGAGTTTTTGGGAACGAGGCGACGGGAAATTTGACGCCATCGTAGAAAAGGTCTGGCATACGGCAAAATTTGAATCTCCCGCAGTTTCTTTAAAGCTTCCGCTTGAAGCATACCTTTATAAAACCATTAGGTCGATTGATTTTTATACTTGGGCAAAAAATCAGCTTTCCTCAAAGGATAATTTCAAATTCATTTTAGATTCTGTTCAATCGATTGACGAAATAGATGGTTTGAAAGTTATTGGCGCGCATCATAACTACACGGCAAAACACATATTCGACAGCAGAGTGCCTAAAGAGTTTTATACGCAGCAGTCACATTACACGCTTATCCATCAGCATTTTAAAGGCTGGACCATTGAAACTGAAACGCCTTGTTTTCAGCTGGACTCCTTTACGATGATGGATTATCGTTTTCAATACAAGAATTCTACAAGCTTTATTTATGTGTTGCCGTTCTCTGAAAACAAAGCGCTCATTGAATATACGTTTTTCACCCCGTTTACAGTGGAAACAAAGGTTTATGACGATGCCATTGAAAACTATATCAAAAAGCAACTCAAAATAGAGAATTATAAAATTATGGAAACTGAAATTGGCAATATTCCGATGACTGATTTCCCTTTTTGGAATTTCCACAGTAAAAATGTGACGAAAATCGGCACAGGTGCAGGTTGGATAAAAGGTTCTACAGGCTATTCCTTTAAACATACGGAAAAGAATGTGTCCAAATTGATTGCCAATATCAAAGCAGGGAAAAGTCCGTCTGAAGATCTATTTCAAAAGAAATTCAAGTTTTACGATAAGATTTTTCTGAAAGTACTGTATGACGAAAATGAAAAAGGGGTTTGGATTTTTGAAAGTTTCTATTCCAAAAATTCCATCCGGACGATGTTCCGATTTTTGGATGAAGAAACCAATTTTTCAGAAGATGTAAGCATCATGAAATCGCTCTTTTCCATGGCATTCATCAAGGCCTTTTTTAAAGTGCTATTTAAGTTTTAGCAAATCATCCAGTAGTTTCCTTACTTTATCGCTATTCCAATCGGCGGCACCTGTTTTGTCAATCACGATATGACCTTTTCTATCTAAAACGAAAGTCCTAGGAATGGAAGAGGCTTCCAAAAGTTTTGGATTGGCCGTTATTGCAGAATAGACCAAAAAATCATAGTCATTCTTTTGTTTAAACTGTGAAATGACCTCCTGGCTTTCATTGGAGACAAAAAGGAAAACGACCTCGTCTTTATAATCCTTATATAGTTTTTCCATACTCGGCATTTCAGCGATACAAGGTGGACACCACGTCGCCCAGAAATTAATCAACACGACTTTTCCTTTGGCCTCATTAAAGTTGTAAGATCTTCCATTTTCATCTACCAGTTGCCAGTCATAATCAGTTAAAGTAATTCGCTTTTCTTCATTAATGACCGATGGACTGATCATGGCCAAACCTTTCTGCAGTAAAACTTGAATAGGTTGGCGCGTTTGCGGAATGATCAACAATAAAATAAACACCAAAAAAATGATATTATTACGCTGGCTTTTTGAGATTTTCATAGGTTTATAATTAAAACACTCGGACTAAGCCTAGGCAAGTCGAGGTGTTGAATTAAAGACCCCGCTGAAAAAGCGGGGTTAGTTCGACCATCGCATTTCAAACTCCGCCGATAGTGGAGATTGAATTGCGGGTCTCACTAAAAAAAAACTCCCAATAGATATCAGGAGTTTTTATTAAAATATAGACGTTCTAATCTTAGGACGCGTTTTGTTTTTTAATCAAGTTTAAAGCAGAACCTTCATTATACCAGTCAATTTGTTGTTGGTTATAAGTATGATTCGTTTTGATCACATCTTTGCTTCCATCGGCATGTACAAACTCAATATGAAGCGGCTTGCCAGGTGCAAATTGATCCAAATCCAAGAAATTGATCGTATCATCTTCCTGAATTAAGTCGTAATCGCTTTCATTAGCAAACGTCAATCCAAGCATTCCTTGTTTTTTAAGGTTTGTTTCATGGATACGTGCAAAAGATTTTACAATTACTGCGGCAACACCTAAATGTCTTGGCTCCATTGCAGCGTGCTCACGAGATGATCCTTCACCATAGTTATGGTCACCCACAACGATAGAAAAGATACCTTTTGCCTTGTAGTCACGAGCTACATCAGGAACACCACCAAACTCTCCTGTCAATTGATTTTTAACAAAGTTTGTTTTCTTACCAAAAGCATTTACTGCTCCAATAAGCATGTTGTTTGAGATATTATCTAAATGTCCTCTGTAACGTAACCATGGTCCCGCCATTGAAATATGGTCCGTCGTACATTTCTCAAAGGCTTTAATTAATAATTTAGCGCCTGTGATTTTATTACCAATCGGTTGAAATGGTTCTAATAATTGTAAGCGCTCAGAAGTTGGGTTCACAGAAACGTCAACCTTACTTCCGTCCTTAACTGGTTCAACATAGCCTGAATCAATCACATCAAAACCTAATGGCGGCAATTCAAGACCTTGTGGTGCTTCCAATTTCACTTCTTCCCCATCTTCGTTGATCAAAGTATCAGTCATCGGATCAAAATCCAAACGTCCTGAAATTGCGATGGCAGCGACCATTTCTGGCGATCCTACAAACGCATGAGTATTTGGGTTACCATCGGCACGTTTTGAGAAGTTACGGTTAAATGAGTGTACAATCGTATTTTTCTCATCGCCCTTCATATCACTTCTGTCCCATTGTCCAATACATGGTCCACAGGCGTTCGTGAAAATGGTAGCATTCAAATCTTCGAAAATTTTCAATACGCCATCACGTTCGGCAGTAAATCGAATTTGCTCAGAACCTGGATTAATACCGAAGTCTGCTTTCGATTTTATATTTTTATCTACGGCCTGTTTCGCAATCGAAGCGGCTCGCGTTAAATCTTCATAAGAAGAATTCGTACAAGATCCAATCAAGCCCCACTCTACTTTAATTGGCCAACCATTTTCTCTGGCAAGCTTACCAAGTTGTCCAACTGGCGTTGCTAAATCTGGCGTAAACGGTCCGTTTAAATGTGGACGTAACGTATCTAAATCAATTTCAATAACTTGATCAAAATACTGCTCAGGATTTTCGTAAACTTCAGCATCACCTGTCAAGTACTCACGAATTTTATTAGCTTCATCAGCAATTTCCGAACGATCGGTAGCTCTTAAAAAGCGCTCCATTGAATCATCATAACCAAATGTTGATGTGGTTGCACCAATTTCAGCACCCATATTACAAATGGTCCCTTTTCCTGTACAAGAAAGGTTTTTTGCACCAGGTCCGAAATATTCAACAATCGCACCTGTACCACCTTTAACGGTTAAGATACCAGCCACTTTTAAAATCACGTCTTTTGAAGCCGTCCAGCCATTCAATTTTCCAGTTAATTTCACACCGATCAACTTAGGAAACTTCAACTCCCAAGCCATTCCTGCCATCACGTCAACAGCATCGGCACCACCAACGCCAATAGCCACCATCCCTAATCCACCTGCATTAACAGTATGTGAATCCGTACCAATCATCATTCCTCCTGGAAAGGCATAATTTTCTAAAACCACTTGGTGAATAATACCAGCACCTGGTTTCCAAAAACCAATACCATATTTATTAGATACTGACGCTAAAAAATCGAATACCTCACTACTGGTTTGGTTGGCGCGTAATAAATCGGGTGCAGCCCCTTGTTTTGCTTGGATCAAGTGATCACAATGTACGGTAGTAGGCACGGCAACTTTAGGTTTACCGGCTTGCATAAACTGCAACAATGCCATTTGAGCTGTAGCATCTTGTAACGCAATCCTGTCTGGAGCAAAATCTACATAGTCCTCTCCTCTTCTAAAAGCGGTTGTTGGATTGCCATCCCAAAGGTGAGCGTATAAAATCTTTTCAGATAAAGTTAAAGGTTTACCAACTATTGCACGCGCTTTGTCCACACGTTCAGGCATAGTTTCGTAAACTTTCTTAATCATATCAATATCAAATGCCATAGATTATATTTTAAGGTTGTTGTTTATTTAGTTATTTCCGCGAAGTTTCGGGTATGCAAAATTACAAAATTTCAAAGACTTTTAAAAATATGTAATGGCATCTAGAATCCGCTGCGTATAAATTGACAAATATCCATTTGTACTATGTAAAACTAAACTATTCGTAATATTTTAAAGTGCATAACAACAAATTGGTAATTTTGATCAAGAAAAGTAACCTAGAAAAGTCTTTTACCAATAAGAAATATCGATAGAGACATCTCAAAATCGGCTTTTCAAAAGAAAAACACAGCAGGTTTGAAGGTGCAATTGTAAGAATTAGACACAACTTACTTAAGTCAATTTTTTTAACTAAGGAAATAGACAATTCGCAATCAATTAAAGAACCTCTCCGAAATAAAATTTAAATAAATTGAAGTGATAAAAAAGAATTACAACGCGTTCTTAAAAATGAAAACGTTGGATTTAAATCAAAGGAAAGTTAAAAGCCATTAGATAACCTAAAACAAACTTTTAATAATCTGTTCGTCGGTAACGCCTTCCGCTTCTGCCTTATAGTTCTTAATGATTCTATGGCGCAGAATACCACTGGCAACCGCTTGTACATTTTCAATATCTGGAGAAAATTTACCATTGATGGCCGCATGCGTTTTGGCAGCTAAAATCAAGTTTTGTGAAGCTCTTGGACCGGCTCCCCAATCGACAAATTCTTTGACCAAAGCGGAAGCAGAGGCTTCTTTTGGACGCGTTTTACCAACCATGGTTACGGCATATTCAATAACATTATCGGCTACTGGGATACGACGAATCAAATTTTGGAAATCGGTAATTTCTTGAGCTGTAAATAAGGGATTGACCGTTGTGGCACGATCGGTAGTCGTTGATTTAACTACTTGTACTTCTTCGGCAAAAGAGGGATATTCTAAAGTGATGGCAAACATAAAACGGTCCAACTGCGCTTCTGGTAAAGGATAAGTTCCTTCCTGCTCAATCGGGTTTTGTGTGGCCAAAACAAAATAAGGTAAACTTAATTGGTAATTGTGTCCTGCGACGGTTACCGAACGTTCCTGCATGGCTTCCAATAAGGCTGCTTGCGTTTTTGGAGGCGTTCTGTTAATCTCATCTGCCAAAATGATATTGGCAAAAACAGGTCCTTTGATAAACTTAAAATGTCTGTTTTCGTCGAGAATTTCGCTTCCAAGAATATCACTCGGCATTAAATCTGGCGTAAATTGAATGCGTTTAAAATCAAGACCCAAGGCTTGGGCAATGGTATTGACCATTAATGTTTTTGCCAATCCCGGAACGCCAATCAATAGCGCATGTCCGCCAGAAAAAATAGAAATCAGGATTTGATTGACCACCTCATCCTGACCTACAATTACTTTGGCAACCTCGCTTCTTAAGGCGTTATATTTTTTAACAAACTGCTGTATGGCAGCAACGTCAGACATAGTATTACTTTTTTAACCAATTACTATTGAACTCACAATCTCTGTACTCGCCATTAATATTGATATAAGTATCCATGATTTTCTCATTCACCCATTTTTCAATGGCCTTAAATTGCTCGTCCTGTTCTGTTAAATTTTTAATCTTCAAGTAATCTTTGGCAAAATCAGCTTCGTGTTCATTAACTCTACCTGTAACCGTAAGAATTTTGAATTTAATTGGATTGACACGGTCTTCATCTTGAAGCACTAAACTGACCTCATCGTCCTTTAAACTCTGAATTTGCGTATAAAGCTCTGGATCCATTTTAGTCAACTCAAAACTATAATCTTGAGTTCTTGGGTTGATCAATTGTCCGCCGTCATTTTTGGTTTCATCTTCATCGCTAAACTCTCTTGCCGCTTGGCTAAAAGTAATTTCGCCTTCCACAATACGCTTACGGATCAAATCAATTTTTTCCTTAGCTTCCTTGATGGCTGCCTGAGTTACTTCTGGACGCAATAAGATATGGCGCACGTCATACTCTTGACCTCTTATTTTTTCTAAATAAATAATATGATATCCAAAATCAGTTTCGAAAGGATCAGATATCTCACCTTCCTGCAAAGAGAAAGCCACATCATTAAATTCCTTTACCATTTGTGGACGCTTTCTATTTAAGGTATATAATCCTCCTGTTTTACGAGACAAAACATCATCGGTATATAAAACTACTTTTGAAGTAAAACTTGCTCCACGTTCCTGAATATCAGCCTTAAACTCTTTTAGTCTATCGATTACTTTCTGTTTTTCAACATCAGAAATTTTAGGAATCACAACAATTTGCGCCACCTTTAACTCCGTACCAAAAAATGGACGTTCGTCTTTAGGAATATCATTAAAATACTGTCTCACTTCTTCAGGAGTGACCTCAATATCTTTAACGATTTTCTCTTTCATTTTACCTGCAAGTTGCTGATCCTTGTTAATTGCAAACATCTCATCACGTAAACTTTGTTCGGAATCTTTGTTATAAAACTTAAGCATTCTCGGCAAGCTGCCATCCATTTGCTCCAAAATATAATTGAATTGTTGCTCTACTTGAGAGCGGATTTCCAAATCATTGACCACAATACTATCTTGTACGGCATGATGGGCATACAATTTATCTTCCAATAATTTCCCAAACAATTGGCAACGGGTTGGCATATCTGACTTAGAAACACCAGAGGCTTCCAACTGAGCAAATTGTTTGTCGAGATCCGAATCCAAAACAATATAATCGCCAACAACGGCAACGACTCCGTCTATTTTAACGCGTTTGTGAGTAGACGTGTCCTTTATGACTTGCTTTTTCACAACGGCATCGTCAATAATTTCTTGAGCAGAAGTAAACGTATAGGATAATAGGACAACAAAGGTTAAGGCAAGCTTAAGGTTAGTTGTAAATTTCAAATTGATTGTTTTTGATGGCATCTCTTGTGATATCTTTTTCAAATTGCTTGATGAGTTCTAATTTTCTTCGATTGATTACGATTTGATTGACCGTAGGTCTTACATATTCCAACGGTGCATAATCATTATGTTGCAGGACCTCATTAATTTGGATCAAATATAGGCCTAATGAATCTTTGAGTTGTATAAAATTAGATTTTTTTAACAGTTCTTTTTTGTTATCGGCATTCAACACCGGAATCTTCTCTACGACCTGAGAGGCCCTGACCCAAAGAGAATCGTTTAAGGAATAGGATTTGAACTGAACGGCTATGGAATCGAGAAATCTTTTATCTTTTTTGTCAAATCTTTTGAAACGTTTTTCAACATCATCCCTATTCAATGCATTTTGAGCAACATTAAGATATCTCAGCTTAATCAATTCCTCATTAAGCTTAAAGGATTCCTTATTGCTCTCATAAACATTTTTTGCTTCAGATAAAGAAATTGCGGTATCAATATTCCTTTTTACCAAGGCTTCCACATAGGCTTTCGTAAACAAATCATTGCGATATTGATTGATCAGTTTATTGAAATCATTTTGGATGTTCTCGGGCAGGTTTCTTTTTGCGCCGTCCACCAACAACAGCTGCGTGGCCCATCGGGTTATAAAACCATTGACTAAAAGTGTACTGTCTTCTACAGAAGTTCCTTCTGCTACCAAATCTTTAACATCGTCCATATAAAGATAAGATTCTCCAACTCGGGCAATAGGTATGCGATCATCAGTTCGCTTGAAAAAATCACAAGAGATCAGAAAACAACATCCGACGAGAATATAAACCGCTTTTTTAATCAACTTTGTTTTGTTCTTCAATTTGAGATTTTACTTTTTGTAACACATCAGCATTTACCTTAACTTCATAGCGCTCATGGAGAGTTTTCAACCAATCGGCTTCTAAAGTGTTTTGATAATCACTGATAATTTTACCTTTTGCCTCATCAAAGGTCTTATTTGTTTTCGGCAACAAGGCATTGACCTTTACAATATGATAAGCATCATTGTAATGGTATGTTTTTGAAAGTCCTGTTCTAACCAACCCTTCACTAGGGAAACTTGGATCGTTTGAAGGTTTAATTCCTTTGGTAAACATAACTTTTTGCTCCTTATCGGTATTGAGTTCTTTGCTGATTTCTTCAGATGTTTTTCCTCTTCTCCAAAGCCTAGCAACAGCCTTAATATCAGCATCCTTAGCCGAAGTTGCCATATCGACATCTACACGATCATCCCAATAATAGTCGTCTTTATGTGCCCTGTAATATTTCTGCAGCCCGATACTATCTGATGCGGCCGCATTCCAAACTTCTTTTTCCATGAGGTCAAACAACAATAGACCATCTCTATACTCTCCTAATATTTGAGCATAATCCACATTTTCAAACTCCAAATTATCTTCATGATATTTTAAAATAGCAGCTTCTTCGAAGTTTTTATATTCCTTTTCAATGACTGTTTTAAAAGGCATTTTCTGACCGACATACACGTTTTGAATACTCAGTAAACGTTGTCCAAAATCATTATATTTTATCGTGTCCTTTTTAATGGTCAATAAGATTTGATCTTTTGTGAAGTTTTTAGGCAACACCCATGCGCGATTGAAAAAGTTAGCATTTAAAATAGACTCAAAATACCCCTTCGCATTAGGATTGACGACGATTTGATATTTCGCTCTTAAGTCATTTGCCAATGAGGTATTGATTAAACTCGAACGCGAATCCCGCTGAATTTTATTTTCGATGTCAAACTTAACATCATCATAGGGAAGCGGCTCTGTTTTATCCAAAAGCTTTACAATGTGCCACCCATAATTGGTTTTAAATGGTTTGGAATAGTCTCCAACGGCATTCAACCCAAAAGCCGCTTTTTCAAACTCAGGAGCACTTAATTGTCCACTTGTGAAAGGAGCCAATTTTCCACCATTACTGGCAGAACTTTGATCGTCAGAAAATTGTTTGGCCAAGGACTCAAAATTCTCACCTTGTTTAATCCTTTTATAAATTTCATTAATGCGTTTCTCAGGATCTGGAATACTATCGTTTTCACTGGATGTTATCATGATGTGCGCAACAGTAACCTCGCCTTGTGAAGCACGTTTATCTTCCACATTTACGATATGGTAACCAAAACGAGTTCTAAAAGGTTTGGAAATATCGCCCACTGGCGTGTTGTAAGCTGCATTTTCAAATTCATAAACCATTTTAAAAGCAGAGAAATAACCTAAATCTTCAGCAAAAATAGTCAGGCCATCATGTACATCATTCTTTACAGGCTCAAAACCTTCCTTAATCACGCGATCTCGCAATTTCATCAATTCCTGATACACTTTCAAGGTATCGGTTTCGTTTTCGTCCAAACGGATTAAAATATGCGAGGCTTTGATGTCATAGCCCATTCTGTCATAAGCTTCCTTCATTAAGGCTTCAGTCACTTTTGAATCGGACAGAAAGTTTTTAACCAACTGATTTTTATAAGATGAAAATTCCCTGATATATTTAGCATCCTTATCCAACCCCATGCGACGGGCTTCTTTTATTTTTAATTGATAGTTGACGAACAACTTCAGATACCCATCAACATCTTTCTGACTTTCATCTTTTACCAAGTCTAAATTTTTATTGTAAATCCTGATAAATTCTTCGGCTTTGATTGGTTCGTCATCAATGCTTAACAAAACTTCTTTAGAAGATATTTGTGCATTTGCAAAGGTGGTTAGCCAAAGCAGTAATAAACTGACTTTTAATTTCATTATGCTATTTGATATTTTCATTGTAAGATGAGGCGTGCCCAATATGTTTAAAAGAACCGCTTCTCTTTTTGTTAAAAATAAATTGACATGGTTGCAAAAATAATATAATTAGTGCATTAAACAAGATGCTTTTTTTCAAACGAAGCACATCTGTGTTTAGTATATGAATCCATGGAAAATAATTAGGACTCAGGATATTTAAACCTTGGTCTTTTGCCTCATAAAATCCTCATCATCCTTGCCAACAACCTCTCAACAGTATTTTTTATCTGTTGAACTATGAGACGGCTCTACATTGTGAAAACCGTGTATCTTTATTTAAAATATTTCCTACTAGTTTATTTATTCTATGAAATATACTCTTGACATACTGATTAAAGCACCTCTAGAGACGTGCATTGAAAAGTTCGACGCCACAGAAAACTTGAAACATTGGCAACGTGGATTGATTAGCGTTGAACATATATCCGGAACGCCAAGAGCCTTCGGTTCAAAAATGAAAATGAAGTTCAAAATTGGAAAAAGCCAGATTCCTCTTATTGAAACCATTACTTATAAAAACTTACCGAACGAAGTTCATGTCACTTATTCAACAGAAGGAATGAGCAACCTTCAAGAGAATTATTTTGAAGCAACTCCTGAAAACTTTACCAGATGGATCAGTATCAATGAGTTTATGCCTTTGAACTTCAAGATGCATCTCATGCTTTGGTTAATGCCAAAAACATTTAAGAAACAGTCGTTGCTTTACATGAAAGATTACAAGAACTTTGTAGAAAAAGGAATTTCCGTTAACCATGCGTAAACTAAAACTGATATGGGATTTTAAAGGTCCCGACGGCATAAAAACAGCAGAACATCACGCCATTCATTTAAAAGAATATATGGATGCAAAAAATCACAAAGATCCCATCACTGGTTTTGAAGCCCTAAATGAATTTCATGCGATTGCTTTCTTAGTGGTCTCTGAAGATGAGATGAAATCTTTACGGGACGCTTTAAAGCCTCATCGTGGCCAGGTGTATTCGGATTA
The DNA here is from genome assembly GCF_039916245.1 of Gelidibacter sp. Taxonomy (GTDB): domain Bacteria; phylum Bacteroidota; class Bacteroidia; order Flavobacteriales; family Flavobacteriaceae; genus Gelidibacter. The sequence goes on from NZ_JBDSLS010000030.1 coordinate 20,807, forward strand.
AATCGAGAATTGGGAACGATGCTTTCCAAAAAAAAGCAACCCATCCAAAATAGCATTGGAAGGTTGCATTTTTTTACTTCTAACTTCGTGCTCCGTGCTCCGTGCTTCGTGCTTCGTGCTTCAAGCTTCAAGCTCATCAAATTGCTCTAAAACCGCATCACGTACAGGTGTATTCTGAATAAATCAAAAGTGAGAAAAACTCATAACAAAAAAAAAGCAACCCATCCCAAATAGCATTGGAAGATTGCTTTTTTTTACTTCTAACTTCAAGCTTCGTGCTCCGTGCTCCGTGCTTCGTGCTTCAAGCTTCAAGCTTCAAGCTTCAAGCTTCAAGCTCATCAAATTGCTCTAAAACCTCATCACATACACGTGTATTCTGAATAAATCAAAAGTGAGATAAACACATAACAAAAAAAAGCAACCCATCCAAAACAGCATTGGAAGATTGCTTTTTTTTTTACTTCTAACTTCAAGCTTCGTGCTTCGTGCTTCAAGCTTATCAAAATGCTTCGACAAGCTCAGCATAAGCGATTCATGCAATCCCGATTTCATCGGGATTGGTTCTCTGAGATGCTTCGACAGGCTCTGCATAAGCGATTCACGCAATCCCGATTTCATCGGGATTGGTTCTCTGCTTACTTCACATCCATCAATTCCACATCAAACACCAAGATGGCATTTGGAGGAATCACGCCACCGGCACCTTGTGCACCATAGCCTAAATCACTCGGGATAACCAAACGTGCCTTATCACCTACGTTTAATAAGCAAATGCCTTCATCCCATCCAGAGATGACCTGACCTACACCCACTTGAAACTCTAACGGATCTTTACGTTTGTATGAGGAGTCAAAAACAGTCCCATCGGCCAACTGACCTTTATAATGTACAGAAACGGTCTTACCTTTAACCGCTGCTTTCCCGTCTCCTTTATGAATGATTTTGTATCGCAAACCACTTTCCGTTTGCTCAAATCCTGCTGCCAATTGATCAAGTTCTGCTTCTTTTGCTTGGCGTTCTGCAGCAATCCGTTTTTCTCTTGAACCCTCAAAAATTCTGAAAGCCTCTACCGCATTGAAGTCTTCAGCTTCTGCTCCTTGTCTAACAATCTCAATCTTTTCGATTAAATCGCCTTGAACAATAGCATCAACCACATCCTGACCTTCCACAACGTTACCAAAAACAGTGTGTTTGTCATCTAGCCAAGGCGTCGCGATATGGGTAATAAAAAATTGACTGCCGTTTGATCCTGGTCCTGAATTGGCCATTGACAAAATGCCTGGCGTATCATGACGTAGATCCTGATGGAACTCGTCGTCAAATTTATAACCTGGATCACCAGTACCCGTGCCTTGTGGACAACCACCTTGAATCATGAAATCAGGAATCACACGGTGAAATTTTAAACCATCATAATAAGGTGTGCCTTGTGGTTTTGAAGAGTTCTCTAAATTCCCTTCTGCCAAAGCAACAAAATTACCAACCGTTCCCGGTGTTCTTTTGTATTCTAAATTAACCAAAACATCACCTTTATTAGTGATGAATTTTGCATATAAACCGTCTTGCATTGTTTCTTGTTTTTATTTGAAGCTACAAAGATACAAATTGATTGCGAAAAATGATTCACAAATTAGGGTTTAGGTGTGAGGAATAAGGTGTGAGTATTGTAACTATTTGGTAAAAATCTGTAAAAAAAATCAGACGAATGATTTTGCTGTTCTACAAATAGCCCTTAAATTTGTAATTAGTTTAAAATCAATCTAAATTAATTTTAAGATGAAAAAAATTGTATTCGTATTCTTAGTTGCTCTTGCATTTAGCTGTGGCGACAACAAAAAAGATCAAAAAACTGAAACAAAAGTTGAGAGACCAGCATTCCCTGCAGCATCAACTGACACCAAAGAGGACGTTATTGTCATCGAGGGTAATGATCAAATGAAATTCAACAAAACTGAAATTCGCGTAAAAGCGGGTGAAAAAGTAAAACTTACCTTGAAACATGTCGGTAAAATGGATAAAGCAGTAATGGGCCACAACTGGGCCTTGCTTGCCAAAGATGCTGATGTAGCTACAATTGGTAATGCTGCCGCAATGGCTAAAGATAACGACTATATCCCTGCTGATATGGCCAATAAAATCATTGCTCATACTAAAATGATTGGTGGTGGCCAATCTGACACTATTGAATTTGACGCTCCAACTGAGCCAGGAACTTACACATTCATGTGTACTTTCCCAGGCCATTATGCCTTAATGAAAGGTCAGTTTATCGTGGAATAATCACGACATTAAAACATAAAAGAAGGCCGTAATTTATATTACGGCCTTTTTTCATGTGATTTATTCGAATTTCTATTTTATATTCTTATTATTTATTATTCCCATAAGATACCCTGACCATCAGTTTATTAATAAGTTAAAAACTGAGAGTGAAGACTGAAGACTGAACACTGCCAACTGAAGACTACCGACTGAAGACTCATCACAAGTCCTCCCCATAAATTAATTCGATAAAATCAGCTTTCGGAAGGTCTCCAAAGTATTCCTTGATATCAACATCTTGTAATATTTCAGCAATATCTTCCAACTCATACCGCACTCCGATTAAAAGCTGTTCGAGTTGTTCCACCGGCTCCTTTCCGAAGAAATCGCCAAAGATTTTAAAATCCTTGATATGTCCTTTTTCAACAAAAATCCGAAGATCGATTTCCCCAATCGGAAAACGTTTGTTACGTTGAACATTGAATTTTGGCGAACGGCCATAGTTCCAGTCCCAAGTGTCATATTTCTCCTCTTTTAATTGGTGGACTGCCTTCCATTCTTCAGGTGTGAGATGGTAGCTTTCAAAAGGTTCGCTTTCCTCATAAAGTCCTTCCAGCAATAATTGTCGGAATTCCTGAATATCCATAGGCGACTTTAAAAACTCAGAGATATTCGCCACTCGACTGCGTACGGATTTATGGCCTTTCGATTGAATCTTACTCATTTTTACGTTGAGCGCATTGACGACTTCACCCAAATCGGTATTGAATAGCAAGGTGCCGTGGCTCACCATCCGCTTGCCCGTTGAAAACTGTGCAGTGCCCGAAATCTTCCTGTCATTAACCTCAATATCGTTTCTACCTTTCAACTCGGCATCAAGACCCGAATTGTTCAAAACCTTTATGACAGGAGCCGTGAATTTCTTGAAATTACTCAAACTCTTCACATCATGATTGGTTATGAAACTAAAATTAAGATTACCAAAATCATGATATACCGCTCCCCCGCCAGTCACGCGTCTTACAATATGTATGTTGTGATCTTCAACATAGTTATGGTTGATCTCCTCTAAAGTATTTTGATTCCGACCTATAATGATGGACGGCTCATTAATGTAGAACAGTAAATAATCATTTTCGGCACTAAAATTCCGCAATGCATATTCCTCCAAAGCCAAGTTAAGTTTCGGATTGGTATTGCCTTCGTTTTCTATAAAAATCATGATATGACGGTGTTTTATACAAATATAATTAATTGCCGATTAGGAATGAGGTTTGAGGTGTGAGGGAGAAGCTTTGAGGGAGAAGGTTTGAGGTTTAAAAGTCTGATACATTCGTGAAATTTATATTGAAAAATTTGAGTATTCATTTTTAGTGTACCATAAAGTTTGTGAAAATTCGTGAAATTCGTGTCAAAAATTATTAGAAGCTAAACCTATGCACTAAAGAAAATAGTATTAACTAAACTTGGTACCAATAAGTTTCACAAAGCAATCCCTGTACAATTTCAGGATTCCATATTCTACCTATGCTTTGGATTTTTTAGTTTTTGGAATTTCTATTTTATAAGTTTAGTTTTACAAAAATTAAATACATGAAGTCTTTTATCACAAAGTTAAAGTCTGCTTTTAGCGAAAGCAAGAGTGCCGACAAACCAAATAACGATGCTTTTACAGAAGCAATTATTAATGATGTGGATGGTGCTCCTTTTGCCCTCTCAGAAACGAATGTCCTTTATGCCGGCTTAAGTGAATTGGCAGGCTATCATTATTTCAAAACGATTATCATCGGCACTTTTAAAGTAAAAACCTTCCAAGGGGCAAAATTAATTGTAAATGGTGGCGACTTTAAATTGGAGCTTAGTTCGGACTCCATGGAACTAGAGTCTGAATCCTCAAATATCCCCAATCGAAATATCACCAGAATTGATTTCGAAATCGATCATCAAGATATTTCAAAAATTTCAAGAACAGCCATTGAAAGCATCGAAGTGATTGCTAAAAAGAACCATGTACATTTTTCCATAATCGAGGGCAATTTTGATGAGGAATTGGCAGATGAGGAATTGGCTGATGAAACCTTGACAGAGGAAATTGAAAATCTAAAAGAGGATTAAATAGCACGCAGAGCCGCTAAGAAAAAGGTGTTAGGTATTAGGGATGAGGGATTAGTTGCAGCTTCAAAACAATCAAAATTCTCCGTGTATCTCCGTGTATCTCCGTGTATCTCCGTGTAATCTCTGCGAACCTCTGTGTAATAACACTCAGCATTCCGTGTAAATCCGTGTCAAGAGCGCGCTAGAGTATAGTTCTCGCAGAGCCGCTAAGACGCAAAGGAAAAAGGTATTAAGAATGAGGGATTAGGGATTAGTTGCAGCTCCACAAAAATCAAAAATCTCTGCGTACCTCAGTGTAATCTCCGCGCATCTCTGTGTAATAAAACCAAGTAATTCGTGTAAATCCGTGAAATCTGTGTCATCAGAGTTCTAGAGTATAATTCTCGCAGAGCCGCTAAGACGCAAAGGAAATGGTATTAGGAGTGAGGGATTAGGGATTAGTTGCAGCTCCACAAAAATCAAAAATATCTGCGTACCTCAGTGTAATCTCCGCGCATCTCTGTGTAATAACATTTAGCAATCCGTGTAAATCCGTGAAATCTGTGTCATCAGAGTTCTAGAGTATAATTCTCGCAGAGCCGCTAAGTCGCAAAGGAAAAGGTATTAGGAATGAAGGATTTGGGATTAGTTGCCGCTCCACAATAATCAAAAATATCTGCGTACCTCAGTGTAATCTCCGCGCATCTCTGTGTAATAACACCAAGTAATCCGTGTAAATCCGTGAAATCTGTGTCAGCAGAGTTCTAGAGTATAATGACGCAAAGGAAAAAGGCATTAAGAATGATGGATTAGGGATTAGTTGCAACTAAACAATAATCAAAAAGCTCTGCGTACCTCAGTGTAATCTCCGCGCATCTCTGTGTATTAAATATTTATAACACCTTATGGTAACGACAGTCTAAGCAAGTAGATCTTATGACTGCAAACTGCCAACTGAAGTCTGCCAACTGAAGAATGCCAACTGAAGAATGCCAACTGAAGACTGATCACTTAATTCGCTACGTCACTAATAAATTTAATACGGTATAATCGTAATTCTTCATCATCATAATCGCCATCAAAGACATCTATCGCGACATCGATTTTATCAGTTTTTGAGTACATAAAATAATCATGGATTTCTTCTTGCTGCTCTTCATCTAAAATATCATCGATCCAGTAATTAATATTCAATTTGGTTCCTGAATAGACAATCGCCTCTAATTCCTTTATAAAATCTTTCATATTCATCCCCTTAGCGGATGCAATATCATCTAAAGGCAATTTCCGATCAATGTTTTGAATGATATAAAGCTTTAAAGCGGAGTTCATTCCCGTGCTTTTAACCACCAAATCGTCGGGTCTAATGATATCATTTTCCTCAACATATTCGGCAATGAGCGCAATGAAATCCTTTCCATATTTCTTGGCCTTTCCATCCCCTACACCATGCACATTGCCTAATTCTTCTAAAGTAATTGGGTATTTTAGGGCCATATCTTCCAAGGAAGGATCTTGAAAAATCACAAACGGTGGCACACCTAATTTTTTGGCATTACGCTTTCTTAAATATTT
>NZ_JBDSLS010000031.1:0-4062 GCF_039916245.1 Gelidibacter sp.
ACGATTCTACGCTAACAGTTTGGAAATATCAGCGCTATATGCAAGATTACTTGGGAACGATTGCTTCGGTCGATGAGAATGTGGGTCGCGTTTTGGATTATTTGGATGAAGAAAAATTGGCCGATAATACCATCGTCGTTTATACGTCTGACCAAGGCTTTTATTTAGGCGAACACAACTGGTTTGACAAGCGTTTTATGTATAATGAATCGTTTAAAACGCCGTTATTGATCAAATGGCCAAATAAGATTAAACCAGGGATTACCGAAGATGAGATGGTTCAAAATTTAGATTTTGCACAAACATTTCTTGAAGCGGCCGGCATAAAAGCACCAGAAGATATGCAAGGTAAAAGTTTGATGCCCTTATTAACCGGAAAAAAAGAACTTTGGGATAGAGATGCTATTTATTACCATTACTATGAATATCCTGCAGAACATGCTGTGAAAAGACATTACGGAATTGCCACCAAGGAGTTTAAATTGATCCATTTTTATTTTGATGTGAATGAATGGGAACTTTATGACCGCAAGAAAGATCCGAAGGAAGTTAATAATGTTATCAACGATCCTGCCTATGCGCAAGTCGTAAAAGAGATGAAGCAAAAACTTCAAGATTTACGTAAGAAATACAAGGATTCCGAAACACTTGATAATTATTATATCAACCTTTATAAAAAGTAATAAGCTGCTATGATTTTAAAATGTTTAAATATATTTTCATAATACTATAAAGGTGCCAGTTAGTTTTGGCACCTTTGTTTTTGTTGTTATTTTCGGCAATACGCACTTTTATCAATACATTCACGCTTAATGATTTTAGACTCTAAATAAGTTTAAATCATTATTTACCCCTTTTTTAAACTATGAAAAAAACACTCCTTTTCCTATTTGTTGTCATTGGAAGCATGACGAGTTATGCGCAATTGATTCCTGCTCCAGAGACTTTGAAATTTAATAAAGGACACTTTGTTCTGGATGCTACAACAGGAATTGTGGTCACTGGTTTAGAGCCGCAAGACGGTTCTAAGTTGATCCATTATCTGACGGATAAAATAGAAACTGAAACGGGTGTTCGTTTGTCATCACAAAAAGGGAAGGTCAAAAATATCGTGTTTGAAGTTTTAAACCATCCGAGTAAAAATTTAGGAGAAGAAGGTTATCTTTTAAATATTTCCTCTGCCGAAATCAATATTGTAGCCAATTCATATGCAGGATTGTTTTATGGCACACAGTCGCTTTTACAATATGTAATTGCCAATAAAATGCAATCGCCAATTAAAATTCCGAACCTAAGCATTAGCGACAAACCCAATGTAGCTTGGCGTGGTATGAATATGGATGTGAGCCGACATTTTTTTAATTCCAATGCGATTAAAGAACTCTTGGATTTACTGGCCTTTTATAAAATGAATGTCTTCCATTGGCATTTGGCAGATAACGAAGGCTGGCGATTGGAAATTAAAAAATATCCAAAGCTTACAGATATTGGCGCTTGGCGTACTGAAATCCCGGGTAGTATCATGTATAAAAAGGATTCTACGTATACCAAAAAGTTGGACGGCGAACCCTACCAATATGGCGGATTCTATACTCAAGAGCAAGTCAAGGAAATTGTCGCTTATGCCAAAGATCGAAATATCACGATAGTTCCAGAGATCGATGTGCCAGGACATTCTGGAGCGGCTTTATCAGCGTATCCTGAGTTTTCATGTGAAAAGCACATTCAAGAAACTCCAAACTCCACCTTATGGAATGGCGTGGTCAATCCTGAAAATGTTAATCTGAATTATTGCGCAGGTCAGGAATCTACCTTTGAATTTTTAGAGAATGTGTTTACCGAAGTGATGGACTTATTTCCTTCGAAATATATTCATGTAGGCGGCGATGAGGTGGATAAATCCTATTGGAAGAAATGTGCTACTTGTCAAAAAAGAATGACTGATGAAAGTTTAAAAGATGAAAATGAATTGCAGAGTTACTTCATAAAACGGGTAGCGAAATTCTTGGAAACTAACGATCGTAAATTGATCGGCTGGGATGAGATTTTGGAAGGTGGCGCTCCAAAAAATGCAACGGTTATGTCATGGCGAGGCGAAAAAGGCGGCATTGAAGCGGCAAAATTACAGCAACAAGTGATCATGATCCCCAACGATCCGCTCTACTTCAACAGATATCAGGATGATCCTAAAAATGAGCCTTTAGCTGAAATATGGGGCATTAACACTTTAGAAAAAGTATATAATTATAACTTGATTCCAACGGAGCTAACTAAAGAGGAAGCCACTTATATTATTGGTGGTCAGTTTGCCATTTGGACGGAATTTATTTCTTCAGTGGAATATTTGGAATATACCTTATTACCTAGAATGCCTGCGTTTGCTGAAAATATGTGGTCTATTCCTGAAAAGAAAAGATATTCTGGTTTTATCGAGCGTTTAAATAGGATGCATTATGATTATTGGAAAGCGAATGGGATTCGTTTCCATCCGAAACATTATATAAAATCGGTGTATTAATCGGTAGAGATATATTAATTTTTTTAGACACGAATTTCATTAATTGTCTCGAATGGATAAACTATCCTAATCTGTGATAATCCGTGAAATCCGTGTCTAACTTTTTTAATCCGTTTACCAATACTTTACTATTATATCAAAACAAAAACTATGTTTAAAAGAACTTTTGTCGCCTACTGTTTCTTCCTTTTAGGAACAGTTTTAGTAACAGCTCAATATAATCCTGAATTTTCCAAAGCAGGATTTTTTCCACGTGAGAACACCGGAAGGGAAGTCTTTTCAATGAATGTGGCCTGGCGTTTCCATAAAGGCGCCATGGCTAACGCAGAAGTCTCAGACCTTAATGATAGCACTTGGTCCGTAGTCAATCTCCCTAACGGGATTGAATATTTGCCAGAAGATGCCAGCGGCGGTGCCAATTATCAAGGCGAAGTGTGGTATCGTAAACATTTTACACCTGATTCTGGACTTAAAGGAAAAAAGCTCTTTTTGCATTTTGAAGCGATTATGGGCAAGTCTAAAGTTTATGTGAACGGCAAATTACTGAAAGAACATTTTGGAGGTTATTTACCGGTTATTGTCGATATCACCGAACATTTAAATTGGGGTAAAGACAACGTGATTGCGGTTTGGGCAGACAACAGTAATGATCCGGCATATCCACCAGGAAAAGATCAGGAAGTTTTGGACTTTTCTTATTTTGGTGGGATTTACAGAGATTGTTGGTTGATTTCATGATATAAAAAAAGACCATGTTAAATCAATAACATGGTCCTTTTGCATTTCGTTTAAACCATTCAGGATTTTACTTGTCAGCCGAAGTTTCAGCGTTGTAGGAAAACCTGAAAGGTTATTTTATCTAGTCAGAAAATCAGTCCTTAAAACTTCACAGTATTCAAATTTTTATCTACCAATAGCCCTTCAATAGCTTTTAAATTGAAGGTCAGATTTTGGTTGGCTCGGAATTTAATGATGAACAATTCTTTCGTTCCCTCCATGGTTTCTTGGTTTCCTAAGTTCACAAAGGTTGGATATAAGACTTTTTCTCTGTTGGAATGCAATCTGTCATTGGTCACATTTTCCATTTTCAAAGTGTTTGAAGACTCAATACCGAGGAATTTATAACTTGATTCTTTGTAAGGCAATGCAAAACTCAAGGCGTTTACATCTTTCAAGTCTTTACCAGAAACTACGATTTCGATGATTTCATCTTTAGCGTAGGTTTTCTTTTTAGTCGAAATGGTAATGCCACCAGCAACTTTTACGGACTCTGCATTCTTCACGCCACCGTCAATACGCGTCGCCACTACAGAGATATCATAAGCATCAATGAGGTTGTTTTTATTGACATCCCCATTACTGACATAGCCTTCAAAATCGGCATCGCCCAATCGTAATCCCATATAATTGATATATGAAGTCAAGTCATTTCGGTCAATTAAACGGTCGTTATTGATATCGCCAGGACGATAACTTTCGGTGCCTTCAACTTTAAAGATATAGAGTTCACTACCAGATCCGAAATTGCCAACGGCTTGGTCTAC
>NZ_JBDSLS010000032.1:0-5336 GCF_039916245.1 Gelidibacter sp.
ATGCTCGAAAGAATCGGTTGTTTTGCTATTGTGTTGGAAAAGATTCCTGCAAAATTAGCACAAGATGTGGCTGAAAGCGTTTCCATTCCTGTGATTGGTATTGGTGCTGGCAATGGTGTGGACGGACAAGTGCTTGTATTGCATGATATGTTAGGAATGACCCATGAGTTCAATCCGCGGTTTTTACGTCGCTACATGAACCTTTATGAAGATATGACCAACTCTATTTCACAATATGTGAAAGATGTGAAGTCGGAAGACTTTCCTAATGATGAGGAGCAGTATTAGTGGGTAGAGGGTAGTGTTTAGTTGGCAGTATTCAGTTGGCAGTAGAAAAAAAGTCCAATAAATAAGTATCAAATTCCAATAGGATAATCTGTACTCGACGCAAATCAGTGTAAATCATAAAAAATCAGCGTTATCTGCGTTCTATTGATTAGTGAAATTAGTGTCAAAAAATTAATCTGTGTCCAAGATACTTTCCAATAAAAACAATCTCCAAGTCATTTACGAAGACAATCACATTATTATTGTCAATAAACGTGCTGGCGATATCGTACAAGGAGACAAAACCGGAGATGAACCTTTGAGCGAGGTTGTTAAATCCTATATCAAGGACAAATACGACAAACCAGGGAACGTTTATCTTGGCGTTGTACATCGATTAGATCGCCCAACTACTGGGATTGTGATGTTCTCAAAAACAAGTAAGGCGCTTCCCCGACTCAACAAAATATTCGCTGATAAAGAAGCTAAAAAAATCTATTGGGCTTTAGTCAAACAAATGCCTCCCAAAACTGAGGACACGCTCACGCATTGGTTAAAAAAGAATCCGAAGAATAACAAATCGACGGCATATATCAAGGAAGTCAAGGATAGCAAAAAAGCTATTCTGCATTATAAAATTCTAAAAAAACTGGATAATTACTATTTACTCGAAGTTGAATTGGAAACTGGACGGCACCATCAAATCCGTTCGCAATTATCAAGTATTGGCTGCCCAATTAAAGGCGATTTAAAATATGGTTTTGACCGCAGTAATCCAGATGCAAGCATTAGTTTACACGCTCGTGGATTAACCTTTATACATCCGGTTTCAAATGAACAGATTCATCTTGAAGCGCCTTTGCCAGATGATCCGCTTTGGAAGGCGTGTTTGTAAAAGAGAATAAAGACCGCTTCGCTTTTAGAACAAAGAACCAAGACTTGTTTCGTGAATTATTGTTAAAATATTAGTCTGAAAAATATTTTGGTTAGTGTTTTTGATATAAAAAGAATTAAGATACTTCGACAAGCTCAGCAGCCGACGCTTCGCTTTTAGAACAAAGAACAGCGACTTGTTTTTGTAACTAAATCACTATAGATTAAAATGCCATACCAGCCCGACAAACGTTCTGGCGGGGGTTTTTAAAACGAACTAAAAGCCTGCTGCATTCGTGAAATTTATAGTGAAAAATTTGAGCCGGCATTCTCAGGGAACGAATAAGTTCGTGAAAATCTGTGAAATCCGTGTCAAAAATTCTAGAAGCTAAAGCGAGATGGATTAAAACACATGGTTTTAACTTAATTTGAGACCAATAAAAAAGATTTTGAGTTCAGAAAATCCTCCAAAATTTTGTTGGCTCATATTTCTAAAGTAAATCATTAGCTTTTAAAGAACGCTCAACAATTGGATAGGCAATAGTCAGTTGGACGCCTTCATCAGGTTGCGATACCAAACGATATGAAGATTCAGTCAGTTCTGCCCTACTTTTCATGTTCAACAAACCCGAACTATCTTTTTCATCATCAATTACAAATCCAACACCGTCATCACTGGCTTTAATAAGCAACTCATCTTGTTTGTAATGTAAAACAATCTTCAATTCAGTTGCGTTCGAATGTTTTACCGTATTTGAAATGAATTCCTGTAAAATCCGGAATAAAATGATGCCATCTTTTTTATTCCCGAATGGGATCGGATTACCTTCCACTGAAAATTCCGCAGCAATTAATTTCATACGATTAAGGCGTTCAATTTCAAACTTGATGGATTCTGAAAATCCTCGATTTTGAATAACATCCGTATTTAAGGCTTTTGACAAGGTCCGGACCTCAGCTAAACTGTCCTTAATTATTTTTTGCGTTTCTACGTAAGAATCTTTAATATCTTCAGATATTTTCACACTTAACATGCCCAACTGCATGCTCGCTAAAGATAATAACTGACCAATATTATCATGTAATTCTTGACCAATATATTTAAGGGTTTGCTCTTGAATTTCTTCACTTGTCTTAGCTACAGTGTCCTCAAATTCCTTTTGCTGTTTTAATTTATCTAACAAAAGCTTGTTCTTTCGCTTTTGGAAAACGATAAAAAAAACAATAATAAGTGCCGTTACAATTACCAAAACGGCAATCATATACAATAACAAATACCGTTGGGCATCAGTACTAATCAGTCGTTCTCCGGTTTGCACCATAGTAAAGCAAAGCTAAAAGATAAATACATGAAAACATTCGCAAAGAGAAAAATTTGCCATTTTAAGAAGACAAAATTCCAATCGGCCGTTGAAAAATAAATTTCATGAAAAATCATGGGTGTTATGATTAGCCACCAAATCAAGACTGTGGAGGCAATATAGAAATGGAGTGACTTGTAAAATGTCAAAATAATTTCACTGTTCAATATTTCATAAAAATAAAGACTGACTGTTAAAAAAACTGCAAATACTGAAAGAAATTGAATAAAAGGAACAAAGCCTTCAAAAAAGGACTTATGAAAGACGATCAAACCAATCAAACAGAATGGCACATATAAAAGTACAGCAAACTTCAAAATTATTTTCAATCGTGGTGTCTTAATAATTTTTCTGAAATATAAAAGATAAAAAATGGTTCCAACGATTATCCAAAAAAAAGTTAAGAACAAATAATTAGTATTGAATATGGTCCCTTTTAAAAAATACAAGAATCCATTCTCTTTAATAAACACGGTGTAATTTCCTGAAAAATCAATTAATACTGAATAAATTAGAAAAAAAATAAAGTATTTGGCAACAGTAGATTTATATTTCCTAAGACTAAACAAGCCTATAACTGCTGCCAATGCTTCACTTGAATAAATAATCAAAAAATAATTTTCTATTAAAAATTCATTCATCTTTTGGGAGTTGAGGATATTTGGCACCTGGTGGATGTCCCCAGATTTGACTCTGGAGGGATTCCCTTTTTTGATTTAATTCTACTGCGCGCACTTAAAAAATTAGACCTTTCAGCTATTAGCTGATTTTCTAAAACCTTGTTTTCACGTCCTCAATAGTACGACTTTAAATAACCAATTACATACAGAAAGAGATCACAAAATTTGAAATAATTTTTTCATGAAATAACATATAAAGGTTAATAATTTCCTGTCACTGTGGGTAATTTGCTCTAGGAGGGTTTCCGCTGCTACCCAAATCCATTCCTCCCGCTCCAGGAATATCCCCGCCACCTGACTGCATAGAGAAATTCAACATCGAGGCCTCTGCTTTATGAGATTTTCCTGTTGGAATAAAAAACATGGTGGTATATCCTGCTTCTCCGTTTTGATCGGGATGTGCACCCAAATAGATGCGCACACCATCCATCGTGTAACCTAATTTTTCGGCCTCTCTTTCAGCATAGTTTAGATAATTTCTTACTTGATCGAGTCCATACCAAGACGAACGGTTATCGCCACCTTTTCGAGTAACTAAAGAATCGCTGATTAATTTGTATCTCGGATTATAAGCCAGATCTAAGGATTTGGCTTGGTCAGGAGTAATCAGACCTTTCGGAGCGCTGCTTACCACTTTTTCTTCATTAGATTGGCAACAATAAAAATACATGGCCAATGCGCCAATAAGTATTCCTATAACAAGAATCATAAAATTTTTCATAATTGATTGGTTTTTAAGGTTTGGAGGATGAAAATATAGAAAATTTACATATAAATGACTAAAAAATAGAATTTCCTGTAAATGAGATACTAAATTCTACTTAAAAAAGACTTACTTATTTCTCGCAGAGACGCGGAGGCGCAAAGCAGCTAAATTAAATTCCAAAATAAAAAGCACCAAATTCCAAAAAGTGATTCATATAAATAAGACCCAAAAAAATCAGTAAAAAACTTCCCAAATCAGCATCACTCGCCTGAACGGACGGGCTGGTTTGCGATTGAAAAAAATCAAAAAGAAAAAGCACCAAATTCCAACGATCAGTTTGAGTAAAACCTTTAAAAAAATCAGTGAAAATCCACCAAAATCAGCGTCATCTGCGTTCTAGTCCAAACAGATAGTCTCCTCTATATTTTAATCACGCGCCACGGTATTTAGCGCATAAATAGCAAAACTTCCCAACCAATGACCGCCTTCATAACTATCACCCACAATACTTGGTAAGGAATAATTAATATGTGCATTGGCAATATTTTTGAGATGTGCATATTCTGGTAAACCTTTAGAAATCTCATATAAACTCCATGCCCGTGAAAAATTGACCCCATCGAGATGCACTAATTTCCCATCGCTTCTATCACTTACTTTCCCTGGTTCCAAAGTGAAGTTCTTGTCTCTTAACTGTGGGAGAAAATCTGACAACCACGTTTTAAATTCTTCTTTAGGAAGGACACGCTTCATCAAAGCCGCTTCTTCAAAACAAGGCGACAAAAAATCAAAGCCGCTGGGTTCCCATGTCAACGGGCAATTCGCATCATTCAAATAAAAGTCTTTCGAACGTTGTGTGATTAAAGATCCTAACGTTTCATTTCCTACAATTTTGGCGTAATCATAAGCAAATGACAACCCGAAGGCCGTATTTGAATGTTCGCCCACACGTATTGGATAATTGAGCTTTGGCAAAAACTCGAGGTATTTGGTAACAATCAAATCAGTTAAAGGTTGCAAGTTGGCTTCAAGTTCCCTTGCCAATGGCGTATCCCACGTATGTAATTCCTCAGCAAGTTTCAATAACCACGCCCAACCGTAAGTGCGCTCATAGCTCGTATTGTGTTTGTCATAAAAATAACTGACTTCGTCCATGATGTTTTCTTTAGATAGGTTTTGCAAGAGCATCTGTGTTATCTCATTTTTCTTATCCAACACTGGAAACTGTTTCAACAAACTGACCAAACTCCAATGCCCATGAACAGACGAATGCCAGTCAAAACAGCCATAAAATGCAGGATGAAGGGTTTTTGGTTCTTTTAGATCTGCACTACTACCAATGGTTTGGCCAAGTTTGTTAGGATATTCGGTTTGGATGCAATTCATCGGCAATTCTGCTAATCGATTGGCTTCTTCCAGATGTAATGTTGGTGCTGGGATTTGTTCGAT
>NZ_JBDSLS010000033.1:0-17737 GCF_039916245.1 Gelidibacter sp.
GGAAGCATCATCACGACGATTGATGCTGAAATTCATGGATTGTTTTAGCACCTTATCCTTTTTCTAACATTTTTTTGCGTTTAAAAGTGTACTTTTCGAATCTAAAATTCATTAAATAAATTTTAGATTCGAAAGGCAGATAGACTATTGATATAATTTATGACACCACTTTATAACTCTAAATATTACCACCGTGACCTCTCATGGTTACGCTTTAACCATCGCGTTTTGCAGGAAGTTGCCGATAAACGCAATCCCCTTTACGAACGCATCAAGTTTATGGCGATTTTCTCATCTAATTTGGATGAGTTTTTTAGAGTCCGGGTTTCAGATATTCGACAGGTTAAGGATTTAGACAAATCTATCCGTAAAAAATTAGTTACCAAACCCAATCAGGTTCTTGCCGAAATCAAAGTACAAGTCGATTTACTTCAAGATGAATTTGGACAGCTTTTTCAGAACGAAATCATTCCCGATTTAAAACAGGAAAGCATCCATCTTATTACCTATAGAGACTTTTCAGAAACCCAGAAAAAAGTGGCTGAAGCTTATTTCGAATCCACTTTAAAATCTAAAATTGATTTTGAAAACTCTGTTTTTTCGACTAAAGACTCCGTTTTTGTTGAGAATGAAAGTTCCTATATTACTGCATTGATCTCCAAAGATAAATTTCAAGTGGTTCAAATTCCAAAAGATGAACCTCGATTTTATGTATTCCCATGTGAGAACGACACTCACTACATCACCTTTATCGATGACATCATCAAGTATAATCTCTACAAGTTGCAACCCGAATTGGATTTATCCTATTATGCGATAAAAATTTCCAGAGATGCCGAATTATATATAGAAGATGAGTCTTCTGGCAACCTGATGGAAAAAATCAAGGAATCACTTCCTAAGCGTGAAACGTGTCAGCCTACGCGTGTTTTAATTGACCAGCGGATGCCCGAAAGTTTTCAGAATATCTTGAAAAAGGCACTAGATGTTACCAAAGTCGATATTGTTTTAGGAGGCACGTATCATAATTTCAAGGACTTTTTCGGTTTTCCAAATCCCACAAGCAAGTATTTATATTTTGAAGAATTACCACCTATTGACCATCCGGTAACTCTAAAGTATGCGTCCATGTTTGAAGCGATTAACAACAAAGATCAGTTGATACATTATCCCTATCAGTCGTTTGAGCCGGTTATTGAATTACTGGAAGAGGCCGCCAATGATCCAAACGTAACGACCATAAAAATGACACTTTACCGCGTGGCAGAAGAATCGCGTTTAAATAACGCCATTAGCAAAGCCGCCAAAAACGGAAAGAATGTCATTGTATTTATTGAAGTCAAAGCCCGTTTTGATGAGCAGAACAATTTAAAATGGGGCGAAATCTTTAAAGATAGTGGTGCTCAGGTTATTTACAGTTATCCTGGAATTAAAGTGCATTCAAAAATCATCTATATCGAACGTCAATTTGGAGAGGACATTAAGCCGTATTGCTACATTGGGACGGGGAATTTCAATGAAAACACTGCCACGCTTTACACGGATTTCGGCTTGATGACCAACAACAAGAAAATCGCCGAAGATCTCAATAAATTATTCTTGGTGCTTGAAGGCACTTCTATTGTACCTAAAGCTAAAAAACTTCTGATTTCTCCATTTTCCATGCGCAACAAATTTGTGAGTTTATTGGAGAAAGAAATCCATTTGGCACAAGCAGGCAAAGAGGCTTATCTCATTTTGAAGATGAACAGCCTTGAAGACAAAAAGATGATCAAGTTACTTTATGAAGCGAGCAATAAAGGCGTCAAAATCCGATTGTTGGTGCGCGGGATGTGCAGTTTAGTGCCTGGAATTAAAGGACAAAGTAAAAACATCAAAGTGATCAGTATTTTAGATCGCTTTTTGGAACATGGGCGTGTGTATATTTTCGGCAATGGCGGCGAAGAAAAAATGTATATCGGTTCTGCCGATTGGATGACGCGCAATTTAACGCATCGTATTGAGGTAGTAACGCCAATTATGGATCCTGACAATTTCAAGATTATCAGAGATGTGATTGACATTCAATTGGCTGATAATGTCAAAGCCAGAATCATCGATGCCGAACAGAAAAACGACTACGTTAAAGTGGGCAAAAAACCAGAAATCCGTTCGCAATATGAGATTTACGAGTATTTTAAGCGATTGAAAGCGAAGGTTTAAGAACGAACGATAGAACACTGATGACGCTGATTTCTTATGATATTCACTGAAATCTATATACTCAGACCTGACAGGTTTTGAAATGCTTATGTGTTGAAACGCTTTCCAAAAAAAAATCTGTGTAAATCTGCTTAAATCTGTGTCATCTGCGTTCTATTTTCCTATAATTGGGACATTGATGACGCTAATATATTATGATTTTCTTTGATTCTTATTTGATTGAAACTCAATCTAAACACATATACGTACAGAAAGAAATCAGTGACAATCTGTTAAATCTGTGTCATCTGTGTTCTATTGCTTACCCTACCTAATCATCTTAAAAAGAAAAGGCCACATCATAGAGACGTGGCCTTTTATAGCATTTATTTGAGAAAGAATTATTTCTTGTATTTTGCTTTCAATTCAGCAATGCCAATTTTCACTTCTTCTAAAGTTCCTTCCAGAACCGTTTTTTCTTTCATCAATTTATCACCTTCAATAAACGTTCTTGTAACGATAGCCTTCGCATTATCAGGATTTTCTGAAATCATTTCAATATTCAATGAATTGTTGACAGTATCAGTAACTTCAATCACTTCGGTATTTTTAACTGCAGTTCCAACAGCGTGGCCACCTAAAATAGGCGCAATCACCAAACCGATCAAACAGGTCAATTTAATCAAAATGTTCATGGATGGACCTGAAGTATCTTTAAATGGATCTCCAACAGTATCACCAGTTACTGCTGCTTTATGCGCTTCAGAGCCTTTAAAGGTCATTTCGCCATTGATCAACACACCAGCCTCAAAAGATTTTTTAGCGTTGTCCCAAGCACCACCAGCGTTGTTCTGAAAAATAGCCCAAAGCACACCACTTACGGTAACTCCAGCCATATAACCACCCAACATTTCAGCAATAGCCAAATTATTCATTCCATAAATCATCGGCACGAAAGCAATAATCAATGGGAAACCAATAGTCAATAGTCCGGGAAGCACCATTTCTTTTAAAGACGCTTCGGTCGAAATTGCCACACATTTATCATATTCTGGTTTTGCAGTGCCTTCCATGATACCTGGAATCTCACGGAACTGACGACGTACTTCTTCCACCATTTGCATGGCTGCTTTACCTACCGCGTTCATCGCTAAAGCAGAAAATACGACGGGCACCATGCCTCCAACAAATAACATGGCTAAAACAGGCGCTTTAAATATATTAATTCCGTCAATGCCTGTAAACGTTACATAAGCCGCAAATAAAGCCAAAGAGGTCAACGCTGCCGAAGCTATCGCAAATCCTTTACCTGTTGCTGCTGTTGTGTTACCAACGGCATCCAAGATATCCGTACGCTCTCTTACAATAGGATCTTGTTCACTCATTTCAGCAATACCACCTGCGTTATCAGAAATAGGTCCGAAGGCATCAATAGCCAACTGCATTGCTGTAGTGGCCATCATTGCTGAAGCAGCCAGTGCTACACCATAGAATCCTGCAAAAGCATAAGACGTCCAAATTGCAGCAGCAAATAACAATACCGATGGAAATGTAGAAATCATCCCTGTAGCTAATCCCGCGATTATATTGGTTCCCGCACCAGTACTTGATTGTTGTACAATTTTTAAGATTGGTTTTTTACCCAAACCGGTATAGAATTCGGTAATCGATGAAATCACAGCACCTACAACCAATCCCACCAAAGTGGCATAAAATACACGCATAGAAGAAATTTCTTGAAGTCCTTCGCCGAAGAAATTCATTTTCATGGTTTCTGGCAACATCCAAGTTACTAAACCATAACAAGATACTGCAACCAATGCGATGGCAACCCAGTTTCCACGGTTCAAAGCACCCATAACCTGAGCTTCCTTAGCATCATTACTATTGATCTTGACCAACAAAGTTCCAATAATCGAAATGATAATTCCGACACCAGCAATCGCCATAGGCAATAAGATTGGACCAATCCCGCCGAAGGCATCATTAAGAGCGCCGCCCATATCCTTAATCACATAATTCCCTAATACCATCGCTGCCAAAACCGTTGCCACATAAGACCCGAATAAATCGGCGCCCATACCAGCAACGTCACCAACATTATCACCAACATTATCTGCAATGGTTGCAGGGTTACGGGGATCATCTTCAGGAATACCGGCTTCTACTTTACCAACTAAATCGGCACCAACATCAGCTGCTTTTGTATAGATACCGCCACCTACACGCGCAAATAACGCAATAGATTCAGCACCCAATGAAAAACCAGCCAGCGTTTCCAACACGATAGTCATATCCATAGTGTTCGTCCAAACACCACCCATAAACACATGGAAGAAAATAATAAAGAATACGGTTAAACCTAAAACCGCTAATCCAGCGACGCCTAGACCCATAACGGTTCCGCCACCAAAAGATACTTTTAGGGCATTTGGCAAACTTGTTTTCGCTGCCTGTGTGGTTCTTACGTTAGTTTTGGTCGCGATTTTCATCCCAATATTTCCAGCGAAAGCCGAAAATACAGCTCCAAAAATAAAAGCGATCACGATTAACCAGTGTGTTGTTGGCACTATAAAAGAAACAATCGCAAGTAGCGTACTCACAATCACCACAAAAACGGCCAATAAACGGTATTCTGCATTTAAAAAAGCAAGAGCGCCTTCATGGATGTAATCTGAAATTTCTTTCATTCTACCATCTCCAGCGTCTTGTTTCATGACCCAGGATTGTTTGATCAGCATGTAAATTAACCCTAGGGCTGCCATGGCAATTGGCATATAAATCATCATTGATTCCATATTATTATTTTAGTTTAAAAATGTTAAACGAATGTTAAACGGTTGCTAATGTAATAAAATCAATGAGAAATAAAAAACCCCTTATAGTTTATAAGGGGTTCATGTTTTTATCAATGGAGAATTATTTTAGATCTTAAAATTCCCATTAGTTTTATGTTCACTTTGCTCATAACGCTCTACGCATTCATCAACAATTTTATAAGCAGTTTGCGCCGTTCCCCAGCCACCAACATCTACTTTTTTCTTTTCCAAATCTTTATAAACTTGAAAGAAATGCTCGATTTCCTTTATTTGGTGAGGGTTAACGTCCTCTAAATCGTTAAGTGTATTCCAAATAGGATCTGAAACTGGTACACAAATTATTTTTTCATCATTGCCTTTTTCATCTGCCATGTGGAAAACACCAATAGGTTTTACTTCCATAACACACATTGGAAAAGTTGGCTCTGTTCCCAAAACCAAAACGTCTAATGGATCACCGTCCAAAGCAAAAGTTTCTGGAATAAAGCCATAATCGGCAGGATACATCATAGACGAAAACAACAAACGATCAAAACGAATTTTCTTTAAATCAAAATCGTATTCGTATTTGTTACGGCTTCCTTTTGGTATTTCAATCAATACGTCAAATGTGGTTTTTCCTTTAGGACTCATGTTGTGATTTATTTTTAGTAGCCTTTTTATTAGCGGCTTATGTTATATAATTTATGCTTTTTTAGGCGTGCAAAGATACAGAACTCTTTGTGATTTGCAATTTTATCCAACTCTTAATTTTTTGGGGAATTTAAAAATGTTAAGATGATTTCCAATTTCGCTTCTTATTCAGATTTTACATAACCGATACACCAGAATAAAAATGTAAAATTACTCACTATGATGTTAGTGTTGTGGATGATTTAATTCAAGGAAAGCTTGGAATTGCAACAGAATTGTTTTACATTCACAACAAATCCACTGCAATGACTGTTAAAAAGAAAAATATATCAACTAGAACCAAAGCGATAGATCCCAAAAAAAGCATTGATCGTGCACGGATGGGAATAACCAGAAACCCCAAATGGAGCCTAATCGTTTCAGAGGAAAAATACGCATGGACCTCAAAAATGGAAAGAGTTGAAATTATCAGAAGCGGACTTCCATATGAATCAATTGAAGTCATAAGTTCAAGATCAAATTTACCTATCAAACAGTTTTTACATCTACTGGGAATACCACAAACCACTTATAATAAAAAAAAGAAAGATAAAGACTTACTTACAAACAGAGATAGCGAAGTAATTCTAGTACTTATAGAATTGCTAGATTATGGGCTGGAGGTCTTCAATAATGAAAAAGAAAAATTTCAACGTTGGCTTAAAAAGCCGAACATTTCACTGGGCGGTGTCACACCTGAAAGTCTTTTCGACTCTTTGACCGGCATTCAAGAAGTAAAGAACGGTCTTAATAGACTCGAATATGGAAATATGGCCTAATGAGAGTCTATAGAATTGAAAGAGAAAAATACTTAGAAACCACCTTAAAAGGAGTCGGCGCGGCCTTAACAGAAGGATATCGATGGAACAGCCTCAACACCTATTTAGTTTACACATCTGAATCGAGAGCATTGGCAACTTTAGAAGTCTCAGTTCATTTAGACTTCAGTGAAGATTTACCAGTTGACAGGTACTATGTCGAGATTGATATACCTGATGACATTGTGATCCTAGAATTAAGAACCGAGGATTTACCAAATGATTGGGACATAAAGCCACCATCTATAGTAACACAATATATTGGAGATGATTTTGTAAAAGACAACGAGGCTGCAGTTCTCAGAGTTCCAAGCAGCATTGTCCCTCCAGAACATAATTACTTAATAAATCCTAATCATCCAGAAGCTAAAAAAATCACAGTTATTTCACGTAAAAGAATAACTTTTGATAACAGATTTAAACAGGCCTAATAAGTTTCCAAAAGAATCCATTAAACCATAGCTCACTTGCTCTAGCGCTCAGGATAATTGCGCACACCCTTGCTAAGGTTTAGAAATTAATGAGCCAATAAACCTGAATTGGAAACCCTCGTCTCTTTAAAAGTTAAACCCAAAAGTCCCCGTTACCCCAAAATTTCGTGCGTCTGGATTTTCAAAATAATTGCCTCTAAAGTTAAAGTCGATGCGGAATACTTTAAAGATGTTCCCCACGCCAACGCTGTATTCATAATACACTTTATCGGAAGGTGCCAAATAGGTCAATCCCGAAGCATTTAAATCTCTATTGGCTTGCGAAATATCTCCCCAAACACCTCTAATTCCGACAATCTCGCGAAGATTGTATTTGCGCAAAAACGGAATTCTTGAGAAGAACCGTCCGTTAAAGTTATGTTCTAAATGTAAGGAAGCGTAGGTATCGGTCACGAATTCATAATAATCCAATTGTGAGAAGCTATTATAAATAGAAAAATACGATTGGTTACCAGGCACCACATTCAAAAGCCCTAAAGGCACATCGCCAAAAGTCTTCCCTGCCTCAAGTGTGGTGGTCAATCGTCCATATCCACCTACATGCCAAGGTTGGATATATGAAAACTGAACCTTCGTATAATCAAAATCACTATTAAAAATCGCTTTATCTCCACGAGTAACCTGTGCAAATAAACTAGGATAGCCATCATTGGCATGACGACGCTCCACACCAAATCCAGTCATTTTACGTCCTGGAAAATAAGAAACGGAGAAGGCATTTTCGTATTGTTTGACTTCCGATGCGGTAGTCGTATGTGTAGCATCGGTATAATAATCCAAACTAAAGGTATCGGATGCCGAACTTAAAGTCCGGTAGGCACCACTTAGTCTAAACTCTAAATTTCTTACCGGCTCCAATTCCACGGCCATTGTGGTCAAATTAACATTGGTCAACTTATCATTGGTACTGGTTCCTATAATGGAAGAGGATGCAAAACTGCGTCCCAAAATATCAGTAGAAGCCGTTAAATTGACTCCAATCTGTTCCACATCACGCCTATTCCCAGCCGAGATGATGAAGCGGTTCTTTTTATCGATCAGCCATTTTCCTGATATGCCATATTTGACTTTATCATCTCTAAAGCCGTAAGCCAAGAAGCCTTCCAAACGCCAAAGATCATTAGGTCCAAAATAAGTTCTACCACCCGTTCTGACCCGGATCCCCTCCACTTCATTATAGCCAAATGTGGAGAAGATAGGTCCATAATCAAAGTTAATATCTGAAAACTCAATATAGCCAGACCCCAAAATACTGCCCAAATTATAAAGTCGCTTGAATTTCTTTACGGTTTTTAAAGTGTCCAACATTTTATAGACACCCTTTTCGTCTTGACTTAGTGATTCCATTCGGTTTTGTTCCCAAAACGCATCATCCCTATTATATACGTCTTCATTATAGCTGTACACTTCATTGCTATAAAACTTGTCTTCCTTAGGAATATCAAACTCATAATTATCATAAAGCGTGGTGCGTTTACCGTAAACCCCGCGGGACTTCTCCTTTTTGTTGAAGGCAAAATCAGACATAAAATAATCGCGTTTGATCAAGAATATAGAATCACTCAAGACTTCAAATTCCTGTTCGATATAAATTTCCTTAACCCAGTTGATGTTGGCACTTTTGGAAGCCTGCAGATTAATTTCCTTTATGGCATAAGTGGTATCGTTGACCCAAAAATCGCCTTTAAAGGTCAATTCATTTTTTCGTCGCGGATAATAAATAATATTATAGCACCATTTATTATCGATGAAGGCACTATCGGATAGCACGTAATTATAGGTATTGATACCGGTTTTAGATAACGGACTCACGAAGCTTTTATCAAAAAATTTGAGATAGTTATCGTAAATATCAAAATCAGAATACAGATCATCCACAAAATCAATAATGATCTGGTTATTGCTAAAGCCAGAGTTTTTATTTCCCTTTAAATCTTCCTTCTCCTTTTTCTTCAGATTGTCACCAAACACTTTACTGCGCGCTTCATTAATGAAAATAGGCAGATACGTTTTTCCGGTCACTTTACTGGTATCCACCTGATTAAAGACGAATTCCATCCCCCTAAACAACTTACTTTTAATTAAGGCGCTGTCGATGGTATTGATATCAAATTCTACCTTTTCGTATTTGTCGTATTGGTATTGCTTGAATTGGCGCAATCCGTTTTGGCGTTTGCGCTCCCAGATTTTCTTTAAGATGGCAATTGCAGGATTTTCACTTTCTTTTTTGGATTGCTTTCCAGTGACTATAAAAACTTCGTCCAATTGGCCTGCCGATTCTTTTAAGATGAGCTTCATCTCATAATTGACTTTCTTGGTCAATGGAATTTCCAAAGTTTCATAGCCAATAAAAGAGACGATAAGCCTATCATAAGTATTGGTTGATTCCAAATAAAACTTCCCTTCCTCGTTGGTAATCGTACCTACGGTTGACCCTTTAAACAGCACATTGGCATAGGCTACGGAAACATTATTTTCATCATACACATAGCCGCTAACTTTAGTTTGGGCGTAGGCGGAACAGATTCCGAAGAAAAAAAATAAGTAACGTAGATTTAGGTTCATAAGACAAAAAACTTCATCAACACAAAGGCCGATGAAGTCATGATAACACAATCCCGATAGCTATCGGGAGCGATTTATTTATATAATACTTTTTTAACCGCTTTAACCACCTCATCACTATTAGGCAACCATTCTTTAAAAAGCTCTGGCGAATATGGTGCAGGTGTATCTGCTGTATTGATTTTCACAACAGGCGCATCTAAGTAATCAAAAGCTTCAGACTGTACGATATAGGTTATTTCGGTAGAAATGTTTCCAAAAGGCCACGCTTCTTCCAAAACAACCAATCTGTTAGTTTTCTTAACCGATTTCAAAATGGTTTCCTTATCCAACGGACGGATGGTTCTCAAGTCGATGATTTCACATGAAATACCTTCTTTCGCCAACTCATCAGCTGCCTTGTAAGCCTCTTTTATAATTTTACCGAAAGAAACGATAGTCACATCCGTACCTTCACGCTTAACTTCAGCAACACCTAATGGAATGGTGTATTCCCCATCTGGCACTTCACCTTTATCGCCATACATTTGCTCACTTTCCATAAAAATAACAGGGTCGTCATCACGAATGGCGGCTTTTAAAAGTCCTTTGGCATCATAAACGTTAGATGGCACAACTACTTTTAATCCAGGAGTATTAGCAAACCAATTTTCAAAAGCTTGCGAGTGTGTTGCTCCCAACTGACCAGCTGAAGCTGTTGGGCCTCTAAAAACGATCGGACATTTAAACTGCCCACCTGACATTTGTCTGATTTTGGCAGCGTTGTTTATAATTTGATCAATCCCAACCAAACAGAAGTTAAAGGTCATATATTCTACAATCGGGCGGCATCCCGTCATGGTCGAACCGATAGCTACCCCTGCAAACCCAAGTTCTGCAATAGGTGTGTCAATGACGCGCTTGGCTCCAAACTCGTCCAACATCCCTTTTGATGCTTTATAAGCGCCATTATATTCAGCAACCTCTTCACCCATCAAATAAATGCTCTCATCACGACGCATTTCTTCGCTCATCGCTTCACAGATAGCTTCTCTAAATTGAATTGTCTTCATTTCATTTCAAAATTTAAATCGATTAGCAAAAGTAAGAATAAAACGAAAACTAAATCGAAAAGAATTATTTAAAATTTATTATGCACGCATAGCAAATATATCATCTAAAATAATTAACTTCGTATCCTCTTCAATAGAAGACAGTTTGCAGTGTAATTTGAGGCTTTAGTTTGATATCGCTTCAAATTCTCCCAAAAAACTAATAATATAATAAATTATAAAAGCATGAAAATACTTGTATGTATTAGTCACGTACCTGATACGACTTCAAAAATCAATTTCACGGATGGAGACACCAAACTCGATACGAACGGTGTGCAATTTGTGATCAACCCGAATGACGAATTTGGCCTGACCCGTGCCATGTGGTTCAAAGAAAAACAAGGCGTCACTGTTGACGTTGTTAATGTTGGTGGCCCAGAAACAGAACCTACCTTGCGCAAAGCATTAGCTATTGGTGCCGATAGTGCCATTCGTGTAAACACCGCTGCCACCGATGGTTTCGCCGTGGCCAAACAATTGGCCAACGTGGTTAAAGCTGGTGGTTATGACCTCATCATTGCTGGTCGTGAATCTATTGACTATAACGGCGGAATGGTTCCAGGAATGTTGGCAGAATTGATAGGTGCCAACTTTATAACCAATTGCATTAGCCTTGAAGTGGACGGCACAAATGCGAAAGCCGTGAGAGAAATTGATGGTGGAAAAGAAACGGTCACTACTACTTTACCGCTTGTTATTGGTGGTCAAAAAGGATTGGTGGAAGAAAGTGATTTGCGCATTCCAAACATGAGAGGAATTATGATGGCACGACAAAAACCACTAAGTGTTGTGGAACCTGTTGCGGCCACTAAAGAAACATCAACACTTAAATTCGAAAAACCAGAACCAAGAGGCGCCGTGAAAATGATTTCTCCTGACAATTTGGATGAATTGATTCGCCTGCTTCATAATGAAGCCAAAGTAATATAAATTCCAATAATCAAGCACCAAATACCAATAATTGGAATTTGGAATTTTTAATTTGAAAATTTAGAAAAATATGTCAGTTTTAGTATATACAGAATCAGAAGGAGGAAAACTCAAGAAGATCGCTTTTGAAGTGGCTTCTTACGCAAAAGCCGTTGCTGACCAAATGGGAACGACGGTAACTGCAATTACTATCAATGCCGATGACGTTTCAGAATTGGGAACTTATGGAGTGGATAAAGTATTAAAGGTAAAAGATTCAAAATTGGATACTTTTAATGCCAAAACCTATGCCAACATCATCAAACAGGCTGCCGAGAAAGAAGGCACTAAAGTGGTCGTAGTAAGCTCAAGTGAAGACAGTAAATATTTAGCGCCAATTCTGGCCGTAGGATTGGATGCTGGTTACGCTTCCAACGTGGTTGAAGCGCCAACAAGCGCAGCGCCATTTACCGTAAAACGTAACGCTTTCACTAATAAAGCTTTCGTTTTTTCAACCATTGACACCGATGTGAAAATTGTTGGCGTTTCGAAAAACACGTTTGGATTAAAAGAAAAATCGGCTAGTGCGACGGCTGAAGATTTTTCCCCATCGATTCCAGAAAATGGCGTGCATGTGGATTCGGTTGAAAAAGCAACCAACACGGTAACCATTGCAGATGCTGAAATTGTGGTCTCTGGTGGTCGCGGATTGAAAGGCCCTGAAAATTGGGGAATGATTGAAGATTTAGCAAAGGTTTTAGGTGCGGCAACAGCCTGTTCAAAACCAGTGTCCGATTTAGGCTGGAGACCTCATGGCGAGCACGTGGGACAAACAGGAAAACCTGTAGCGGCCAATTTATATATTGCCATTGGTATTTCTGGAGCTATCCAACATTTAGCGGGAATCAACGCTTCTAAAGTAAAAGTAGTCATCAATTCGGATCCTGAAGCTCCGTTTTTTAAGGCTGCAGACTATGGTGTCGTTGGTGACGCTTTTGAAGTGGTTCCAAAACTTACAGAAAAATTGAAGGAATTTAAAGCTCAAAACGCTTAAATTCCTTAACTTGTAGCAGCAACGCGACTGGTACATCAAATTGTTGCCATAAATACATGACTAAAATCTAAAAAAGGTTTCATGTATTTGTGGCAAAATTTTTCAAAATTCTTTTTTCGTTTAGGGAACTTCCCAAAAAATATGATGAACACAGTTGGTAAAGTCCTAATTTAAACTGTTATTTGCCTTTTATTTTATATGAGTTTAGTCCGATTGAACATAAAGGGAATATCCTACAGCCAAACACAGAATGGCGCCTATGCCTTGATATTAAATGAGGTTGATGGCGACCGCAAACTCCCCATTGTGATTGGTGCATTTGAGGCACAATCTATTGCCATAGCTCTTGAAAAGGAAATCCGCCCACCGCGTCCGTTGACCCATGATCTTTTTAAAAATTTTGCTGACCGATTTGACATTATTGTCAAACAAGTCATCATTCATAAATTGGTGGATGGTGTTTTTTACTCTAGCTTAATCTGTGAGCGCGACAAAATTGAAGAAATCATTGATGCGAGTACGAGTGACGCGATTGCATTGGCATTGCGTTTTCAAGCCCCTATTTTTACTTATAAAAACATTTTGGACAAAGCAGGCATCTATCTGAAAGTCAACCCACATAAAGAAGACGAGCAACAAGACAGCATCCTTTTAGACGACTTAGTTGCCGATGAAATAGAATCCACCATTCAAGATAGTTACAAAAACAAAACTCTTGAAGACCTAAATACCCTCTTGGAGCAAGCTGTAGAAAATGAAGATTATGAAGCGGCTGCTAAAATCAGAGACGAAATCTCTAAACGCTAAACGAACTATCAGATGAGACATTTTTTTTTAGCTTTTACAGCTATTTTTTTTGGAATAACAACAACAATAGCACAAAGCATAGAAAAGAAATGGCAGATTGAAGCTGTCCAAAATGATCAAGGTGTCTACCTGTATAACGTCAATCCTAAAACTGATGTTCTTAACCTTAAAGACGGCGAATTCAGCTTCTATCTAAAGGCAAAAGATAGTAGTGAAACCAAAGGAAACTACATTGCCCAAAACAAATTATTGGTATTATACTATGATACCCCTTATGAAGATGTCCAGCGATTTAAGATTCAAACCTTAACAGATTCGACGCTTATCCTTCAGAAAAAAGACATCCATTATATTTTTTCAACACCAATAGACAGCGCTTTAGCAGCGGCACCTGTTATTACAAGCGGCATCACACCAAGCAAAGGCTTTACAACGAACAGCTTGCTGCGTGGTGCTTTAGGTATGTTTGTATTGCTTTTGATCTCATATCTTTTGAGCGTCAATAGGAAGGCCATCAACTGGCAAACTATAGGTTTGGGACTTGCCGCGCAAATGCTACTGGCCATTGGTGTCTTAAAAATTACATTTGTGCAAAAAACTTTTGAGATTGTCGGAAAGATGTTCGTAAAAGTTTTAGAATTTACTCAAGCAGGAAGTGTGTTTTTACTTGGGGGGATGATGGACATCAACAGCTTCGGGTTTATATTTTTGTTCCAAGTATTGCCAACCATTATTTTCTTTTCAGCGCTGACCTCCCTATTATTTTATTTAGGGGTCATTCAAAAAGTAGTGGCAGGAATGGCTTGGGTGTTGACCAAACTCTTAAAGATTTCAGGTGCTGAAAGCTTAAGTGTTGCTGGTAATATTTTCTTAGGACAAACAGAAGCGCCTTTAATGATTAAGGCTTATCTGGAAAAGATGAGCAAATCTGAAATTCTTTTAGTGATGATTGGCGGAATGGCCACCGTTGCTGGTGGCGTATTAGCCGCCTATATCGGATTTTTGGGTGGCGAGGATGAAGCACTGAAGTTATTTTACGCGAAGCATTTATTGACGGCTTCTGTTATGGCAGCTCCTGGAGCTATTGTAATTTCAAAAATGTTATATCCCCAACAACAGGAAATCGATTCGAATGTTCAGGTCACACAGGACAATATTGGCTCTAATATTTTAGATGCCATTGCAAACGGTACTACCGAAGGTTTGAAATTGGCAGCCAACGTTGGTGCCATGCTTTTGGTTTTTATTGCTTTTATAGCCATGATCAACTACGGCTTTGGCAAAGTCGGCGGTGTAACCGGTTTAAATACCTGGATTGCAACTAATACACCTTATGCCGCGCTGTCCTTAGAATTTATTTTAGGCTATATATTCTCCCCTTTAATGTGGCTTATTGGTGTTGCAAAAGAAGACATGGCACTTATGGGACAGTTGCTCGGCATCAAATTAGCGGCAAGTGAATTTGTAGGTTATATTCAATTGGCTGAACTAAAAAATGTAGCGAATGTGACCCATTTGAAGTTCGAGAAATCAATTATCATGGCCACTTATATGCTCTGCGGGTTTGCGAATTTTGCATCGATCGGAATTCAAATTGGAGGGATCGGCTCTTTAGCGCCAGGGCAACGTAAGACTTTATCTGAGTTTGGAATGAAAGCCTTGATCGGTGGGACGATTGCGTCGTTATTGTCTGCGACGATTGCGGGGATGATTATTGGGTAAAAATTCCTGCGAAGGCAGGAATCTTATAAATCAATGCTATCATTAGTTTAGATTTAAATTTAATCACCTTTAATATCAAGGCTCTTTATATTGCACTCTTTTAACTTTAGCCATCTTATACTTAAATAAGTTACTTACTTTTTTTAATTTTGGCTTTCTATCTAATTTCAATATAAATAAATGAGATTCCTGCCTTCGCAGGAATATAGGACTATGAAACAATATCACGAGCTTGTACGACACGTATTAGATAATGGCACTCAAAAAGGAGACCGCACAGGAACAGGTACTAAAAGCGTTTTTGGCTATCAAATGCGTTTTGACCTGAGCAAAGGTTTCCCAATGGTTACAACCAAAAAACTCCATTTAAAATCTATTATATACGAATTACTGTGGTTTTTAAAAGGCGATACAAATATTAAATACCTCAACGACAACGGCGTTCGCATCTGGAATGAATGGGCTGATGAACATGGCGACTTAGGTCCTGTGTATGGACACCAATGGCGCAATTGGAACAACGACGACATTGATCAGATCAAAGACATTGTAGAAACGCTTAAAATTAATCCAAACAGCCGACGCATGTTGGTTTCGGCATGGAACCCTTCAGTGTTGCCAGATACTTCAAAATCATTTTCAGAGAATGTTGCCAATGGCAAAGCCGCATTGCCACCGTGTCACGCATTCTTTCAATTTTATGTGGCCGATGGAAAACTATCCTGCCAATTGTACCAACGCAGCGCCGACATCTTTTTAGGTGTTCCTTTTAATATTGGCTCCTACGCTCTGTTTACGATGATGATGGCGCAAGTTTGCGGGTATGAAGCAGGCGATTTCATCCACACCTTTGGCGATGCTCATATTTACAACAATCACATGGAGCAATTGGAACTGCAACTCTCAAGAGAGGTCAGACCGCTCCCAAAAATGATTATAAATCCTGAAGTCAAAGATATCTTCAACTTTAAATTCGAAGATTTCACTTTGGAAGATTACAATCCGCATCCTCATATTAAAGGGATTGTTGCAATTTAAAACAAGCAACATTAACTTTATGACTATATAAAAAAAGCGTTCTCCATTAGGAAAACGCTTTTTTTTATATGAAGTAAAGGATATATTATAGGTTCATAACTGCGTTTTCGGCTCCAAATTGGTTGGTAACATAAGCATCGGCATGCGCATCATTTACAAAAGTGCCATCCACAAGATATCTGAACTCATAAGAGTCATCTTTCGCTAAATCAACCGTCCCTTTAAATGTTCCATTTTTTAATTTCTTAAGCTTTACAGCTTTTTCTGCATTCCATTCATTAAAGCATCCTAATACCGATACTTCTTTAGCTTCTTCAGCGGGGACTGAAAAAGTTACTTTACAAATAGGTTTACTTTTCAAGTATTGTTTTGTAATTGCCATAGTTCAAATTAATTAATTTTGTTACAAATTTAAAAAGATTCCAACTTCGACAATCATTTAAACACCATAATATCAAATAATTACGATTTTCATAAAAAAATCTTTGAAATTTTTTAAACTTCCAAATCAAAGACAGATAATATTATTGTATTGACAACTTTTGAACCACTACTTCTCATTGATTCTCAACACCTTTGCCTCTATCTCGTTTTCGAATGTAGGATTTTTCAAAGAACGGAAGTTTGCATTACTGATTTCATCAAAAAAAGCTAACTTTACCTAAAATTTCACTATTATGTTTGGAAAAAAGAAGCTGGTAGATAAAATCGACAGAGAACAGTTGCAGCTTATTGAAAATGCGCAACGACGCATCAAGCAAAAAAAACGCTTGTACTACCATTTTGTGATTTTCTTAATTGGTGCCATTTTCCTCATCATTTTAAATACCGTCATTGGCATAGGCGAACAAACCAAAATATTAGGATTGGAATGGTTTGTATTTGCCATTTTAGCTTGGTTATTCCTTTTCGTCTTTCATCTATTCAATGTATTTGTGACGCATAAATTTATGGGCAAATCTTGGGAAGAAGCACAACTACACAAACTAGTTAGCAAACAAAAAGAACGTATTTCACAACTTCAGGCCGAAGTGGAAAAAACACCTTCTGTGGCACCATCTGCAATGATTGAAAAAAAAACGAAAGTTCATAAAAACTTAACGCTTATTGTCGCTGCCGCAGAAAATGATGTCATCGGCAAAGACAATCAATTAATTTGGCATTTGAGTGACGATCTCAAACGTTTTAAAAATCTGACCTCAAATCATTGTATGATTATGGGCAGAAAGACCTTTGAAAGCTTTGGTAAGCCACTTCCTAACCGAACACATATCATAATTACGCGGCAACAAAATTACCCAGTTCCGAGCGGCGTGATTGTAGTTCATAATTTAGAAGACGCTTTAATCGCTGCAAAAAATGACAGCCAACCGTTTATCATCGGCGGCGGCGAAATCTACAAGGAAGCCATGGATTATGCTGATAAAATAGAATTAACCAGAGTTCACGAACGTTTTGATGGTGATACCTTTTTCCCCCAAATAGATCCTTCTGTTTGGAAAGAAACAGAGCGCAACCTTCATCAAAAAGATGAAAATCACAACTATTCGTTCTCATTCATCACTTA
>NZ_JBDSLS010000034.1:0-3860 GCF_039916245.1 Gelidibacter sp.
TCCGTGTAAATCCGTGAAATCTGTGTCAGCAGAGTTCTAGAGTATAATGACGCAAAGGAAAAAGGCATTAAGAATGAGGGATTAGGGATTAGTTGCAACTAAACAATAATCAAAAAGCTCTGCGTACCTCAGTGTAATCTCCGCGCATCTCTGTGTATTAAATATTTATAACACCTAATGGTAACGACAGTCTAAGCAAGTAGATCTTATGACTGCAAACTGCCAACTGAAGTTTGCCAACTGAAGACTGCCAACTGAAGACTGCCAACTGAAGACTGCCAACTGAAGACTGATCACTTAATTCGCTACGTCACTAATAAATTTAATACGGTATAATCGTAATTCTTCATCATCGTAATCGCCATCAAAGACATCTATCGCCACATCGATTTTATCAGTTTTTGAGTCCATAAAATAATCATGGATTTCTTCTTGCTGCTCCTCATCTAAAATATCATCGATCCAGTAATTAATATTCAATTTGGTTCCTGAATAGACAATCGCCTCCAACTCCTTTATGAAATCCCTCATACTCATCCCTTTAGCGGACGCAATATCATCTAAAGGCAATTTTCGATCAATATTTTGAATGATATAAAGCTTTAAAGCGGAGTTCATTCCCGTGCTTTTAACCACCAAATCGTCGGGTCTAATGATATCATTTTCCTCAACATATTCGGCAATGAGCGCAATGAAATCTTTGCCATATTTTTTGGCCTTTCCATCCCCTACACCATGCACATTGCCTAATTCTTCTAAAGTAATTGGATATTTTAGGGCCATATCTTCCAAGGAAGGATCTTGAAAAATCACAAACGGTGGCACACCTAATTTTTTGGCATTACGCTTTCTTAAATCTTTCAACATGCCCATCAAACGTTCATCAGCTACGGCTCCTTCTCCTTTTGAAGCCGTTATGATGCTGTCATCTGTAGAATCATCAAACACATGATCTTCAGACATCATAAAAGAGTGTGGTGATTTCAAGAAATCCCGACCACTTTCAGTTAATCGCAAAACGCCATAAGTTTCGATATCTTTTTTCAACAATCCAGCCACTAAAACCTGACGGATCATTGCCATCCAATAGCGTTTATCCTCATGTTGTCCAATTCCGAAAAACGGCATCGTATCTGTTTTATGCGACACAATCAAGGCGTTCGATTTTCCTGTGATCACATGTACTAAATCCTTTGATTTATATTTATCGTTCGTTTGGGCTACCGTATCCAATAAAATCACAACATCCTCCTGTGCTTCGTGCTGTTTTTTAGGAAAACGAACATTGTCATCCATATCGCCACCATCGCCAGTTTCGTTATCAAATTCTTCCCCAAAATAATGAAGGATGAATTTCCGTCTTGACATGGAACTTTCCGCAAAGGCAACCACCTCTTGAAGTAAGGCATGCCCTATTTCCTGTTCAGCCACAGGTTTACCAGACATGAATTTTTCTAATTTCTCAATGTCCTTGTAGGCATAAAACGCCAAGCAATGACCTTCGCCACCATCGCGCCCTGCACGTCCTGTTTCCTGGTAATAACTTTCTATACTTTTTGGAATGTCATGATGAATCACGAAACGCACATCGGGCTTATCAATCCCCATCCCGAAAGCAATCGTAGCAACGACCACATCCACGTCTTCCATCAAAAACATATCCTGATGTTTGACCCTGGTTTTCGCATCCAATCCAGCGTGATAAGGCACCGCTTTAATGCCATTGACCTGGAGAACCTGCGCTAATTCTTCAACACGTTTACGACTCAAACAGTAGATAATACCTGATTTCCCTTCATTTTGTTTTACAAATCGGATGATATCAGAATCTACGGCTTTGGTCTTTGGACGCACCTCATAATAAAGATTTGGTCTATTAAAGGAGGCCTTAAACGTATTGGCATCGGTAATGTCCAAACTTTTAAGAATATCTTCCTGAACTTTAGGAGTCGCCGTGGCCGTCAATCCTATAATAGGAATGTTATCGCCAATACGCTTTATAATATGTCTCAGATTTCGATATTCAGGTCTAAAATCGTGCCCCCATTCACTGATACAATGCGCCTCATCGACGGCCATAAAAGAGATTTTTACCGATCGTAAAAATTCAACATTCTCTTCTTTGGTCAAAGATTCCGGAGCCACATAAAGCAGTTTTGTAATCCCACTTTTAATATCCTCCTTAACCTGTTTAATTTCGGTTTTGTTCAATGACGAATTCAGTACATGGGCAACCCCATGATGTTGGGACACCGCTCTAATGGCATCCACCTGATTTTTCATAAGTGCAATTAACGGCGATACAATAATGGCTGTACCCTCCTCAATTAGTGCTGGCAATTGATAACACAATGACTTTCCGCCGCCTGTTGGCATGATTACGAAAGTATTTTCTCCTTTTACTAAACTCTTTATAACGCTTTCCTGAAGACCTTTGAATCTGGAAAATCCAAAGTATTTTTTTAGTTCTGCATGTAAGTCAATTTCTTCTTTACCCATTAATCCCTATTAGTATTTTATATACATTTGCATAGGAATAAAGATACTAAAATTCTTTACAAGCATCAAACCCAAAAATCAATAAATTTTGAATATTAAAAATTCCATCTTAAATACTGCTAAAAAAACCATCGACTTAGAGAGTTCAGCCATCTCCAATCTTGCCACTTTATTGACTGATGATTTTGCTAATGCCGTAGAACTCATATACAAATCAAAAGGCAGAGTCATTATTACAGGCATTGGAAAAAGCGCCATAATTGCCAATAAAATTGTTGCCACTTTAAATTCGACAGGCACACCAGCCGTTTTTATGCATGCTGCAGATGCCATTCACGGCGATTTAGGACTTATTTTGCAGGATGATGTGGTCATTTGCATTTCTAAAAGTGGAAATACTCCCGAAATAAAAGTGTTGGTACCCTTAATTAAGAATGCCAAAAACAAAATGATTGCCATTACCGGTAATATTACCTCGTTTTTAGGCCAACAAGCAGATTATGTTTTAAACACTTATGTTGAACAGGAAGCCTGCCCAAATAATTTGGCACCTACAACCAGCACCACAGCACAATTGGTTATGGGCGATGCTCTTGCTATCTGTCTGGTGGATTTAAGAGGGTTCTCAAGCAAGGATTTCGCAAAATATCATCCGGGAGGAGCTTTAGGCAAACGTTTATATATGCGCGTTAGCGACTTGTCATCCATGAATGAAAAGCCACAAGTAGGCTTAAACACGAATGTAAAACAGGTCATTGTTGAGATTTCAGAAAAAATGTTGGGCGTTACCGCGGTGGTAGAAAACAACAAAATCGTCGGCATCATCACAGACGGCGATTTAAGACGGATGCTTACTAAGAGTGATGCTTTCATCCACTTCACTGCAAAAGACATTATGAGTTCAAATCCCAAACGGATTGATGACAATGCCATGGCTGTTGACGCGAAAGAACTTATGGAGACCAATGGCATTTCTCAACTTTTAGTAGAAAACGAAGGTAACTATGCGGGTGTAGTACATATCCACGACCTTATCAAAGAAGGCATCATCTAATGGCAAAAAAAACCTCCAATGAGATGTCCTTTTTGGATCATCTTGAAGATTTACGTTGGCACTTAATCAGGATCACTTTAAGCATCGTTATTGCCGGAACTGGCGCATTCATTTTTTCAAGATGGATCTTTGACGTCATTATTTTTGGGCCAAAAAGTATGGATTTCCCGACTTATAAATATCTCTGTAAATTATCGACCTTTTTAAATGTCGATTCTACATTTTGCGCCGATGAATTTCCGTTCACCATTCAAAGTAGAACCATGGGAGGCCAATTTTCAGCCGATATATGGACGTCTATTTATGC
>NZ_JBDSLS010000035.1:0-4818 GCF_039916245.1 Gelidibacter sp.
CATCCGAGTTTACATCCTCATAATCTTCGTTCCAAGCAATGCCTGAGGTCATGGTTAATACTTGTCGTACAGTTACTTTCCCGTAATCTTGACCTTTAAACTCGGGGATATAATTTTCTAGAGCATCATCTAAACTGCCAATAGCACCCTCTTTTAGAGCGACGCCCAACAAGATAGATGAAACTGATTTTGCAACGGAGAAAGAGGTCCAAAGAGTTGATTCATCTACACCATTTGCATACGCCTC
Source organism: Gelidibacter sp. (assembly GCF_039916245.1). GTDB lineage: Bacteria > Bacteroidota > Bacteroidia > Flavobacteriales > Flavobacteriaceae > Gelidibacter. The sequence continues at coordinate 248 of NZ_JBDSLS010000035.1, forward strand.
CAGCCTTATTTTATTGTCTTGAAGCACAATTATGCCTTGAATATGATTGTCCTCCATATAGGACGCCACAGTAGTTTTATCTTGCCACTTAGGAGTAAGATTTTGCTCTACTTGAAAAGCAGCACTTCGAATACCTTTAGAAACCTGAATACTTGGAAAAATTTCGTGCATGATAGGGAAGCGTCGATCTTTTTCCTCTTGCGTCCAAAAGAGCAGACTTTCAAGTTTTTGCCCCATGGTTTCCCCAGGAATAATTGCTATTTCATTCTGAGCCTCTCTTAGATCAAGACTTTGACATTCTTGTGCGGATAGTATTAGGGTACCTAAAGTTAACAGAAGAAAAAACAGAAGGTGATTTTTATGGATCATAATCTTATTGATTTTGTATAAAAAAAATCAAAAATATGGTTTATAAACCAAAGTGTAGAAACAGAATTTACTTTCCGATGCAATAATTTTGTCCCATTGCTAGGATTATATTTTAAAAACCTACATTTCTAAAATTTTCTTTTACTCTGTTTTACTTTACTTTTTTCTTCCTTAATGTCAAAATAGGCCTTAATTACTTTTGCCAACTCCTAAGTTTTATCATCAGGATATTCAAATTGGAATTGTTCTCTTACCGCAATTAAAATATCATAAAAAGCCTTTTCTTCGTAATCAATTCCCAAGCCTTCAAAAGATTCCATTTCTTGACGCAGTGCAAAAATTAAATGCAACATTTGATCTCATGTTGAACACTTTGTTCACTTTTTTAGTATGTTCATTATTCATGAACAGTCATTTATTGTGAACAAGCATGGCACATAATCCACAATTGAAGAACCATTTTATTTTTAAAGACTATACTATAAATTCGGTATAAATCATAGTTGAATAAATGCTTTCCCTTTCTCTGTTAAATAACACTTCTATTTATGTCTGGTAGGTTTATCGGGAATCGTAAGTGATACTAGCCCCATCTCAATCGACGGATTTAAATAGTTTATTCTGAAATTTCCCCTATCTGTTAACCCTAATTTTTCTTGTAATTCACTTCTATTATGAATTCCAGTAAATACTTTTAGAAATTCTTCAACTTGGGGGAGACTTGAGGGGTATCTTGAACTGATGGCCTTGTAATCCTTAAAAAATTATATGAAAACTGAAAGCAATCTTTAGGATACGCTTGAAGAATTCTAGGAATTTCAGATCCTAATTGCTCCACCAAATCCAAGTCCTTAAAAATGCGCATGAGTTCTTTGTTTCTAGGCATAGAAAAACCTTTATAATATCTTTAATATAAAGCGATTAGCCTAAACCATTAAATCGGCAACTCATTCAAAACATTCTTCTGAGTACGCCAATTAGGCAAATAACGATCCATCATAATGATGAAATTCTTGTTGTGATTCCGCTCTATCAAATGCACCATTTCATGAACGACAATGTATTCGATACATTCTATGGGTTTTTTAGCCAGCTCTATATTAAACCAAAGCTTTCTACTTTCAGTGGTACAACTTCCCCACTTGGTTTTCATAATTCGGATGCCAAATTCAGGTAAGGGAAGATTTATAACCGCGGCATAATTTTGGATAAGAATAGCGATTTGCGACCTTAATTCTTTCCGATACCAGTCGTATAGCACTTTCCTTTTAGCATCCACTGAAGCCTCTGGTTTGGCATACAATTCAATGTGACTGTGTTTTAAAATTATTTTATTGGAAGCAGATTCTTTAAATTCTAATAAATAACGTTTTCCTAAAAAGTAATGGCTTTCTCGCGTGATGAACAACTTCTCACCTTCTCTTTCTTGATGAATGATCTTTTTCTGTTCCCGTTTTATCCACGCCAATTTGGTAATCAAATACACCCGAATTTTCTCCAAATCAAAAAACTCGGGAGACGACACTGTTACCTTTCCATACGGTGGATGCACGCTTAAATGTAGGTTTTTAATAGGCTTGAACTTCACTTCCACTTCAACATTGCCTATGGTTAAATGCGTTGTTTGCATTTTAATAATCTTCTTTATGTTGTTCAATAATTTGATAGACTTGTTCTACCAAATCTTCATCTTCAATAACTCGTTTGATGGCGTTTTTAACTTTGCGCTGTTTCATTAAATTATCTCTAAAACCTTCCTGTTTGGCGTATTGCACCTCATAATCACATGCCAATGCTAATGCCTCGTCTTCCAGAGTGTGGTACAATGCAACTTTACCTTTGGTATTAATTGATTTAGGAATATCATCCTTCTGTCCTCTATTTACTGAACGCACTAATTCGGCCATTCGGATTAAATATTCCTGATAGCTAATTGCTGCTCGTTTTCGTGATTCTATTAGTTCTGTTAACAAAACAGACATTTCATCAAAATATTTTGGATCGAGTAAATGATCTTCTACAATTTTACTTCTCACATTGTTTTCAATCACTTCGGCTACAGCTTCCTTATTTCCTTTAACTGAGTCCGGTAAGGCATCAATCGCTTCATCCATATCCGTTTCCATCAAATCCAATAACGAAATATCTTCAAATGGCGAAATTACTTCAGATTCATCTGCTCGGATATATGTATCTAACAAGAAGCGCATATCGGCTTCATAAACTTTTAAATCAATAGTTTCATTGCTAGCAATACGAATGACTTCACGGACATTTAAATAGAAATCCAGTCGATCCTTGAAGCGTTTAATTTGTTTATCATTATAGCCTGCTAGCTCAAAATCTGTGGTCATATTTGCATACGCACGAATGTATTCAACAATCGTCTTATACAAAGCCATCCGCTTATATTCACGAGATTTAAGATCTTCTGGAATCTCTGTGTTTCCACAGAAATATTTGATGAAATCTAAATCTGACTTTGGTAAAGGCACATTTTCGCACAAAGCTTCTAAGGTCTCCAAAGCGACTTCCAATCGATCAGCCGCTACTTTCAATCGGTCTTTTAGCTGAATGGAAACTTCATCGTTCGAAAAACCTTCGCTATCCAATTCGGAAGTATAAACATCAATAGCATCGGTCACTTGGCCAAACAACTCCATGTAATCAATTATATATCCATAATCTTTATCATCTGTATCCAAACGGTTCACACGGCAAATGGCTTGAAACAACGTATGATCTTGCATCTTTTTATCGATATAGATATAACTACAAGGCGGCGCATCAAATCCGGTTAATAATTTTGAAACCACAATCAACAACTTCATTCGTGCTGGTTGCTTTCTGAACAACTCTTTTACATCAGATTCGTAGGTTTCTGTCTTGGTTCTATTTCCTTTCGGACTTACATTCTTTAATAATTTCGTATAGATTTTATAAATAAACTCTTTATCGGTGTCTGTTGTCGCTCCTGTATCTTCTAAAGAAATATCACTTGCATTTGGATTATATGAAGTCACGATTGCGCATTTCCCTTTAAATTCCGTTTGTAGAAAAAGATTGTAATATTTTGCCGCTTCGTAAATACTTCCTGCCACCAAAATTGCATTCCCATTTTGACTAGCTAAACGTGTTTTGGTACTAAAGTCAACGACAATATCAGCGACAATTTTTTCCATGCGCCCTTTGGAACTCAATACATTTTGCATCGTGCCCCACTTCTTCTTCAGCTCATTGCGTTGGAAATCATTCAGTCCTTTTGTTTTCGCATCAAACCATTGATCTACTTTTGATTGCGAAGTGAGATTCTGCTCAATTTTGCGACCTTCATACATCAAGTCTTTTACAACGCCATCGGCTACAGCCTCATTAAATTTATAAGTGTGAATGTAACGGCCAAACACATCCATCGTTGTTTTTTTATCGACTTTCAAAAGTGGAGTTCCTGTATAACCAATAAAAACAGCCGTATGTAATATGGCTTTCATCGCCTGATTTAACTTTCCACTTTGAGTACGGTGACATTCATCAATAAAAACGAAAATCTCCCCTTGGGTTTGTATCGGATTGTCTTTTAACTCCTTAATAAACGCCTCAAAATCGGTTTCATTTTTATTGCCAAACTTATGGATTAAAGAACAAATTAATCGTGGTTTAGAAGCTTGCAAATAATGCATCAACTCTTTACCAGATTTTGTTTTTGCTATATCTGTTTCGCCAACATCATTAAATACACGCTCAATTTGATCATCCAATTCCGTACGATCCGTTAGAATGACAATTCGCGAATTTGGAATGTTTTCCAATATCCATTTCCCGAGCATGACCATCATTAAGGATTTTCCTGAGCCTTGAGTATGCCAAATAATCCCACCCTCTCTTCGCTTCACAAAATCTTGAGCAGCTTTCAAACCGAAATACTGATGCGGACGTGGCAATTTCTTTACACCTGCATCGTAGATAATACCGTTGTATAATATGTCAATGACTCGTGATCGCTCACATAACTTCTTCAGGTATTTATCTAATTTGTAATCTTCATTATCTAGTTCATCTTCCTTCCAAGCCAAATAATATTTCTCTGGAGTTTCTATTGTCCCATAACGTAAACCTTGGGTATTATTCCCCGCCAAAATCATTTGAATGGTAGTGAAAAACCCTTGTGAGAACACTTCCTGCTGATTGGAGATATTCTGACG
>NZ_JBDSLS010000036.1:0-4182 GCF_039916245.1 Gelidibacter sp.
TCGATTTGAAACTCAAACTCTCTTTTACTTTAAACCCCCTTGAATGTGGCACGGATGAGGCAGGGCGCGGTTGTCTTGCAGGCCCAGTCACAGCAGCAGCGGTCATTTTACCTCAAGCGTTTGAGAATTCCATCCTGAATGATTCAAAGCAACTTTCAGAAACGAAACGCAATTTTCTAAAACCTATTATTGAACAGGAGGCCATCTCATTTGCCTTCGCTCACATTTATCCTGAAGAAATTGACGAAATTAATATCTTGAATGCATCCATTTTAGCAATGCATCAATCCATCGCCAGTTTAAAAACGGCACCTACCTTTATAAGTGTGGATGGCAATAAGTTTAAACCATTTAGCAATACGCCACATGAAACTATTATTAAGGGCGACAGTAAATATCTTAACATCGCGGCAGCTTCAATTCTGGCAAAAACTTACAGAGACGCTTATATGTGTCTGATCCATGAAGAATTCCCCATGTATAACTGGAAAAAGAACAAAGGTTACCCTACTAAAGAGCATCGCGAGGCCATTAGGAAATATGGTATTACAAAATACCACCGAAAAACCTTTAGATTATTGCCGCAACCGCCACAACTCGTACTTTAACTTTTATATTTGCAAAAAATCAATATGAGAAATATAGGTTTACTATTCACGCTTCTCCTCATTATAAGTTGTAAAAACACCACACCCAAGTCTTTTGATCTTGTCACTTTGGTGCCTATGAATGCCTCATTGGTTATAAAAACAACATCTATTGAAGGCCTGAAGAGCGTTTTTAAAAACAATAGTTTGCTCAGCCAGTTTTCTGAAGGAAATTCAATTAAGCATTTAAACACTAAACTCAACTATCTCAAACATCTAAAACCATCAGAGGAACTTCTATTAGTTTTTGGCAAAGACAAAATTGATAGTCTCCAAATATCAATCATCACAAAATATCATAAAGATCTTTTCAATTTAGATGCTGTTCCAAATCGGTTAATAGAAACCATCACTGCAAATGGAATGTCATTGACCAAAACTACGCTTGATCATGAAATTATTTATAGCATTATTAAGGACAGTGTGTTTTTTGCATCCAATGATCGAACCCTAGTCGAAGCTGCATTTAACCAAAATGAGGCCGATCCCCTATTAAAAGAATTATATCATAAATCAAATAAAGAACAATCCTTATCCATCATCATTAATACCAAACAAAAGTCATTTCAACCAAATTTATTTTTTGATCAAAACCTTAACAAAATCCAGTTTTCAAACTATTTCCTATTAGATGCAGATTTAACACAGGATCAGCTGAAATTTGACGGCATTACCATTGCCAGAGACTCTTCTAAAAGTTTACTCAATGTGTTTAAGAACACATTTCCACAAGACAATCACTTGCCTAAAATTTGTCCGCCAGATAGCGACGGATTTTTAAGCTTTTCATTCCACAGTTTTAAAACGTTCCACGAAAATATCGTCCAATTCAGAAAACAAGATTCTCTAATTGCCGATCCAGTTTTTGAAAGCATTCTGGAAGCCGGCATAATCTACAGAAATGAGCAACAAGCGGTCGTTTTGAATAGCATTGACGCCACTAATATGAACAGCTATTTAGGAACTCAAAACAGCTTAGAAACCTATCGGGATATTACCATTTATAATTTTGATAAACCGAATCTGCTCTCCGATTTATTCGCGCCGTTGATTACCTATAAAGCCGCTACAAACTTTATTAACATTGACGATTTCTTTGTGTTTTCAGATAATATTGAACTACTAAAAGACATCATTAGCAGCTATCAAAACAATGCAACGCTCTACACTTCAAATGCTTTTGAAGACCTGATGGACGAATTGAGTGACGCCTCCTCATTATTGATATATGCCAATGGCAACAATCTCAAGAAAATCATCAACTCAAATTTCGATACAGAAAAACCGATCAATCCTGATGGTTTTAACGCTTCTGCCATTCAGTTTGTATATGAAACAGATTTTGCACACGTGCATGCCATTTCACAGAAAAACAAGAAAAAATCCAACTCCAACTCGGTTTTGGAAGGAGCCAACGTGACCTTGGACGCCGATTTATTAACGGATCCTCAATTTGTAAACAACCACACCAACCATCAGAAAGAAGTGGTCGTGCAAGACGTCAATTATAATTTATATCTGATTTCAAAAGATGGCAAAGTCCAGTGGAAAAAACAATTGGACAGCAAAATATTAGGACGCATTGAACAAATTGACACCTATAAAAACGGGCGACTCCAACTGGCATTTGCCACAGAACATCAAATTTATGTTTTAGATCGCGACGGGAAGAACGTCGGTAATTTCCCTTTAAAATTCAAGAACCCCATTACACAACCTCTTTCTGTATTTGATTACGAAAAAAATCGTGATTACAGACTGATGCTAACGCAAGGCTCCAACCTCTTACTTTGCGACAAAAACGGAAAAATGGTCGGCGGATTTCTTTACAAAAAAGCAGAAAACGCCATTAACACGCAGCCGCAACATTTCAAAATTGGCAAGAAAGATTATATTGTATTTGTTCAAGGCAAAGAACTCGAAATACTAAGCAGAGTAGGCAAAACGCGTGTGACGATTAAAAATAATATTGACTTTAGCAATAGTGGTATTTATCTATACGACAACATGTTTACGACCACCACGGCCAAAGGCGACCTCATTCAAATTGATGAAAATGGCAAAATGACCAGCAGCAATCTCAATTTAGGAGAAAAACACGCCATTACTGCAACCAGCAAGACCTTGGTAACGCTTTCAGAAAACATTCTACATGTCAGAACCAATAAAATCGAACTGGATTTTGGAGACTACACCCCTCCAAAAATTTTCTATGTCAACGATAAAATCTATGTATCGGTTACCGATTTACAGGCTAAAAAAGTATTCCTTTTTGACAGCTTAGGAAAATCGATTGACAACTTCCCGGTTTATGGAAATTCCACGATTGATCTTGATAATATTGACAAAAACAAAAGTCCTGAATTTGTAACCAAAGGCGACCAAAACAGTATCATCATTTATCAGATAAATTAGCAGCTTTCTACCAACTATACAGTTTTTCATACCAGTTATACAGTATTTTCAATTCATTCGCTTTTTTGGTTTATCTTGAAAACGATATAATCCAATAACAGTCAAGCACATACAAAATGAAAAACTCAATACTCTGCAAAAAACTACTAGGAACTGCTCTGCTCCTTCTTTTCATGATACCGTCAGCAAATGCGCAAATTCTGAAAAGACTGCAAAAAAGCGCCGAACGAACCGTTGAGCGTAAACTAGAGCGGAAAACGGAAAAAGAAACGGGTAAAATGATGGACTCTATTTTAGATCCAAGTCAAAAATCCTCTACTAAAAAAACTCCAACAAAGAATTCTGAGAATTCCGACGAAAAACCAACTTCAAAAGAAGACATTGGAGCAAATACTGCAAAAGAATCATCTGTTAAAAAAAATGTCTCGGAAGGTTTAGAAGTCTATAGTAAATTTGACTTTGTCCCCGGTGACAAAATATTGTTTTATGATGATTTTTCGCAAGATTTTGTGGGTGACTTTCCTTCTAAGTGGAATACCAATGGTTCCGGTGAAGTCGTTAAAATTAATAATGTTGACGGCAATCAGTTTGTGATGAAATCGGGATATAAAATATTTTACATTCCGGATGTTAAAAATCTCCCAGAAGATTACACCATTGAGTTTGACCTCGTGGCTCAAGGTATAGACGGTAAGACCTCCTCAAATGCTGTTATGGGAATTATCCTCAGTGATAATAACAGTTTTGAAAATGGAAACAAACACTTTGTGGAAACTACACTTCCTTTTTGTCAATTCTATACCATACCGATAAGAACAAGTAATTATTTTAACGGTAATTATGGCGCCATTAACAGTTCTATTGATGCGGATATACGCAAAGAAGTTCTAAACAGACCTCACATTTCCATCGCAGTTACAAAAAACAGATACAGGCTATGGGTAAATGAAACAAAATATATAGACATCCCAAGGATGATTCAAGAATTAACTGTGCTGAAGGCTATCAAATTCTACACCTATGGATTTGAAGACACAAATGAAAATGTATTGATAAGCAACCTCAAAGTTGCTGCAGGTGGCGAAGATTTACGAAGAAAATTGCTATCTGAAGGTAAAAT
>NZ_JBDSLS010000037.1:0-4120 GCF_039916245.1 Gelidibacter sp.
GCCGGGTTGGATTCGTATGTCCATTCATCCGACGACAACGACCGCAGAAACGGTTTATTTTTGTGAAAGTTTAAAAGCACTTGCTGAAAATCACAAGGAATGGGCGAATGATTATGAATACATCGGAGCTACTAATGAGTTTGTACACAAATCGACTTTAGTTGAGGATAAGTATGAACTTCCGGTGGATGGGTGGTTTGAGTTGTAATTAGCCGATTTTTTTTAGATACATCACATGGATTGCACTGATTTTTTTGACACTAATTTCACTAAATTTCACAAATAGATTATTGGGATTATTCGAATTTCCTTTGCGTAACTTTGTGTTTTTCTTTGTGTAACTCTGTGAAATAGCTTTTGCAGAATGCTAATTGCTCTATTTTATGGAAAGCAGATGGCGCTGATTTCTTATGAATTCAGCTGATTTTTTTGGACACGAATTTCACTAATTTTCACAAATAGATTACGGGAATTTATTCGAATTCTCTTTGTGTAACTCTGTGTTTCCTCCGTGTAACTCTGTGGAATAGCTTCTCCATAATGCTAATCAAACGACCCAATAGATCGTTGACCTGCCCGTCCGTTCAGGCGGGTGACGCTGATTTCTTATGATTTTAGCTGATTTTTTTGATACTGATTTCACGGATTAGAACTGAGTTTTTTAGACAGAAATTTCACTAATCGCCATAAAATAAAGATTCATTAAAACGTTGCGCCTTTGCGTCTCTGCGCCTCTGCGAGAGAAATTAATCTTTGTGTAACTTTGTGTTTTCCTTTGTGTAACTCTGTGGAATAGCTTTTGCAGAATGCTAATTGCTCTATTTAATGGAACGCAGATGACGCTGATTTCTTATGATTTTAAATGATATTTTTGGGGAATAATTTCAAGCATCACTATAAAATAACGCTTGATTAAAACTTTGCGCCTCTGCGCCTCTGCGAGAGACATCAAGCTTTCTCGTGAAATTCCACCGGCACCTTATCCCTGTGTTTCCATCGTCTATGCGTCCATAAATAATATTGAGGCGCTTCATAGATTTGCTGCTCGACTTTTTTAGTAAAGATATCCGTGATTTCGTAATTAGGGTAATCATTCGGATTTTGTGCAAGCAATTCAAAAGTGGTCTCGTAATACCCACGTTTTAGACGTTTTACCTTAAAGAAAACGACCGACATATCCAGTCGTTTTGCTAACATTTCAGCGCCCGTATGAATTGGTACTTTAATGCCCATAAATTCATTCCAATGAAAGGCTTTGGATACCATTGGTGATTGGTCGGATACAAAACCATTGATGGTCAATTCGCCGTTTCGTTTTGATCTTGTCAAAACAGGGATGGTCTCTTTTGTGGTGATTAAGGTGCTGTTATATTTGGCACGAATCCGTTTAACCAAAGCATCAAAATATTTATTGCCCAAGCGGCTGTAAACGGCGTAACCTTTATGTGACACGTACTTTTGAAGAATGAAAATCCACTCCCAACTTCCGTAATGCCCACACATCAATACAACACTTCGGTTTTGCTTTTCAAGATCATTGATCAATTCCACATTAGCGAAAGTGAAGCGTTCTCTCATTGATTTTTCCGAAATGGTCAAGGATTTTATGGCTTCCACCATCATATCACAAAAATGATGGTAAAATTTCTCCGTGATATCGTTTATTTCAGCTTCTGGTTTATCAGGAAAAACCAGTCTTAAATTATCCTGAACTACTTTTTTGCGATAGCCCACAAGTTTGTAGATCAGTATATAAAGTCCATCAGAAAAGGCGTAAAGTAATCGGAATGGTAGAATTGAAATCAGCCAAATAAGCGGATATACCAAGATGTAAACAAGAAATTGCATTTTTTAATATTAGATTTGCAGCTGCAAAGATATACTTAAATATAATTTATAGAGGTTTATGGGTAATTTAGATTTGGTCACCATTATTGTAATTGCGGCAAATGCCATCATTTCATTTAAAGGATTTAATGATTTCAGTTTCTTTGAGCGTTATAAGTTCAACGTTGGTGGGATTAGGCGTGGTGAAAAAATCAGAATATTTAGTTCAGGTTTTTTGCATGTGGATACGATGCACCTTTTCTTCAATATGTTTACCCTTTACTTTTTTGCACCGGTAGTCATTTATCATTTAGGCACACTCTACTTTTTAATTATATACATTGTCAGTTTGATTTTAGGGAATTTACTGTCACTTTATTTCCATAAGGATGAATATCATTACAGTGCCGTAGGAGCAAGCAGTGCTGTAACCGGGGTGCTGTATTCTGCTATTTTATTGCAGCCAAATATGCAGTTGGGAATTTTGTTTATTCCGTTGCCAATTCCTGCTTATGTATTTGGAATTTTGTATTTATTGTACTCCATTTATGGCATGAAAAAACAATTGGGAAATATTGGCCATGATGCGCATTTTGGTGGTGCTATTGGAGGTTATGTGGTCACTTTAATACTTCTGCCTACGCTTTTTCAAACCGATTTATTGATGGTTTTTTTGTTGGCAGTCCCAATTATTATATTGTTTGTGATGCATAAAATGGGGAAGCTCTAAGTTTTTATTACTTTAAGTCCATTTTAAATTTTTAGACTTTACTTAAGCTAAACCGATATTATAGATAGCTACTTCGTGTAACTAATAAAATATCCACAGATTAGATCCACATACATTTGTGAAAATTCGTGTAATTCGTGTCAAAAAAATTGATAAAACAAATCCCTACTGCACTGCCTACAACAGGAATCATTTAATCCAAAAGCTCCGCAATTTTCGCTTCTAATGCAGCATCTCTCAAGTTTTTGGCAACAATGGTTCCTGAAGCATCTAAAATATAGGTAGCAGGAATAGAGTTTATGTGATACAGTTTTGCGATGGGATCATTAAAGTAGTTAAGATTCGACACATGATGCCAGGTCAATTTATCGTCCTCAATAGCTTTTAGCCATTTATCTTTTTGTCCAGGTCTATCCAAAGAAACGTTGATAATTTCTAAGCCTTTTTCATGATATTTTTGATAGATTCTTACCACATTCGGATTTTCCTTTCTGCATGGGCCGCACCACGAGGCCCAAAAATCGATAATCGTAACTTTACCTCTGATGTCACTGAGTGCAATGGTGTATCCTTCAGGATTTGGTGCAGAAAAGTTCGGTGCTTCTTGACCAATGTTTAAGCTATTGGATTTAGCGGCTTGGAGTTTTATTATTTCCAATTGACCTAAAAAACGCTTGCCGTAGTCCGTCGATTTTAGGTCTGGTTTTAATGCTTTGTAATACTTTTCAATAGTTTCAAAATCTGCATTAGGCGCGAGAAGTAAAGATTCCAACAGGGCTAGTGAAAAATAATTGTCAGGATGAGCGCTTACAAATTCCAAAGGAAAGTCTGTCAATTCCTTATTCAGATTTCTTATTTGTGTTGCAATTTTCGCTTTTCCTTCAGAGTCATCAGATTTTAGAAGGGCCTTATTTTTACTAAGCAGGTCATCGCGGGCATCAGATAATTTATTAAAATGCTTGGTGTAAATGCTCAGCGCTTCGTTGGATTTTGAACCTGAAATGGTTGACTTGGCAAGGTCGTCTGTATTTGCAAAAATAACAAAGTCCTTATTTTCAATCATCAACGGGAAACTGCCCTCCACACTATTAATGGTGAGATACCAGAGTTGCGGGACATTCGTTTTGCCTTCAAAGGTGAACTTTTCATCAAAAACTATGGCGGTGTCATGAATAGTTTCGCCTCTTTGAGTGTCGATAGTTTTCAAATAAGCCCTTACGCCATTATAGACTCCAGGGGCTGTTCCGTTGATATTATAACCGTCATTTTCAATTTTTGAATCGGATTTACAGGATGTCAATAGGAGGCATAAAACTATTATACTAAGCGCTTTATTCATAAGGATGTTTATATGAGATTGCAAATATAATAAGTTATGTAAGTTTAAAAGTATAGGTCTTAATTGCAAATGCCTAAGTAAATCTGGTTTATGTGTTAAAGATGGCATATTTACAATATTTTTGCAGTAAAATGATGCTTTATGATTGCTAATGATACTATAGTTGCCTTGGCCACAGCTTCTGGAAGCGGTGCCATTGCGGTGATACGACTTTCGGGAAAAGA
>NZ_JBDSLS010000038.1:0-2726 GCF_039916245.1 Gelidibacter sp.
TGCTATGACCTCTATAAAAAGACATTTGAAAACCGTTATGACTTTTGCATTACCGAAATTGCCGTGACCAACCAGCGCTCAAGAAATGCCCATAAAAAAATCGGGTTCAAGGAAATACACTTCTATGAAGATTCCAATCAAACTGAATGGGTCATTGTGGTTTGGGATTGGAAGAGCATAAAAACATAGCAATGACGCCATCAGCCATTGAACTCTAGTGTATTTTAATAATTTAAGTTTAAAATAATCCGAAAGGTTCGTACCTTAACTTTCATTATAGTAACCTCTAAAAATATCGCAAAAGAAAAATGAACGACACCAATTTAAAAACATTTTTAGCGACAAATCTAGCTATTGACGAACATGAAATTTCGCCACTACTAGAAAACTATAAGATTAAAAGAGTTCAAAAAGATGCGTTTTTATTGAGACCAGGCGAATATTGCAAGCAAACATTTTTTGTAGAAAATGGACTTTTGCGACAATATTCGATCGATGAGAAAGGTAAAGAACACACCATATCTTTCGCACCAGAAAATTGGTTCGTTACCGATAGAGAAAGCGTTTATTTTAACCACCCCACCGCTTATTATATTCAAGCTTTAGAAGACAGTACAGTAAGCATTCTTGATGAAAATCTCATTCAAGTCCTTACGGATAAAGCTCCTTCATTTACTGAATTTAACAATAGACTACTTCACAATCACATTCGCCAATTACAAAATCGCATCAACCTATTGTTAAGCGCAAGTGCCGAAGAACGATATCTAAACTTTATTGAAATGTATCCCGACATCCTTTTACGTGTGCCTCAAACCATGGTGGCCTCTTATTTAGGAATTACTCCAGAAAGCTTAAGCCGCGTCCGGAAGGAACTCGCACAAAAAAACTTCAAAAAATAGCTTCTTACCATACATCAATGCATAGGATAACCTTGATGTCTACCTTTGTTTAAAATTAATATATAACACATTAAATCTTAAAACATGGAAACAACAGTAAAAACAAAATGGAAATTAGATCCGGTACACTCTGAAATCGGATTCAAGGTAAAACACATGATGATTTCTACCATCACGGGGAATCTTAATGAATTTGAAGCGAGTGTTGAAACTGACAATGCAGATTTTAAAAATGCAAGTTTCACATTCACTGCAAACGCCGATTCAGTAAACACTAAAAACAAAGACCGAGATAATCATTTAAAATCAGCCGATTTCTTTGATGCTGAAAAATACCCGAAAATCTCATTCAAATCGAAATCTTTTAATGGCGACACCATGGTAGGCGATTTGACTATAAAAAACGTGACCAAAGAAATTGCCCTTGACGTTAGTTTTAACGGCATCGTGGAAGATCAATACCAACAAACAAGAGCGGGCTTTGAAATTACTGGAACCGTTAGTAGAAAGGACTACGGTTTAACCTGGAATGCCTTAACTGAAGCTGGCACAATCGTGGTAGGCGATAAAATAAGATTGGGTATCGATCTTGAATTTATCAAACAATAAAAAAGAAAGGTAATGAAAACAAAAACGGTAGAATTAGTAGCAAGCCCAAAAGCGCCACATTTTGTAGGCGATGGATTTCGCGTACATAATTTCATTCCGAGTGGTTTTCGTATGGATATGCAACGGATGAGTCCATTTATTCTGTTGGATTATAATTCCACCTATAACTTCCCACCTTCCGAAAAACCAAAAGGCGTTGGCGTCCATCCACACAAAGGATTTGAAACGGTAACCATAGCCTACAAAGGTAAAGTTGCCCATCACGACAGCAGTGGTGGCGGTGGGATTATTGGCGAAGGCGATGTGCAATGGATGACTGCTGCCAATGGCGTATTGCACAAAGAATACCACGAAGAAGAATGGAGTAAAAAAGGTGGCGACTTCCAAATGGTTCAACTTTGGGTCAACTTGGCCGCAAAGGACAAAAAGACGGATCCAAAGTACCAAGCCATAAAATACGAAGCTATCAACCGTCATCAATTAGACAACAACGCAGGTACCATCGAAGTCATTGCTGGCCAGTACAAAAACACGAAAGGCGTCGCTTCCACGTTTACACCAGTAAACATGTTTAATGCGAAATTAAATAAAGGTGGAAAGGCAGACTTTCAGTTTCCTGCGGATTACAATACCGCACTTCTGGTCATCGAAGGCAATATTATCATCAACGGTAAAGAAAAAGCGCCAACCGATCATTTAGCATTAATGGCTAATGATGGCGAAACTTTTGAAATCAAAGCCTTAGATGATGCTATTGTACTGGTTTTAAGCGGCGAACCTATTAATGAACCCATTGCAGCTCAAGGCCCTTTTGTAATGAATACCAGAGAAGAGTTAATGGAAGCTTTTAATGAATATAATGTGGGAAAATTCGGTTATTTAGAAGATTAATAATGTAAACTAAATTACCGTGGACTAAAGTGCCATACCAACCCGAGAAACGTTCTAGCGGAGGTTTTTAAAACAGACTAAAAGTCTGTTACATTAGTGAAATTTATGATCAAAAATTGAGCCGACATTTTTAATGTAAGAGTAAGCTCGTGAAAATCCGTGAAATTCGTGTCTAAATTTTTAGAAGCTAAATTGAGAGGCACTAAAGTACATACCAGCCCATCATACATTCTGATAGGGCTTTAACTTAATTTGAGATCAATAAAATTTAAAAACCAGAAAAAGACTTAAGACATTAAGATGCAGGACATAAGACTAAAAAAA
>NZ_JBDSLS010000039.1:0-3360 GCF_039916245.1 Gelidibacter sp.
TATTTATGACGAAGATAAGCATCTTATAGAACATCTTTTATATAGAAAATGTTGGATTGATACCGTACAATGGCATTATGAAGATATTATCAGAGATCCAAATATTGATCCTGTTGCGGCTTTAAAATTGAAACGTCAAATTGATGCTTCCAACCAAGATCGAACGGATATGGTAGAATATATTGACAGTTATTTTTTGACAAAATATAGTGATGTTCAACCCAAATCGGACGCTACGATAAATACCGAAAGCCCTGCTTGGGCCATTGACAGATTATCAATTTTAGCGTTGAAAATCTACCATATGAACGAAGAAGTACAGCGTCCTGATGCATCTTCCTCGCATAAACTCAATTGCACGACAAAGCTAAATGTGCTTTTAGAGCAGCGTAAAGATTTGAGCAAAGCCATTGACGATTTGCTAGTTGACATTCAAAACGGCGATAAATACATGAAAGTGTATAAGCAAATGAAAATGTACAACGACGACGAGTTGAATCCTGTACTTCGTGAACGGAAATAGTGTAAGTATAACCTGTAAGGTTTTTAAAACCTGACAGGTTTGATTTTCAATAAGATGTCCAAACAACCAAAACACATCCTCGTCATTCGTCTGTCCGCTATGGGAGACGTGGCCATGACCATTCCCGTGTTAAGCGCATTCACAAAACAATATCCTGATGTTAAGTTAACCGTCTTAACACGAGAATTTTTTAAACCGTTTTTTCGTGATTTGGAAAATGTATCTGTGTTTTCAGCAGATTTAAAAGGACGACATAAAGGGTTTTTCGGGATTTTGGATCTTTCCAAAGAATTGCGGACTTTAGGCATTGATGCCGTTGCCGACTTGCACAACGTTTTACGCAGTACCATCCTAAAAATATTTTTGTTAGATCTTAAACCCATCCAAATTGATAAAGGAAGAGCTGAGAAAAAAGCCTTGGTCACAGGGAAAATTTTCGAGCAGCTCAAAACCACAATCCAACGTTATAAAGATGTTTTTGAAAAATTGGGTTTTCCGATTAAGGAATCAGAACCCGAGTTTCCTAAACGTTCTGAACTGAATTTTAAAACCTTAGAAATTGTTGGAAAGAATACTAAAAGCTGGATAGGAATAGCGCCATTTGCAGCCCATAAAAGCAAAATGTATCCTTTAGAGCTGATGGAAGAAGTTATCACAGAACTTTCAAAAAATCATACGATTTTGTTGTTTGGAGGAAAATCGGATGTCGATTATTTGAGTTCTCTGGAGAATGAAAATGTCATTAGTATTGCCGGAAAACTGAGTTTGGACGAAGAATTGGACGTTATCTCTAATTTGGAGGTCATGCTTTCCATGGATTCTGGAAACGCCCATATGGCAGCCATGATGGGAATAAAAGTCGTGACACTTTGGGGCGTGACGCATCCGTATGCTGGGTTTTATCCCTTTCATCAAGATGAAAGTTTTGCGCTTTTGGCAGATCGTACAAAATACCCTAAAATTCCGACCTCTGTTTATGGTAATAAATTCCCTGTAGGGTATGAAAACTGCATGCAAACCATTCTTCCAGAAGACGTTATCGAAAAAATGGAACAGGTCATAAAAAAACCCCACTAGAAAAGCAGGGTTAGATTTGATGCGTGTTTAATAGATAATCCTTATAATAAAAATTAAACCGTTTATAAAAATATTGGTTTCATTCTCTTGAACATTATTTTATAACAATTAATTAGCGATTATTCGATGAAACATTAATTTCTTAGGGTAAAACGCAATAAAATAGATTAATCTTAATTAAATCAATTAAATATCGTCATAATCAATACTCACATTTGGTGTAATTGGATGCGCTTGACAGGTTAAAATTAAGCCTTCGGCAACTTCGACATCGGTCAAAATACTGTTATTTCGCATTTTGACTTCGCCTTCGGTTACCCGTGCCAAGCAGCTACTGCAAATTCCGCCTTGACAAGAATAAGGCGCATCCAAATCTTTATCTAAAGCCGCCTCAAGGATGGTCTGTTTTTGCGACATTTCAAAGGTCGTGGTTTCATCATCCAAAACGATGGTAATTTTAGTTTGCCCATCAGGAATTGCAACAGTATCAGCTTCTGTTGGTTTTGCAGCCTTAAACAGTTCAAAGAAAACACGTTCTTTTGCAACTTCATGTTCTTCAAGTACATCTTTTACCGTATGGATCATGGCTTCTGGGCCACATAAATAAAAGGCGTCAATGGTCAAATCTTTATGTTTATTTTTTAAGATCAGATTGACGGTGCTCTTTTCAATACGTCCAAAAATAGAATCCTCTTCTTGCGCTTGGCTAAACACAAACTGAATGGATAAGCGGTCACTATATTGGTGTTGTAAATCCAGTAATTCCTGTATAAACATGGTGTCATCCGTTGTTTTATTCCCATAAACCAAAACCACGTTGCTTTGTACTTCTTCTTCCAAAGCACATTTAACAATACTTAAGATCGGAGTGATTCCACTTCCTGCTGCAAAAGCCGCAATATGCTTGGTTTTAAAATCATTGGGTTCAAAAACAAAATGTCCTCTCGGTGCAGCGACTTCTAGAGTATCGCCAACTTTGAGTTCATGATTAGCGAAAGCAGAAAATGTACCGTCTTGAACTTGTTTTACAGCAACTTTCAATTCACCACTTTTTGGGGAAGAACACAATGAATAATCGCGTCTGAGTTCTGTGCCGTTGAGTTCAGTTTTTAAAGTAATGTATTGGCCGGCTTTAAACGTGTAGGTTTCTTGTAAATGTTGAGGAATTTCAAAGCTAAGGGTTACGGCTTGAGATGTAAGCCGCTCAATACTTTTTATGACTAGGGTGTGAAAATTTGACATGTTTTAATTTTTGTTCAAAAGTAACGAATGCTTAGATTAAATGCCACTTCTCTAACAAAATAATAAGATAACAACTCGCATTTTCACTACAAAACATCTCTTAAAATTAAAGGCAAGAGAAATTTGTTTGTAACAAAAAGTGTATTATCATTACTAACGATTAAACTACAACCACGTCTCTATGTTCAAGTATTTTATTAGTCTCGAGTGGAAATCCTTTATTAGGTCAGCTTCTTTTAAGGCGAATTTGTTCCTGAAAATCATGATGGTTTTGGGCGCCCTTTGGATGATTGCTTCTTTTTCAATATTAGGTTTTGGCGCTTATTATATGATTGAAGAGGGACTCAACAAGGAACCTTTTGAAGTGGTCAATCAAGTGGTCATTTACTATATGATTTTTGACTTGGCATTTCGATATTTTCTTCAGAAAATGCCAGTGATGAACATCAAGCCCTTGATGTATTTGCCGATTAAAAGAAAAAACATTGTCAATTTTGCGATGGGTAAAACCATGATTT
>NZ_JBDSLS010000040.1:0-4667 GCF_039916245.1 Gelidibacter sp.
GCCCTAAAGTATGCGGAAGAATCCTATCAATTAGCAAAAGAGATATCATCTAATGACCTTCTTTTGGAGTCTATGATTATTCTTTCCGAACTCAAACCAGGTGACGAAGGCAAAGTCTACCTAAATCAACATATCCAGTTAAGTGATAGTCTGTTGGCACATGAACGCGGTATCCGTAATAAATTTGCGCGTATTGAATTTGAAACCGACCAGATCGAATTGGAAAACGAACGGATGGCGACGGAAAAAATGTGGTGGATTATTAGTTCCTTCGTTTTAATGGTAGGTTCCATATTGGTCTATATCATTTTCACACAGCGCAACAAGAATATAGAATTGAAATTCAAACAAGACCAGCAGGAAGTCAATGAGGAAATTTACAATTTATTGCTTTCCCAACAGGACAAAGTTGACGGGGCCAGGTTTGAAGAGAAAAAACGTATTTCGCAAGAGTTGCATGATGGCATCTTAGGACGCCTTTTTGGAACGCGGTTGAGTTTGGATAGTTATAATCTTAATGAAGGAAAAGAGGCGGCACAGACACGATCCAAATACATTTCGGAATTAAAGATTATTGAAAATGATATTCGTAAAATTTCCCATGACTTGAATACCGATTTTATGGAGGGCTCTGGATTTATCGATATTTTGTTGGAATTGATCGAAAAACAGGCCGCTGCCTATCAATTGGAATATGAATTTGATTATTCAGAAGATATTGATTGGGAGTTAGTTTCCAATAAAACCAAAATAAACATTTACAGAATGGTTCAGGAAGGACTTCAAAATATCTATAAACATGCCAAAGCCAAAACCGTACACATTAGTTTTCAACTGAAAAATCCTGTAATTTGCTTGACTATAAATGATGACGGTGTTGGATTTGATCCGAATAAGAGTAAAAAAGGAATCGGTCTGAAAAACATTAAATCAAGGGTCAATCAACTTAACGGAACGGTATTGTTCCATTCAAAAATTGATCAAGGCACAGCCATAACAGTGAAAATCCCCTATACAATTTAAGTACCTATGCAGCACATTCATATTTTGATGGTAGATGACCATCCCATTATCATTGAAGGTTATCAAAACACCTTGATGGCAAGCAAAAAGGAGAATCAGATCCTGCACATTGACACCGCAAATGATTGTGACATTGCAAATGAATTATTGCGACGAGCAGCCAAGGAAAAGCCTTATGATGTTTGCTTTTTTGATGTCAGTTTGCCAGGTTCTTCGGATGGCAAATTGACTTCGGGAGAGGATTTGGCGAAATTGACACGCAATCTCATGCCCAATGCGAAAATTGTTATTTTAACCATGTTCAATGAGTCGTTTAGAGTGCACAACATTATAAAGCAGATTGATCCTGACGGATTTTTGATTAAGAGTGATATGACGTCCAGTGAACTTGCCGAGGCCTTTCAACATATCTTATGCTCCCCGCCCTATTACAGTAGCACGGTAAATAATTTCTTGAAAAAGTCGGTAATAACTGATATTTATGTAGATGATATCAACCGGAAAATTCTGCATTTATTATCGCAAGGCGTTCGAACAATTACCTTAAGGGAACACATTAATTTATCAATGAGTGCCATTGAAAAGCGTAAAAAACATCTCAAAGTTTTATTCTCTGTAAATGATGGTAGAGATGAGACACTCATTGAAAAAGCGAGAAAAAAGGGTTTTCTGTAAATAAAACGGATAAATCTACGTTTTTTTGATTTTTGCAAAATCGTCAAAGGCTTGCTACGTATGAGTTGTACGGTTTTGCCACAAAAAGTTTGCGGTTTTCCCGTAACTTAAAGTCACATCTCTTTTCTATATTTGATTAGTCAACAACAATTAATTAATCCCTCTACTCATTTGTTGAGTTAATAGTAAAAAGAATAAACCTAATAATTAACCGTCTGGAAAATTATTAGGTTTTATTTTTAGTATCATCTGGTAGCATTAAGATTTGTCGATTTCCTAAGCATAAAGAATGATAATGGTTTTATAGCAACTTGATTTATAGCGTATCCATTTTTGTCTTTTTTGTAAGCCTTAATCAGGCGTCATGATTCCAGATAATTATAAATTTTAAGAGCTGCCTTCAACGCTTTACGGGTTATGTCTTGATTCTTGGTTCTAAAAGCGAAGCGGTCTTGATTCTTTTACCAAAGCTTTATCTGTTAGGTCTTGATTCTTGGTTCTAAAAGCGAAGGGCGGTCGTTGAGCTTGTCGAAATGTCTTGATTCTTTTATCAGATAATTCTTTTCCTTCCTTCTCCACTTCCTTCAACTTTTATAAAATCTTTTAACTAAAAAATTAGTTTGAACTAATATTTTAGTTATATTAGCATCATCAAGTGAGGTGATTAGAAGATTATAATCCGTTTGCTCTGATGAAATTCCAGTTTAACTAAATATCCCGAAGTTTCGGGACTGCCCTCGCAGGGAGAGATTATGAAACAACTCACAAAAGCCGAAGAAGAGATCATGCAAGTGCTATGGCAATTGCAAAAAGCCAATGTCAAACAAATTATTGACGAATTGCCCGAACCCAAACCTGCCTATAATACGGTATCTACCATTGTGCGGATTTTGGAAAGCAAAGGATTTGTGGATTATGAAAAACAGGGCAAAGGACATCTCTATTTTCCGTTGGTGGCAAAAACGGACTACAGCAACCAAAGCATTAATATGCTGGTCAATGATTATTTTCAAGGCTCATTTAAGAGTATGGTATCTTTTTTCGTGAAGAAAAATGACCTGAGCTTAAAAGATTTGGAATCAGTTTTAAAGGAAATTAACAAAAAAGACGACTAGCTATGTTACACTATATTCTACAAACCCTTGCGTTTCAAGTGTTCTTTTTGATCATTTATGACGTGTTTTTAAAGAACGAAACCTTCTTTAATTGGAATCGTGCGTATTTAATCGGCACAGCTTTCTTGTCGTTTGTCTTGCCTTTTTTAAAATTTGAAAGTATCAAAGCCATTGTTCCAGAACCGATGATTATTAGGTTGCCAGAGGTTATTATTGGGGAGGTTTCGCCCATAGTTATGGATGAGGCTATGATGATGCAAACGCAACAAATCTCAGAGCAAGCGCTCAGTTTTTCTTGGACTTATGTTTGGGTTTTGGGGATGGTTTTAGCAGCGCTTATTTTGGCATACAAAATCATCAAAATCCTAAAAATGCTCCATGAAAACCCAAAACGTTGGCAAGGCGATGCGCTTATTGTGTTTTTATTGAATAGCAGTGCGGCCTTCTCTTTTTTCCAATATATCTTTTTGGGGAATAACATTCATGCAGAAAAAAAAGAACATATCGTACAACATGAAATGGTTCATGTCAAAGAAAAACACAGTCTGGATTTATTGGCCTTTGAAATCTTACGGATCGTGTTTTGGTTCAATCCATTAATATATATGTATCAAAATAGATTATCTACGTTGCACGAGTTCATCGCCGATGCAAAAGCAGTAAAATACAAGGGCAAGTCGGAATACTATCAAAGTTTGTTGTCGGAAGTTTTCGAGACCCAGCAGATTTCATTCATCAATCCATTTTTTCATCAATCATTAATCAAAAAACGAATCCTTATGTTAAGCAAATCAAAATCAAAACAAATCCATCTTATCAAGTATGCCTTATTGGGGCCAGTGGTGATGGTCATGCTCATGTACACCTCGTCTTATGCGAGTGAAGTAAAAGATCCATTCCCTTTTCTTCAGAAAGAAGTTCTTTATCAGGAATTGACCTTTCAAGAATTAGTGGATAAATATTATAAGGAGATTGCTGAATTGACACGGACTAAAGGTAGTTTTAATATAAATAACGAAGAGTTTTTTAAACGAGACGATAATTATATTGAGAGTAGAGAGGTAGTAGCCAGAAGGCAAGCATTTATAAAATTTATGTATACTGAAATTAGGGAGAAAAAGCAAAGTGAAGGCCAGTTAACTGAAGCAGATGCAGAAAATTATGAAAAAAGGATTAATAGATTTAAAACTTATGAAGACTATCTTGACTTTAAAAAAACGGATGTAGCTAAACAAGGATGGGAAAATATGGGAAGAAATGGCGAGCTACGTTTGGTAGTTGATAATATGGCTAAATTATCAGATGACGAAAATGAAATGAAAGCTGAAAAGTTGGCCTTAATAGATAAAGATGCCTTTTACTATAAACTGAAAATGACTGATGGGAAAACGACTATTGACATAAACATGGATAAAAATAATTCCACAATCATCGATAATATTAAGATAAATAAGACATCATCTGATGCTAATGACATTGAAGTGCCATTCGCGACTATAGATGAAGTGCCATTATTTGAAGGTTGCGAACCGACAGGATCTAAAGAGGTTGATAAAGATTGTACTTCTCGAAAGGTAGCGGAATTTGTCAATAAAAACTACAATACGAATTTGGCCACCGAACTAGGATTGACTGGAAGACAACGCATCAATGTTATTTTTAAAATTGGTAAAGACGGAAAAGTTAGGGACGTCATGTCAAGAGCGCCACATCCTGGACTGGAAGCTGAAGCGATTAGAGTCATTAAATCCATGCCAGATTTTACACCAGGGAAACAAAAAGGGGAAACCGTAACGGTGCCGTATAGTTTGCCTATTTTATTTCAAGTTTCAGAGGATGCTTCAGGAATAGATG
>NZ_JBDSLS010000041.1:0-3328 GCF_039916245.1 Gelidibacter sp.
TTTAGTTCTGTCAAAATTGAGGTCGTTTGACGTATCGCCATTATTAAAACGATCCGTCAGCAAAAAGTAAAGATTGGCGCCTTCCCAAACGAAAGGCACTTCTTTTTTCTCATCCATTTCCAGCAATTTATGGTCTTCTTTACAGCTTAATAATAAGAATACAAAAAGGCAACAGCCTAAAAATCTTGTCATGTTTATTCGGTTAAAATTCGATATTCCCAAGGCTTTAAAACGAGGGCATTCTCATTCATTACAATAGGCTCATTGGTCATATAATCGGTAAAACTTCCTTTTAAAGGTGCATTAACTGATTGTTCCTGAGCAGAAAAATTTCCGATAAAAGTTACCGTGCTATTATTTTTACTACGTTGGAATGCCAATACCTTGTCATTGGTGGTTTTTAAATCTTTATAGGACGCTGGGTCTTTTCCTCCGTTTAAAGCAGGATTGGTATTTTTTAGATGCCCTAATTTCTCAAGTAATGGCCACATTTTTTGTTTTGTTTTCGGAATGGAATCCTTCTCGAAAAACTTTAATCGGTGGTCCAGATCATATTCCATCCCCGAATAAATTAATGGCATTCCAGGAATGACATAACTAAAAGCGGTCATCAAAGGCGCAGCATCTTTCATCCGTTCCTTAATGGTGCCGTTCCATGAATTCTCGTCATGATTGGTCACGAAATTCATCATGATTGCTCCTTTTTCATATAAAGAATCAATTTGAACCAAGCGCTCTTTCCAAGCTTTCAAGCCTTTTTTCCCTTGCGCCAGATCATTCATGAGATGATGGGTATCCCAACCATAAACCATCTCAAACAAATCATTCTGAACCAACTCAGGCTCCCAAGCTTCGGCCAACATAAAGATATCTTTGGTTTTTCTGAGCTGTGGAATGGCCTCTTCCCAAAAATCAGTCGGAACCGAAGCTGCCACATCACATCTAAACCCGTCAACACCTTCTTCCTTTAACCAATATTGCATGTCGGCGATCATTTCTTTTCGCATTTCCTTATTGTCATAATTCAAATCGGCAACATCGGTCCAATCGGTATCTTTAGGATGAAGGATGTTTCCATTTTCGTCTTGAGTATAATATTCTGGATTGTTTTTTATCCAAATATGATCCCAGCCGGTGTGGTTCGGTACCCAATCCAAAATGACATACATCCCATGTTCATGAGCGGTTTTGATCAAATTCCTAAAATCTTCAATGGTTCCAAACTCGGGATTTATTTTAGTGAAATCAGTTACGGCATAATAACTTCCCAAATATTTAGACTGTTCTTCCTCAGGAAAATCAGAGGCGAATTTACTATCGTCGCCGCCCGTAGCTTTACGTTTGGTTTCACTAATTGGAAACACTGGCATCAACCAAATAATCTTAACACCCAACTGTTTTAATTGCGGAATATCTTTTGTGAATTCATCAAAATGTCCAGAAGCCGAATATTGACGAATGTTAGCTTCATAAATAACGGCAGTTTCTAAAACAGCATCAGAAATAGGTTTTATTTCCCCCATAATATTCTCTTTTGTCAGGTTTTCTACTTTCTTTTCTTCTTTACAAGCCATAATCAGTATTAAACTGAAAATTGCCAAAATGATTTTTTTCATGGTATTTTATTTTAAATGTATGTTTAGTTTTAATATATCCGAAGTCTTCCATTCTAAAGGAATGGCAACCGTTCTTTGATCGTTACTATAAATAAATTTTAATTTTTTTCGATTATTTTTAACCGATTTTGGTTTCGAATTGATGTTATGCAAAATAAGTTGAATCGACTTGGTTTGTGCTAGAAAAGCTTTACCGATCTCAGCTTCAAATTGAATTTCAATTACTTTTCAGTTGACTTCCGAATCAAATTTCAAAAGCTCAAACAGTCCTTTCTCGAAGGCATCGGCAGCCAGCCCATCATCATTATATAATTGCCCTTCGCTTTCTTTAACAGAAGGATCATAATAGTAATGCAACTCCAGCGTATTACCGTCATACTCCTTGGTACTTTGCATCGGTTTTGCCATGGGAATAAAAGCACCACCACGCACGAATGTTGGAATCTTGTCTTCAGTTACATTTACGGTTACTGTTTGTCCGCCTTCAAATTTTTCATCCGTATAAAGATCAAACCAAGTACTATTTTTCGGGAAGTAAACTTCTTTTTGAACCACCTCAGCTTTCATAATGGGCACCACTAAAAAATCATTTCCCCAAATATATTCTGAAGCGTCTGTTTTGAGCGGTGCTGCATCGTCTTCAAAAAATAAAGGGCGCATTAAAGGTGTTCCTTTCTTATGGTTTTGAAAACTCAAATTGTAATTATAAGGCAATAATTTGTAGCGTAATTCTATCGTTTTTTTTGCAAAGGCCTTGGTTTTTGCATCCCAGAAAACGGGTTCTGCCGGCACAGCTTCTTGAGCATGTGGACGAAAAATAGGTTGAAAAACGCCATATTGCAACCAGCGTGTGTAAAGTTCAGCATCTTGATTATCGCCCGCAAATCCGCCTAAATCAGAATGCATATAGCCCAAACCTTGCATCCCCATTTGTAGGGCGATTTCGGGTTGACTTTGCAAGCCGCCCCAAGTTCTATTGACATCTCCCGACCACGGAATCATCCCAAAACGTTGCGATCCCGAATAGCCTGCACGCATTAAAATGAAGGGGCGTTCATTTGGAAAATCGGCCTTGTAACCTTCAGCAATCAATCCTGCCCAATCGTGACCATAAATATTATGCACTTCATCGGCGGTTCCGGTAGCGTGTAATAACTTGGACGGATGGACTTCAGGTTCGCCCAAATCGCCCCAAACGCCCGTCACGCCCATATCGGCAAGACCTTTGTAAACATTCCAAAACCAAGTTTTCCCCTTCGGATTGTAGATGTCGATTAATCCCGTATTTCCAAAATAGAAATCGAAAGTATAGGGATCTCCATGGGAATCTTTTGCCATCACATCTTGGTCAACGACTTCTTGCCAACGCTTGGAAGTCGTCAAAACGAAAGGTTCGGTCACTAAAATAGTATTGACATTTTCCTTCTTCAAATCCTTGATCATTTGTATAGGATTGGGAAACGAATCTTTTAAAAACTCCAGATTCCCCATGTGTCCTTGAATATCCTTTCCAAACCAAAAAATATCGATAATTACGGCATCCAAAGGAATTTTATCATCCCTAAATTTCTGAACGGTAGCTTCTACTTCTTTTTGGGAATGGTATCCAAATCGGCTTGAGAAATTCCCCAAAGCCCAACGCGGCGGCAAGGGTTGTTTTCCTGTTAAATCGGTATAATGATCTATCAAATCGATCCAGGAATCGCCCACAA
>NZ_JBDSLS010000042.1:0-20212 GCF_039916245.1 Gelidibacter sp.
TTTTAAACTCCATGCGCGTGCCTTCCACAACGTTTCCAGACAACAATTTTTCTATACCAACTAATATGCTCATCCTGTTAATTTAAGATTGCTTCTCTAACATCTACCTTTCCTGTGACTACCTCACTTATTAATGCGGTTTTGTATTCTTTTAGAAGGTCGATTTCTTGTTGAGATTTCTCTATAATACTACTCATTCGCTTATTACTTTCGTGGACTCCATCTATGATTCTTAATTGCTCTTCAATGTTTGGTAATGCAAATGGAAAGTTCTTTAACTGTTCAAAATTTAATGCTTCTCTGTTACCACCTTGTTGACATAAACTTATTTGAATTTGACCTCCATCAGAACTCAAAAGTAAATGCAAATACTCGGTAACTATATTTTCATTTGGTCTAACAATGCAAACATGCTGATTAACATTAGCTTCTTTAAATTCATCAGTAAGATAAAAACATCTCCCAATTGAACCTCCAGTTATGTTTAACAATACGTCGCCTTTGAATACTTTACTATTATTCATTGAGTTATGAATCTCTTCTGATATGAATGCAACATTGTCAATTTTAAATCTATCAAAATAAATGTTCTGACTTCTTAATAAAGGAACTCCCGTTTCTTGATATACTTCGGCGCCCCCTCTAGGAGTAACACCACTTCCTATTTTTTCTGTAAAGTGCTTAACCTTAACAACATTCCAATGCTCAGGAATATCCCCCAGCCATTCAATACCAGAATCTTTCATCGCAACATTTGGATCAAGACCTTTGGTTACGGCTTGATTAATCATTGCGGTGCGCTCTTCTTGCAACAAGTTTATTAGCTGTTCTTTTTTGGCAATTAAAGTGTCTAATTGTGCTGTTTTGTGATTGAGGTAATTGGCGATTAGGGTTTGTTCTTCTTTGTTGGGACAATACAGTCTAATTCCTTTTAAAATATCTTGACTAATGTTTGGCTGACCACCACCAATGGCAAGGTTTAAAATGTGTTCTTTATTGCCCTTAAACCAATATTGCAGAAATTGGATATCTATAATATCAGATTCACTAAAAACACAACAGGCTTGATTAGTTGTAGTTTCAAATTGGAGCAAAGCGGTTTTGCCTATTGTTGCGCCATACATGGCGATAACCAATGATCCTTTTGGATATAGTTTTAATGAAGAATTATCTTCAATTGCTTTGGGAGTGATTTTTTTTGCACATGAGTATAGAACGCCATCATTCAAATCACCAGTATTTAACCAATTAATTGTTCCATTCTCGTGATAGATTGGGTTTCCTGATTGCGGTGTAGTTCCACTACCTATTTTTGTAAATGCGTGACTAATTTTCCAAGACTCCCAATAATCTGGAACTTTACCAAGCCATTCTAAGCCCGAGTCTTTATATTTTTCGTGTCGTTTCATTAATTTTTAGATGAAATAATTGAAGCATCTAGAAACTTTTCAGTTTCTTTTACCAATCCGTTTTCTCCCATAAAGCTGTCCTCTAATATTTTTGTTAAAACCGATTTAATGTTATTATGTTCATCAATCACGTTCTTAATACTAGCAATAGCAATATGAGTATAGCTCTTGTTACTTGGTTTTCCTATGCGAATTTTTTCATGTTTTGTTAGTAGAGGTTTAAAATAAGATTGAATTGAATCTTCCTTCAATGTCTCCCTTATAGTTTTATTGATTTCATTTCTTAACTCTAAAGTAAACCACAGTTTGTTTTCTTTTAAAATTCTTGTAGCTGTTGGGACATAAAAATATACAGGAAATGTTGCTTCAATATTTGTAAAATAACTTCCTCTTTTTTCATAGCCATAGCTTGCAAAAACATCTCTTATTTGCTGATCAATAAACTTTTCCGTTTGAGAGATTTTTAGTTGGATAGCTTGTAC
This sequence comes from Gelidibacter sp., assembly GCF_039916245.1. Taxonomy (GTDB): domain Bacteria; phylum Bacteroidota; class Bacteroidia; order Flavobacteriales; family Flavobacteriaceae; genus Gelidibacter. The sequence goes on from NZ_JBDSLS010000042.1 coordinate 1,892, forward strand.
TTCTTCTTGATGCTTTATTATAGAATATGCAATTGCATTATATGTTGATTCGTCCATTTTTGAGGTATAATGAGATTGAATAGTTTTAATATACTCTTTAAGGTATAAAAGTCCTTCTAGGTTTTGAATGTCTCCGACGTTAAGCTGACTTTGCACTTCAGTTATCCATTCTTGATGAGTAATATTGAGATAAACTACTTGTTTGCCTTTTATAGTAATTTCCTTTTTGTCATCTTTTAAACCAAGATTATTGAGTGTCAAAAGAACTCCAATTATATTATCTCCGCACGTTTTCTGAGTATGTTCCCAATATGCTTTTAATGGATTTACAAGGATGTGGTAGAGTTTGTTCTAAATAATTATTCCCCATTTATCATCGCCCAAAATAGAAATATCTATTCGCTTTTTTGCTTCGTTTTCAGCGAACGCTGTTGTGTCTTCGGTAAGCACATTAAAATCACCATTGAAATTATCAAGGAACTCGGTATTGGCATATCCTTTATCTTCTATAATTGTTTTTAGGCTATCAAAAAATAGTGATTGTAAACCGTGAGTTTCATTAACATCTAAAAAATAAGCTAGTATTTTCGAATTGACATTCTCCTGATTACGAACGCCCAAAATATCAAATATATTCTTAGGTGTCAGTGGAGGCAAATCTGGTAAAGTCGAACCTATATCTTCTAAAAGCCTTTCAAATTCCTGCATTATTTAATCACGCTTTTTAACAGTCCATCAGTTTCCTCTTCCAAAGCCATAATATCAGCTTTAATATCAGCTAACGACCTTAATGGCTTATACTCATAGAAGTACTTCGTAAAGTTAATCTCGTAACCCACATTAGTTTTCTTTTCATCGACCCAAGCGTCTGGCACATGAGGCAACACTTCACGTTTCATATATTGTTGAATATCTTCTTTTAGCGGAATGTTTTCGGTATCCCGTAATTTAGAATCAGGTTTAGGGTTGCCTTTGCTGTCGGTGACTATTTTTCCTTTTTTAATTTCTGGACGTTCAACGGTTACTTTAGAATATCCGAAATCGATATTATCGAAAATTTTACAATGTGCGCTTTCTTGAAAATCGCCATATAATTTCGTAATCTCTACAATGTGCTGATCAGAAAGCTCATTGCGTTTATCGCCTAAGGACTTACTCATCTTTTTAAAGAAGTCAACGGCATTAATCAGCTGAACCTTTCCTCTACGTTCTGGAGCTTTGTGGTTGCTTATCATCCATATGTAAGTACTAATACCTGTATTGTAAAACAATTGGTTTGGTAAGGCTATAACGGCTTCTAAAAGATCATTTTCTATGATCCATTGGCGAATACTGCTTTCGTTCTTTTTGCTACTTGGCGAGCCCGAAAACATTGGCGAACCATTAAACACAATAGCTAAACGTGAGCCTCCTTCGCTTTTAGGTTTCATTTTTGACATGAGATTCATCAAGAATAAAAACGACCCATCACTTATGGAAGGTAAACCAGCGCCATAACGACCGCCATGACCTAACGTTTCATGTTCTTCGTTGACTTCCTTACCAACCTTTCCCCACTTCACACCAAACGGTGGATTGGTAATGAGGTAATCGAATTTATGATTGGTAAATTGGTCGCCCTTTAATTTTAATCCGTCTTTATTAACCAAACTGTTGCCTCGGGCAATATTATCAGGTTTTTGCCCTTTAATCAACATATCCGCTTTACAGATAGCATAGGATTCAGGGTTGAGTTCTTGTCCAAATACTTCTAATCTGGCATCTGGGTTTAGCTCGTTCAGGTATTCCTCGGCTACGGATAACATCCCGCCTGTGCCCGCACAACAATCAAAAATGGTCTTCACGATGCCTTTCTGCGTCAGCACCTCTCTATCATTCATAAACAATAGATTGACCATAAGACGAATCACTTCACGAGGGGTAAAGTGTTCCCCTGCGGTTTCGTTGGAAATCTCAGCAAACTTCCGAATCAATTCCTCAAACATATAACCCATTTCCATACTTGAGACGTGCTCTGGATGTAAGTCTATTTCTTGGAAGCGTTTCAGCACTAAAAACAGTAAGTTGGATTCTTCAAGCTTTGTAATTTGGTTGTCGAATTCAAATTGCTCAATAATTTCCCGAGCTTCTTCTGAAAACCCGTTGATATAGTTGCGCAAATTGGAAGCAATATTATTTGGATCGGCAATAAGCTTATCAAAATCGAACAAGCTCGCATTATGAAAATTGTATCCAGCTTCTTTATTTAAAATAGGATCTAGATTCTGGATGTTCATGCTTTTCACTTGCTCGAACTTTTTGAGAACATCTGCTTTGGTTGATGCTAACACGCAATCTAATCGTCTTAAAACTGTAAGTGGCAATATTACTTTACCATAGTCACTTTGTTTGTAATCACCACGTAGTAGGTCGGCAATAGACCATATAAAGTTAGCGGACTCTTTAATATTTGTCATAGTTGGTATGAGGTGTATTTTAAAAAAATGGAAGATACTTAAATCGTTTGAAATACCAACCTTGATCGAAGTTTGTTGTTTTCACAATCTTTAAATAATAGCTAAATTTTAAACAACTTGACGTTGGTATGTTTTGAATTTAGTCGCTGTAAATCCAAGACATGAAAGAAATGATATGTTTCGAATAAAAGTTCCGTAATGTTGAGCACGAGCGATTATATTTCTTTAATTGGGTTTATTGAGTATATTCGGTGTAATTCAATAAAAAGTTTCTAATCGCATCACACTGTGTGAATGGAGGCTTTTATTTTTATGTTTACGGGAAAGCTGAAAACCGATTTAGAGTAAGCCTATTTAAAAACCATTGTATTATGCCAGACATCAAAGACAAAAAGCACGGAAAAACATTATTCTATATTGATGGAAATGATATTAAAGATAAAAAACATGGAACAACGCTATTCTATATTAACGGTTCAGAAGTCAGAGAAAAATCTAGACATGGTACTGTGAGATTTTTTATCAATGGAGACGAAATTAGGGAAAAAAGCAGACATGGAACTGTCAGGTATTATGTTGACAGCGCTGAGGTAAAGGATAAATCAAAACATGGTTCAATGCGTTATTATATTGATGGTTCTGAAATTAAAGACAAAAGGCATGGAAATGTAAAATACTTTATAGACGGAGCGTTAACTCGCGACCAACTTTACGCTTTGATTTCAATAATTTAAACAACCTAAATTTAATGCTCTTCCAAAAACAGGTTTCCAATTGTGTTGAATTAGTTGGAGACTTATTATTGAAATATGACAATTAAACCAAACATGAAACTTCTACTCACAATTACATTATTGCTCTCATCCTTTATAGTCGATGCTCAAACCTATATTAGACAGGGGAAAGGCGATTATAATGAGGTGTTGTATACGTGGGACGGAAAATATTTAAGGCAGGGGAAAGGTGTGTATAATACGGTTTTGGCCACTTATGACGGTAAATATTTTCGTCAAGGCAAAGGTGATTACAACACAGTTTTATCAACTTGGGACGGTAAATATTTAAGATTAGGAAAAGGAGATTATAACGATGTGCTTTGTACATGGGACGGTGAATTCATTCGACAAGGCAAAGGCGATTATAACACGGTTTTATACACTTTTGATGGTAAATATCTGCGTCAAGGAAAAGGCAGTTACAACACCGTTTTGTATACGATTACGGGCGAAATCCCGATTGAAGTTTTAATTTTCATTGTCAATTAGCTCAAAATTTGAGGCGAAAGTTTTGTGCGTGTGAATTTAGAAAAACTCGTAAAAATTTACGACTTCTGAAAAAATGATGTAAATATAAGCTCCGTCCCCATTAAGGAACGGAGCCTCTTACTCAATTATTGAATTGTATTGTTTTTATACAGATGTAAATTTCTTTTCATCCAATTTAAGTTCACCATCGAAGCTATACGCTGCCAATATACCTCCTTTTGCTACGCTATAATCTAGACAACAAATATTATCTTGGTAAAGCGACGGTTTTCCTTCTAACCAATAATGCCCGAAGAAAACAATTTTGTCATCTTTTTTGTAAAAATCTATATCTTTCAAATTGACTGCTTCTTCTGGAAGTTTATCATTTGTCGGCATACTGATGGTTTTGTAAGTCATTCCCGATGGATCTACCCACCATTTTATTCTCATTTCATTTCGTAGGTGACCGTCTTTATCTGGCAATCGCCTGTCATTGGGTATGCTAATTTCCTTACCTTTCAAGGTATTCTCAATCGCGTCATACAATTCTGTTTCTTCCTTTACAGATTGAAATATTAAATCATCTGTTAGTCGGTTGTTGCTTAAATGTTTTTTTAGGTAGTCAATACTTTTATAATCCCAACAAGCGTGCACAGCTCTAAACGTTTCTGTTTCGTAGAATAGTGGTAATGTTTTAAACCATTCTAAATATTCTTCGTACTCTTCCTGTTTGTTTTTAAATTGTTCTAATGTCTCGTAGTGTTGAAGGATATTCTTAATTGAATGCTCTCGTAAGTGTCCTCCTTTAGGATCTTTAAAATGAAAAGTAAGAGCATTATATTCGTGATTACCCAATAACGCAATGGCACTACCATTGTCAGACATTTGTTTTACGATCTCTAAAGTCTCTCTAATTTTTGGACCTCTATCAATATAGTCGCCCACAAATAAAGCTTTTCTTTCAGGGTGTGAATAATAGTTGTCCTTTTTTGAATATCCCAATTTGGTAAGTAATTCTTCAAGTTCATCAGCGTACCCGTGTACGTCTCCAATTAAGTCAATCATTGTTTTTTGTTAGGTATTATTAGTTATACAATCGAGTAATATAACCATATCGCTAAGTGTTATCATTATAAATTATGATTTTAAAATTTCATCGAATTCAATGGCTACAACAAACAATAAGTTGATTTCATATAAAATCATTTAATACAAGCTTATAAACCAATCTTGTAGCGATAAACCTACTGTTAAAATTTTTATCAATTCGAACAACAGAGTAAGCATGTCCAAATTTTGAAATTGCAAACAGAGACTAAAACTCATGCATAATCGTGAGGTATTAGTTGAAAATTCTTACTATATTTGAGATATCATTACGAATCACGTGAAGTGATAGCAACCTGCTCAAACAGGCGAAGGTGCTAAAACAATGAGCCTATTTCTAGGAAAAATATGATTTATTCCTTTTATAGTATTTACCGATTACTGTGTTCTTATAACACAAAAACAACGTGATTAAAGTTCAAAGGTTTTCAAAAGAAACTCTGCGCAGGAAGCTGAGCGGAACTGCTATGGCGCTTGAAAACTAATTAAACTAAATTATAAATTAACATAAAGACAGTAATTATGACAGAAAAATTTAAAGACATCCCTGTAGAGGAAGACACTCAAATTATCGCAAGTGTTAAGGCTAACATCGCCGAATACGATGTGGTTTATCAAAAATGGCATTGGGATGGCATTTATGCAGAAAGCGTTATCTTCTTCAATGATGACGTCGCAGGGTTAACTGAAGAACAAATTAAAAAGGAAGTTGCGCTTTGTACGGATATGGTTAAGGAAAATTCTCAAATGACTTTTAATAAAGGAGATAAATATACCTTCGTGAATTTCAATTTTGTTTATAGCTAAAAATGTTTACTCATGACCTTAAAACAGATCTTACAAACCAATACGTGGTCTACTATTTTACCTGTGTTTTTGAAAACCTATCCTGAGGCAGAAGAAAACATTAAGGGATACCAAACTGTATTTGAAAAATTGGTAATAATGTCCCCCGAAGAAAACGATATGTCGATTGTCATAACCAAAGAAAAAGATGGCGAGGACGAGTATATTGACGTTTCAGGGGTACATAAGAATCCGAAAAACGAGGAGGGAACTTATTCACAAGCCATAGAGTTTACGCCGTGGCGAGAATGGCTGGGTATGGATATCAATAAAGAAACTTCAAACGATTTTTCTGGATTGGAAATCATTGTCCATTGTCTTTACGAAATGACCTTTGTAGGCTTTACCGAAGAAGTCATTCAAGAAAAAATCAATAGAATCGAAAAGAGTAGAAAGGAACGTGAATCAATGACTAAAGCAGAGAGAGATGCCACCGCGATTTCAGCAGAAGAGCTCTTCAAAGAATGGCTTGATGAAAACAACGATTAGCTGGTATTATCATTAGCGATCTCCATCACGAATTATAATTTTCTGGAAAATTATAAAAATGAATGGAATTAATAAAAATATACAATAAACAATAAAAAACTATTCTTAGTTAAACTAGGATATGAATCTTTAAATTGCGGGTATGGACTTGGTAATTTGATCAAGCTATCTACAAACGACTTATATTGAGTTTGATTATAGTAATACACATTTATAAAACTAACTAACTAATAACCAAAATGAAAAACAAAGACAAACAAATTACCTTTAGTGACGTACAATATCCAAAATACAACACCGCAATAATTGTGGTCGGCGGGGTCGGCACGGACAAACAATCGGTTATAGATAAATTGTCGGGAGAATGGGCTATACTAAATGATGAAACCGAAAAAACCATTCGGGAAGAAATTAGAAAAGCCGATCCTGAAAAGAAACCAAACATTGTTATCACTGATTGGGTCGAGGATGTCAGCGATTTCATAAACTGTACATTTGTACTTACTTATAAAATGGGATACGATGTTATAGACATTCATTTGGTCTGGAAGATTGAAGATGTTCAGGTCGCAATGGAGCAAAAACCTATTAGTGAAGATAAAGGCATGTCGGACGCCGTAATTAAGTCGTCATATTACATGATTGATAAATTGTGTAATGATATCATCGAGGGGAAATTGAGTTTAGAAAAAAATTTTGATGGTGATATTTGGTATATTGAAGATGATAGTGAAATCCTAATTAAGAATTCGGGACACCAATCGACTTCTATTAAGTAAGATACTCCAAGCAACATAACTGATTTTACACCAAAAGCATAATCATGTTCAAGTAATGAAATGAGCTTATAAATTTTTAATATAAAGAATCAAAATCAAAAGGGGAAGTTTCTCAAAAACTGTATCCCTTTTTTCTGTCATATAAGCTTCTTAACTTTCTGCACAGTACCTAAGCTAACATCACATAGTTTTGCCGTTTTGCGTAAAGACATCCCCGCATTAAGTTCTTTTATGACGTTGGTGTACTGACTAAGGAATTCTTTCTTGGTTTGAGTTGAACCTCTAACACGACCTTTATACGTTCCTTTGGCTTTTGCTATTGCAATACCTTCCCTTTGTCTTTCGAGCATGGTTTCCCTTTCCATTTCACCAATCTGACCCATAACAGTAGTTATTAGTTTAAAAGCGGGATTTGATTTATCTCCAATCCTACTTTCCAGCCCCAAAGAATCTATCTTGACGGTGACACCAGCTTTATCAAGTATTTGTAATGTCGTCAGGATGTCCAATAAATTTCTACCTAACCGATCCACCGCATGGACACTTATATAATTAATCTCACCGAGTGCAACAGAATAAAAAAGTTCTTTACCCTGTTCCCGTTTACTGAATGGTATCGATCCACTGCAAACATCGATGTATAGTTTTTCGTTCGGGTGATTGTTTATTAATTGCCTTTCGTGGTTTTGATTGGCTGTACTGATTCGGACATAACGTGCTTTCATAACTATTAGCTTTTGACTTATCACTAAGATACAAAAACCATTTTATTGTGCCTAATTTAGGATGGATATAATTGACACAGCAAAACCTCAATGAATGGGTTTCATAAAATGAAATAATTGATACACGAATATACCTTACTCTAAAAATAATATGTTGATTTTAATTGATAAAAATGTCATGATTTGGGTTTCTAAAAATTGATCAAATATTATTTCAATTTAATTTTTTCCTGATTTTTAACTAGTCAAGAATATTATATGAATACTGAGAGCATGGATTGTCTAGTTTAGCTGGGACGAATTTTTACGGTCATAAATTATATATTTGAATTATGGCAAAAAGATACAACAATGAATTAAAGGTTACAATAGTAGAACTATTGCAAGCAGGAATGAAAGCAAAACAAATAAGCGAGGACTATGGTGTTGCTCCCAGCCTTATAAGTCGCTGGAAAAAGGATTACGAGGCTAAATCTGGAGACTTTTCCAAGAAAAGAGAACTTACTATGGAAGAGCAAGAACTTAAAGCATTGCGTAAAGAATTACGTGATGTAAAAATGGAGCGTGATATCTTAAAAAAGGCAGTAAGCATCTTTTCCAAGAGCGATTACTAAAATATCAATTCATTTTATCAAATGAAGCAGATTTTGTGGTTGAGAAGATGTGTAAATGTATGCGAGTCAGTAAAAATGCATATTACAATTGGCGTAAGAATAAGAATTTAGTAAAAACTAAAAACTCTGTAATACTACTGAAAGAAAGGATTAGAGCTATTTTTGAAGATAGTAAAGAGATTTATGGAAGCTGTAGAATACAGAAAATGTTAGAACGAGAAAACCTGAATTATTGCCGTTCATATATCGCAATATTGATGAAAGAAATGGGGTTGAAAAGTGTTTTAAAAAGAAAGTTTGTAAATACTACAGATTCCAAGCATAACTTTTCATTGGCTAGAAATGAACTAGATAGAGAGTTTTCAAGTTCAACAATAGGAGAAAAATGGGTGTCTGATATTACTTATATTAGAGTAAATGATAACTGGAATTACCTAACAACTATTATAGATTTAGCAGACAGAAAGGTAGTAGGATGGGCGTTAAGCGAAGATATGACTGTACAAAACACGGTGTTAAAAGCTTGGATTCATGCTAGAAGAAATCGAGCTATTTCAAATAATTTCATATTTCATTCCGACAGAGGCGTTCAGTATGCAGCCAATACAATGACTAATATTTTTTCTTTCAATAGCAACATAAGACAATCCATGAGTAGAAAAGGGAACTGTTGGGATAATGCAGTAGCGGAAAGCTTTTTTAAGACTATTAAATACGAATGGTTATATCGTTTTAAGTTCACTTCATACTTGCAATTATTTGACAAAATAAGCCAGTACATTACATGGTATAATACAAAAAGAATTCATTCAAGCTTGGATTATTTAACACCACTAGAAATGGAAATAAAACTAAAAAGAATTATCAACAATGCGGCCTAAAAAATTAGTCCCATTTTTATTAGGTAGTCCAGTATTTCCACAGAATAGATGAAATTAAATCTTGAAATATTTAAATACGATAAAGGTTAGCCAACGAAATTTAGTTACTGTGACGTAAATAATAGTCATCCATAAGAAATCCCGAAAATAGTTTCGGGATTTTCTTTTTAATAGTGCTAATAATTACAATTTCACAACTTCATATTCTTCAAAATTTCGCGGGTTCTTTTTTCTTCGTTAACGCGATAAATTGCCGTCGTCGTTGAATTGGTATGCGAAGCCATCAACATTGCCATTTCCCGTGGCAGTGAATCCAAGAAAGTATGTTTAAGCGAATAGAAGTCCGCAGTAATTTTTAAAACCTCACCATTTTCATCCTTAATATCTTCTGAATTCTTGACTAACCTGAGCCATCTTAAAGTTATTTGGTATGGCTTGATCGGCTCTTCACCTGCAATAAGGCCTCGAGCGAATATATAATGATCAGGCTTTGCCTTGTGAACCATTTCTTTCCAAAGTGGTAAGACCTCTTTTAAAATAACCTTAGTGGTTTCATGAGGATTGGAACCTTTCATTATGATGGTGTTGTACTCCTGCATATCGATATTCACATCTTTGGCTTGGATACGGAATAGTTCGGTAGTTCTTGCACCCGAGTAAAGGAATATTTGCGCATACCTCCAAAATTCGTAGTGATTCGATTTCAAATGCGACATTACTGCATCTAGTTCTGTCGTGGACATGACCTCTCTCTGAGTTTGGACAATTTTTCGTTTGCGAATGTCGCGCACAATATTATGTGAGCAACACTCATACTCGACAAGCTCCCTGAAAATGCTCGATAAGAATGCTATGTATTTATTGTAGTAACTACTCGGTAAATTACAGGCATCCAACAACTGTTTAAGTTGTCGCCTTTTGAGTTGTTCAATGACGACATTCTGTAATCCCACCTTGACTGCATGTTTCTCAAGACGATCTATGCACCAACCAACTTCTTTCCGATGTTTTTCTGTACACTGAATTTTGGTCATTACGTTTCTGAACGCATCTATAAAAAATAGGTATGGGGTTAGAGTTGTGTTATTAACGACCTCTTTTATTATTTTTTTCAGTATTGGGTTATATCCCATTTTGAGAAGATCGATCTGTTCATCAATGATAACTTGGGTCAACGCTTGCCGACCTATCAGCTCCTTTTCAGAGTTCATCCCCCTAACGAGAACGAACTTTCCCTTCTTGATATCAGGCTCATAAAAGTAGTATTGGATATACCAATCTTTTTTCATAAGGGACGAAATCCCTGTTTTCCAGTTTTTCGGATTGACTGACGGCACACTCATTTTGTTGCCATTTGGTAATAAAATTTTATTCGACATAATTGCTACGGGTATTGCTACGGTTAGCATTTTAGCAGAGGTAATAATGTCGCATAAAAAAAGCCGAAACCTACTGTTAGTAAGGGTTTCGGCTTTGTGAGCCCGACAGGATTCGAACCTGTGACCGCCTCCTTAGAAGGGAAAGTCTTATACAAACTGATAAGCTAACCAATTGGTTTATAGATAATTACATTTCTAAAACTAGAGAAATTACTACAATTAAATTTCTGTGATAGAGTTTTTAATAGAGGTTAATATTTCCCAAATCTCCCTGATATCAAAGGTTGTGGGCGTTTCATAACCTAAAAGTCTCTTCATGCGTTTAATTGAAAACAAATGTAACGTAAAAAGTACAATATTATCAAACATATAACAAACGAAAACATAAACAACGGGACATCCACATTGCCTTAACTACTATATAAGTAAACCAATTTTACGTTATGGAGAAGGAAATAAAAAAATTAATCAGCGAAATCCAAACATACATTAATATGATTCAAGTTAATTTGGATGAGGTGGATCGCATGGGAAAATTAGAAAATTCAAAACATATAAAAACTGAAAAAAAAACAAGCATATTTTCAGATGAGCAAAAAGCTAAAATTCGTGCGGATAGAAGAAAGCGAAAAATGCTAACAAATTAAAATTTTAAATACATAAGAACTGTTCATTTTGAAATTAGAAATTTCATATTAAATATGTGTTATGAAATTATCCGCATCGCGTCAAGGTAGTCATCTGGATTTGCAAATGAATTTAGTTTACCTTGTTCTATCACTATTCAATAGGGTTTGGTTGATAATTCACCAAAAACAGTCCTGACATCAATTGATTCAATTCTTTGACTTTGTTGTCGTCAACAACACCGCCGTCCATATATAACTTTCTATTCACCTCAATCATTATGCTATGCACATCTTCATTCTTTTGATAATGTTTCATTGGAACGATAGTGCCTGAATAGGGATAGTTTATTTTCACTGAATAACCCTGATTGGTCAGAAACGCAACCGCCATATCAACCAACCATTTAGGGGTGTGAAATTCATCAGTACCGATACAAAAATCAGGTCTTTCGCTACCTTGTTCAAGATCGGAAGTGAATGGTCTGTCTGCGAATGAATGACAGTCAACTATCACTGGAGATCGACCATCTTTAAGTTTTTGGTCTACAAGATTAGTTAGCCGCTCATGATGTTTGAGATAGTAATCAGTATAGATCATCTCTTTGCTCCCATTCAAGTTCTCCCTTAGTAATTCCCCACTATCTGTTTTTGTATAGTAAAACCCACGCCCGTATTTGAACATTACCTCGTTTTCATCATCAAGACGCTCAACATCACAGAAAATCCTACTATAAGGAAATACCACTTTGGACAAACTACCAATAGTGAAGATTTCATCCGTGGCGAAATCAGTAAGTAACTTGATTTCATGCTCCATTGATTCTGTATTGACAAAATCGGATTTGAATTGGTCGGGTATTTCAGTCTTTGAATGTGGGATGTGAAAAATATAGGAATCTTCAATCTCATCACTAAATAAATCTAATCCCAAAAGAGTATTATATCCAATCATATTCATTGCAATTTTTTCACTTTCTAAATATTACGTCGGCTTCACCTTATTCTTCCTAACAGTAAAACGCCCATAAAGCACACTCGTTGCTGTTATTTATTCAATCGTGCGTAAACCTCTTTCAAAATGTAGTTTCTAACAACAGCACTGAAATCATTATCATCCATAATTTTAGTGAATATGTCTTTGTTCAGTTCCAATCTTGTAATCCATTCATCTAGATAGACTTCATTAAATCCATAACTAAAATTATCAATAGAATTCTGCTTGGCTTGAATACCCAGTTTTTCGTTTGCCACGATACCTTCAATAACTTGATCAAAAATCAATTTGTCTGCTGCTGTAAACTCTGTGCCAAATCGATTATTCAATACATCTATAATTTCCGATAGAGCCTCCTTTTCTTCCTTGTTCATGCGTATTCCAGCACCGTCCATAGTTTCTAATCCATACTCGCCTTTGCTTTCTAACGCAATGTCCTGTTCGGCTATTTTTTGAAGACGATAGTATTCGAGGGACACCTCATCACCAAGTTGAAAACGGTCGCCTTGGTTGGTGCGTGGCAACTTCTTTAGTAGGAAACGCGAATAAGTAAATAACTTTTCCAACTCCATATTAGTAAATGGCATGATTTGGGTCAAAAACGAATACAATCTCGTAAAGGTTTGTAAAGCGTGTTTAAAATTATCCTGTGTAATTTCCGTACCGATAACGTCATCCTTCGAGTTCTCTGCTGGCAGTTGTTTAAAGCGTTCTACGGCAGGATCTATAAATGCATTGAGTTTGCCTTGTTCTTTTACTGATAGGGCTTTGGTCGATTTAAAAAACACGTTACAAAAATTATTAACCTCCGACTCCCAAATCACTTGTGCTTTTTCAATTTCATATTGTAAATCGTGTAATTGATTAGCATCCGTTGTGCTTTCAACGGTTGTCAGCTCGTAGTAGGGCTGAAACGAATTCAATATATCCTCGGTGTCGTTCACAAAATCAAGAATGAACGTATCATCCTTTCCCGCATGCATTCGGTTTAACCGTGATAAGGTTTGCACACATTTTACGCCCGACAATTTTTTATCGACGTACATGGTATGCAGTAAAGGTTGGTCAAACCCTGTTTGGTATTTGTCGGCTACCAACAATAATTGGTATTCGGCTGAGGCAAACTTTTTTGGAACTTCATTCTCCTTAAATCCGTTGAGTTGCATTTCGGTTACGCCTTCGGGATAAGTGTCATAAATTACTTTTCCAGAAAAAGCGACTATCGTTTTAATGTCTGTGTAGCCTTTATCCTTTATGTACTTATCAAATTCTTCTTTGTAGCGCACTGCATGTAAACGTGAACCCGTGACGAGCATAGCTTTGGCTTTGCCACCAATCTTTTTGGAAACTACCTGTCTGAAATGCTCAATGATCACTTCAGTTTTTTGTGCCAAATTATGCGGATGTAAGGACATGAAACGTCCGATGGCTCTTGAAGCTTGCTTTTTATTAACCGTTGGATCCTCCTCAATCTCTTTGGATAATTTAAAGTAAGTTTTATAAGTGGTATAGTTTTTCAATACATCCAGAATAAAACCTTCTTCAATAGCTTGTTTCATGCTATATACATCAAAAGGTTTTGGAATACCGTGCGCATCTGGTGTACCAAACACCTCAATCGTTTTTGGTTTTGGTGTGGCGGTAAATGCGAAAAAGCTCAAATTATCCTGTTTTCCTCTGGCTTCCATCGATTTTCTAATCTGATCTTCGGCATCCTCATCCAATCCAGAATAGGCCTCCTCAATCATCGCTTCTTCCAAGGTTTTAGCAGAGAGCACCTCCTTCATCTTTTTGGTAGCTTCGCCACCTTGGCTCGAATGCGCTTCATCAATAACCACCGCATATTTTTTGGCTTTCAATTCGCCAACCTTTTCTAAAATGAATGGAAATTTCTGTAAGGTGGTTATGATAATGTTTGAACCCGCAGTAATAGCATCGGCTAACTGTTGTGAGTTTTTATCTATTTTTTGGACGACGCCTTGTTTATGCTCAAACTGATAAATGGTGTTTTGCAACTGATTATCCAAAACTTTACGGTCTGTAATCACGATCACCGAATCGAAAATACGTTCGTTTTGGGCATTGTGTAAACTTGATAATCGGTAACATAACCACGCAATAGAATTTGACTTTCCTGAACCCGCAGAATGTTGAATTAGGTAATTATGTCCCGCGCCCTTTGCTTTGGCATGTTTGGTTAGTTTACGCACCACATCCATTTGATGATACCTCGGGAATATCATGGTTTCCTTTCTTCTACTTACACCATCAAATTCGTAAGTCTCAACATTCAAATGCAGAAACTTACCAATGATGTCCATAAAGCTATCTTTTGCCCAAACATACTCCCATAAATAAGCGGTACGATAGCCTTCCTTGTTGACAGGATTTCCAGCACCGTTATTATAACCAAGGTTGAATGGTAAATACCGCGTCTCTTTACCCGCCAACTTGGTAGTCATAAAACATTCGTCAGCATCTAAGGCAAAATGAACTAAAGTGCGTTTCTTGAATTGAAATATAGGTTCGCTCGGTTCTCTATCATACACATATTGCTTTTGGGCATTGGTAACATTTTGACCAGAAAACTGATTTTTCAATTCCACAGTCGAAATAGGCAAGCCATTTAAACTTAATACGATATCTAAGGAGTTCTTGCCCTTTCGCTCATAGTATAATTGCCTAGTAACCGATAAATGGTTTTTAGAATATAATCTTTCAGAGTCGGGGTTTAAAGAACTTTCTGGACGAAAATAAGCCATGTTAAACTTTACCCCATAATCCGTAAAACCGTGGCGCAAAACATCCAATGTGCCTTTTAGATCGAGTTCTTTAAGTAAGCGTTGAATCACTTTAGTTTCAACGGCTTCGTTATGGATGTTAGAGAGTTTTTCCCATTGTTGTGGTTGGGAGTTTTTAAGAAATTCAATAACGTATTTAGGGAAGATACCTAACTGCGCATCAAAATCTTTAGAATGACCTTTTACATAGCCACCATCCTCCAATAGGGATAATTCGATTGCGGTTTCAAACGTTAATTCTGTATGTATGCCTTTTGCCATATTTGTTTTATCTTAGTTACTTCATAGTTACCATCATAGTTACCGTCATAGTTACCGTCATAGTTACCAATTTAGAAATTTAGTCATCAGAGTCTATATTTTTTAAAATAGAAATAATGTTCTTTCCATTGTCAGTAGTGAAATATTTTTGCTTCTTACTTCTTGGTTTATCAGAAAGAGTCATCTCTAAAAACTTCGAATCTAACAAAGGTTCAACATGAGTAACAAAATTCTTTGTTTGATTTGATAAACCTAAACAATCTACTAAAATCTCTTTTTTTCTTTTTGGAATTAAAGCAAACTCCAAAACTTTTATTTGCTGTTTTGTTAATGCTTTAACTTGGTCATCAACTTGGTCATCGACTTGGTCATCAACTTGGTCATCAACTTGGTCGTTAAATTCAGGATGAATAGGAATCTCAATTAAAAAATGAGTTCTATGTGGTTCGTTAGTATCAAATATCGGGCTATCTGAACCATTATCTTTAAGTGCTTTTACTATCGTAGGAATACCTGTTCCTCTGCCTTCAGTAAGTCTTAATTCCTTTAAAAATTCTCCAATACGTCTGTTTCTATAACGTCTTGCTCTCACAATTCCTTTGTCAAAATCATCCTGTTTTAATGAAGGATCAGCGCCATTAAAACTTATAATTTCAATGGCATTTGGAAGAATCCGAACTTCAATAGGGTCTTGCAATTCATAATTCCTATGATATACGGCATTAGAAAGTGCTTCTTCAATGGCATTAAATGGATAATTAAAAACTCGGTCAGAAGCTTCTTTATGGGCATATTTAATCACTTTCTCTTTGATAACATTCGTTTTTATATAAGAAAGCACATCTACTAATTGCTTTTGAATCGCGCCATGAAATATTTTCTCATTAAACTTTTTCGCCGAAACTCCTTCTGGAAACTCAACAACATCTATTTGAGCACCTTTGTAAAACTTTTCTGGATTCTCTGAAAACATGAGTAAGCCCACGTTTTTAGGAAACAAGTGTTCTTTTGCGCCTTGAGTTAAGTTCATTTTTTCAGCAAGTTCTTCCACCGACATCGTGTTACTTTCTTCATAAAGCCTACTCTTTGTCTTTTCAAGATGCTCTCGCATTAATGAAAAACTGATATCGTTGACATGGGCAAGGGTATTCACTCGATCATCAAAAGGCACTTTTGCTGTCAATTGTATGAGTTCAGCTTCTTGCTCGGGGTTTGGAACGATACTATTGGAGCGAAACCGAATGCGATAACTATAGGTTTTATGTTTTGCGCATACATCATCAGGCACTTTGTAAGGTCTGTTGCTTCCTGCTGGAACCCAAACAACCAACACGTGTTTTCCATCAATAGGTTCTAAAGACAATCGAGGCATATAGGCGGGTTTAATAAGATTGCAATAGCCTACCAATTCCTTTTCAACTTTTTCTAAATCATTAGGATCAAACCCAAAAACAGGTCTTATGGCTTTACCATTAAGGTCTTCTACGCCAATAATAACATAGCCACTCCCTTCATTTTCAAAATCGTTAGCAAAAGCACAAACAGAACGCATTATAGGCGTAGGATTCCAACCTTTTTTAAACTCCATGCGCGTGCCTTCCACAACGTTTCCAGACAACAATTTTTCTATACCAACTAATATGCTCATCCTGCTAATTTAAAACTTCTTCTCTAACATCTACTTTTCCTGTAACCACCTCACTTATTAATGCGGTTTTGTATTCTCTGAGGAGGTCAATTTCTTGTTCATATTTATTCATCAACGAATCTGTTTCTTTCTCAAAATCGGCAATAAAATCAACAATCCTCAATTGTTCTTCAAAACTCGGAACAGGAATTTTTAAATTTTTAATTAACCCAACAGCTAAACCTGGTTGAGCAGCGGATTGATTATACTGATTTAAGTCCATTGCTTCTAAAAGCTTTCCAAACCAAATCCAATTATGATTGGAATTCAAATAACAAACAATAGCATGTTCTGACGCCCAAAATTTATCCGATGCATACTTAATGTTCCCACACAAAGCTCCTTGCCTTCCTATTAAAATATAGTTTCCATCATTGGTATACTCGGAGTAGTAACCGCGCAAACCATTACCTCCATATACAGGATAACTTCCTTCTGAATTAATTTGTTCCGAAATTATATTATCCCCACTTCTTAAACTAGCAACATATTTGATGTTTTTCGCTTCCCAATGCTCTGGAATCTCCCCAACCAATTCAATACCAGAAATTTTCATAGGCACATTTCGGTCAAGCCCTTTGGTTACGGCTTGATTAATCATAGCAGTGCGCTCTTCTTGTAACAAGCTTATTAACTGCTCTTTTTTGGCAATTAAAGTATCTAATTGAGCTGTTTTGTGATTGAGGTAATTGGCGATTTGGGTTTGTTCTTCGAGTGGGGGTATTGCAACCCATAAGTTTTCAATAGATCCCATTCCAATATTTGGTTGAGTTCCAAAAGTCCAAGATGTTTCAACTTGTCTTCTGAACATATCAGATTGAATAGATTGAAATAAATACTTGTCATTTACTTTAATTTTATCTGCACGAATGATTGCTAGTGGTGACCATATTCCAAAATCTACGTCAGTATCCACATAAGCTGATTTTCCAGTTGTAGAACCATATTTACAAAACAAAATATCTCCTTTTTCAACTTTTGATTTTTTACTATATTCTTCATGTTGTTCTAATGAAATATAGCCTCGTTTATAATCTAAGTCAATCTGATTACCTTTAATCGCCTCAGCTGAAATAAAGGGAATTCCTTCAGTCTGCAATTGTGGAGTTTCATGAGGCCCATCTGTAACTTTAATAGAAACTAAACCTTTTATTCTTAATCTATTCCAATGTTCTGGGATTTCACCAATCCATTCTACGCCAGATTCTTTGTAATTGTTATATCGTTTCATTTATTCTTCGGTAAATTTATTAAAGTCTCAAGAAACTTTTCAGTTTCTTTAACCAATCCGTTTTCTCCCATAAAGCTGTCCTCTAAAATTTTTATTAAAACAGATTTAATATTATTATGCTCATCAATAACGTTGGGAATACTAACAATAGCAATATGTTTATGGCTTTTCTTACTCGGATTTCCTATGCGAATT
>NZ_JBDSLS010000043.1:0-17933 GCF_039916245.1 Gelidibacter sp.
GCAAGAACCACAAAGGATTTTCGCAATGGACGTCATGAGATTTTATAACCTTGCGAACTTTGGGATTTTACTCTGCATCTTAGCGGTTAAATTAAATCCTCAAACCTAAAATCCCACAACTTTTTGACTTGATCCAGGATTTCTGAAGAATATAGGATGTTTCGAAAATTTCGAAACCACCCTAAAACAAAAAAGCATCCCGATTCTGTTAAAAACAGAAAAGGAAAGCTTCTCATTGGAATACCAAATCGCTCTGGTACTCACTACGTTCCGAATTTAACTTCGGAAACAACACAACTTCTTTAAAGCGCTAAAAAAAGCTCTAAATTTCTTTAGAGCTTCTTAGCATTTTTGCGGTCTGGACGGGACTCGAACCCGCGACCTCCGCCGTGACAGGGCGGCATTCTAACCAGCTGAACTACCAGACCGTTGCGTCAATGCGAGTGCAAATATACACCTCAATTTCAATATCGCAAATGTTTTATGCACTTTTTTTAAAATTATTTTCCCTACTTAAATTTCCCACGCTCTACCATGTAGGTAGTCAGGATCTTATCGAAATCCTTAGTGATATTAGCTTCCACATATTTTATTTGATATTGACCACACTTAACCCGCAATTCATCAAAATAAGATCCTACAGCCGATTCATAAGCCTCTTTTATGGTTTCTGGATACAAATTAATGTGCTCGCCAGTCTCAACATCTACAAAACGCTTGGGTGTATTGTCAAAATAGAAAGTCAATTCCTTTTCCTTATCAAACACATGAAATAAAACCACCTCATGTTTCTTATGTTTTAAATGCCGAAGCGCCTCAAATAATTTTGTTTGATCCGTTGTGGTCTGGAACATATCCGTAAAGAAGAAAATCAAAGATCTACGATGGATCTTCTCCGCAATTTGATGCAGATAGGTATATGTTTCTGTTTGTTTGTTAACCGGCCTTGAAATGATCGTTTTGCTCAATTCACTCAATAACATGTGATGGTGGCGCTCACTTCCCTTTTCGGGCGCGTAATAATCATAGGCATCGCTATAAATACTCAAACCTACCGCATCACGTTGCTTTTTAAGAATGTGCATCAAACTGGCAGATGCTAAAGCTGAAAACGCAATTTTATTCAAATTATTGATGGAAAACGATTTCATCTCCGGATAATGCATGGAACTGCTGTTGTCAATAATCAAGTGGCAACGCAAATTAGTTTCCTCATCATAGCGTTTGGTAAACAGCTTATCCGTTTTGGCAAACA
The DNA here is from genome assembly GCF_039916245.1 of Gelidibacter sp. Lineage (GTDB taxonomy): Bacteria > Bacteroidota > Bacteroidia > Flavobacteriales > Flavobacteriaceae > Gelidibacter. The sequence continues at coordinate 1,256 of NZ_JBDSLS010000043.1, forward strand.
ACTTCCAATCAATATGTTTGGTGCTTTCGCCTTGATTGTAAATCTTATGCTCGGCAAACTCCGCAGAAAACCCATGAAATGGACTCTTATGCATCCCAGCAATAAAACCTTCAACCACTTGCTTGGCGAGCAGTTCGAGATTTTTAAAACCTCCCGTTTTAGTAAGTTCTTGCTGTAAATCCATTTGATAAACTATTAGACCGATTTTTTTAAGCCTTAAGACTGCTTGCTTCGACCAAAGCTCAGCACAAATCGCTTGTAGAATTAAGTATTAAGACTGAAACTAAGAACGCTCCAATCTTAATACTTGATACTGTATTCTTATTTCTATTGGGCAATCTTATCAACAATGCCGTAACTCACAGATTCCTCAGCGCCCATCCAATGGTCGCGATTAAAATCCTTCATTATCTTTTCGATAGATTGATTGCAATTTTCCGCTAATAAACGTGCACTCAATTCTTTTGTTTTCAAAATTTCTTGGGCAGTAATTTCAATATCACTCGCTGGTCCGCGTGCACCGCCACTTGGCTGATGGATCATAACGCGTGCGTGTGGTTGGATCAATCGTTTGCCTTTCGTTCCTGCTGACAACAAAATGGAACCCATCGATGCTGCAAATCCTGTACAAATCGTAGATACGTCACTTTTCAAAGACTTCATACAGTCATAAATCGCAAATCCAGAAGTCACATAACCTCCAGGACTATTGATATATAAATGAATATCCTCAATATCCAAAGCATCTAAGTACATCAACCGATCGATGACATGTTTCGCCGATTTATCATCCACTTGTCCCCAAAGGAACACTTTACGCTCTTCTATCAATTTGCGATCAATCGCATCTTGTATTTTTGTTTTATCGCTCATTTTCTAAATTTTTAACTAAAATAAAAAAAGGTTTACCATTACAGCAAACCTTCTATCATTTTATCTGAATATTCTATTTTTTTTAAGATCACAGATAGTACATCATATCCTAATCCTGAATTTTTAGATATTAGTATATAGATGCTTGCTCTATTTAACGACTATAAAAGGGCGTCAATAGCATCAGTGTAAGCATTTTTAGGAGCTACACCAACCTGTCTTCCAACAACTTCTCCGTTCTGGAACACTAATACCGTTGGGATGTTACGCACACCATATTTAGCAGCAAATTCTTGATTTGCATCAACGTCCACTTTACCAACGACAGCTTTACCTGCATATTCTTCACTAATTTGGTCAATGATCGGTCCTACCATTCTACAAGGTCCACACCAAGCAGCCCAAAAATCTACTACTACCGGCTTATCACTTTTCAAAACCGTTTCTTCAAAGTTTGCATCTGTTATTTCTAATGCCATATTTTTTATACTTTTAATTGTTTCACTTTTATTTAATGCTCAAAAATAATCAAAATATTAACCAATCCTTATACGGTTAACATTTGTTTTGCTTATAGCTGGATTCGTGATAGTTATAACAACTTTTTGCGCGCATAAACCGGGCTTTCCGTTGTATCTTTTTATTGCGAAAAGCAATAAAAAGGCTGCCACTTCAAATGCGAAGCATTCATGAGTTCCAAATATAAAATAAAAGTGGACGAATAATCCCTTGCGCAAATTTGGCTTTTCAAAACAAGTCGTCATTATTAGGGGAATGAAGCAATTTTCTCCACTTAATTCTTAATTTTCAACTCTGTTCGAAATTCAAAAGATTGCTTCGTCATGCTTCCTCGCAATGACCGTTTAATTCAACTTATAAAATAAATCCTGACCATTCAATTCATCCAACAACTCCTGAGAAATCTTTACTTTTTGCTTTCTACTCGGCATGTGCAATTTAATTTTGGCTTCATTATCATAAACCAAAAAATTCAGCGCATGATTCCCTTCATGCATTCTTAAAATTTCATCAAGCGCCTTGATTTTACTTTCTTTCAAATCCTTTATCTCTAACTGAATCGATAATTTTTTCGCATAGGTCTCCATGACGTCATGCAACAATTGAAAACTGGTAAATTGCAATCGTGGTTCACTTTTTTTCCCTGTATCCTTATTCGTCCAGCCTTCCTTGACATACACTTTAACATACACGAATGAACTTTGCACTAAAAAGTGTCTAAATCTCAAGTATTCTTCTCCAAAAATTCGGAATTCAAAACTATCGGTATAATCTTCAATGGTAAACATGGCCCAACCTTTCCCCTGCTTGCTCACACGATGCTCCACGACAGTCACCACCCCGCCAAAGGTCAATTCCCGATTGACATAAGGATCAAGATTTGTAAAGAGCGCCAACGTGGCGTTACAAAACGTTTTCATCTCGATCTTGAAATCATCAAGTGGATGTCCAGAAATATAAATCCCGACCACTTCACGTTCCTGAGCCAATTTTTCCATGGTGCCCCACTCCTCACAAGGAGGCACTAAAGGCTCAGCAATTTGAACATCACTGGCATCACCAAACAAACTGACTTGTGCTGAGTTTTCATTTTCCTGATGCTTGCTACCATAGCGTATCGCCTTTTCCAAAAACGTAATATTGTCTCCTTCATCCTGAAAATATTGTGCGCGGTGGGTATCCGTAAAACAATCAAATCCGCCAGCCAATGCCAAGTTTTCAATGGCTTTTTTGTTGGCCGCCCTTAAATCAATTCGCTTTGTAAAATCAAAAATAGATTTGTAAACCCCATCTTTTCTGTTTTCTACAATCGTCATCACGGCGCCATGGCCCACGCCTTTAATAGCACCCATTCCAAAACGGACCGCATAATCCTTGTTAACTGAAAACTTGTAAAAAGATTCATTGACATCTGGTCCAAGCACATTCAATTTCATCCGCTTGCATTCCTCCATAAAGAAAGTGACCTGCTTGATGTCGTTCATATTATTACTGAGTACCGCAGCCATATATTCGGCCGGATAATGTGCTTTTAAATAAGCCGTTTGGTAAGCAATCCAAGCATAACACGTGGAATGCGATTTATTAAACGCATAACTCGCAAATGCTTCCCAGTCTTTCCAAATTTTCTCCAGTTTTTTAGCGTCATGACCATTAGCTTCAGCCTGAGCTATAAATTTCGGTTTCATCTTATCCAAAACCGAAATCTGCTTTTTACCCATCGCCTTCCGCAAAACGTCGGCTTCACCTTTGGTAAAATCGGCCAGTTTTTGCGATAGCAGCATCACCTGCTCTTGGTAAACGGTAATACCATAAGTTTCCTTTAGATATTCCTCCATCGCAGGAAGGTCATATTCTATCTCTTCATCGCCGTGTTTACGTCTGGTAAAACTTGGAATATATTCCATTGGCCCCGGACGATACAAGGCGTTCATTGCGATTAAATCTTCAAAAACGGTCGGTTTTAATTCCTTAAGGTGTTTTTGCATCCCTGGAGATTCATATTGGAACACGCCTACAGTTTCGCCTTTTTGGAACAACTCATAAGTCAATTCATCATCTAATGGAAAAGTGTCAGGATCGAGTAGAATATCGTGTTTAGCCTTGACAATTTTAACCGTATCCTTAATTAAGGTCAAGGTCTTTAATCCCAAGAAGTCCATTTTCAGCAAACCGGCATCCTCCACCACAGAGTTATCAAACTGAGTCACATACAAATCAGAATCCTTTGCCGTGGCCACCGGAACGAATTTGGTAATATCATCTGGCGTAATAATTACCCCACAGGCGTGAATTCCTGTATTTCTCACGGAGCCTTCAAGAATCCTTGCCAAATTAATGGTTTCAGCTTCCAAGCCACGACCTTCGGAAAGGTTGATCAGTTCGTTTACTTTTTCTAAATCTTCTGATCGGAATGCTTTGCTGAGCTGTTTTTCATCATAGCCAAATATTTTGCCCAATTTGGACATATTCGGGATAAGTTTTGAGATGCGGTCGGCATCAAAAAGTGGTAAATCTAAAACTCGCGCGGTATCACGAATGGACGATTTGGCCGCCATGGTACCGTAAGTAATAATTTGAGCCACCTGGCTACTTCCATATTTTTGGATCACATAATCCATAACCTTGCTCCGGCCTTCATCATCAAAATCGATATCGATATCCGGCATGCTCACACGATCCGGATTCAAGAAACGCTCAAAAAGCAAATTGTACTTTAGCGGATCAATATTGGTAATCTTCAAACAATAAGCTACCACAGAACCTGCCGCCGAACCACGACCAGGTCCCACAGAAACATCCATGTTTCGGGCTTCCCTGATAAAATCCTCAACAATCAAGAAATACCCAGGATAGCCCGTATTTTCAATAACACTCAACTCAAAATCCAGTCGCTCCTTTATCTCCTCGGTAATTTCTGGATACCGTTTTTTGGCGCCTTCATAGGTAATATGTCGCAAATAAGCATTCTCTCCGCGTTTGCCTTTATCTATAAGATCTTCGGCATGTCTAAATTCCTCAGGAATTCCAAACGCAGGCAACAAGACATCTCTAGCCAATTCATAGGCTTCCACTTTATCGACCACTTCCTGAATATTGGAAATAGCTTCGGGAATGTCCTTAAAGAGTTTTTTCATCTCTTCGCCCGACTTAAAATAATATTCCTGGTTAGGCATCCCAAAACGATACCCGCGGCCGCGTCCTATGGGCGTCGATTGCTTTTCGCCATCTTTAACACAGAGTAAGATATCGTGCGCATTGGCATCTTCCTTCTTACCATAATAGGTATTATTGGTAGCGACCAACTTAATGTCGTGTTTTCTCGCAAAATCAATCAACACAGGATTAACCCGATTTTCATCTTCCTGATTATGGCGCATCAACTCCACATAAAGATCGTCACCAAATTCCTCTTTCCACCAAAGCAAGGCTTCTTCTGCCTGGTTTTCGCCAATATTCAGAATCTTGCTAGGAACTTCTCCATAGAGGTTTCCGGTTAAGACAATAAGATCCTCCTTGTATTCTTGAATTAGTTTTTTATCAATTCGAGGCAAATAATAAAACCCGTTCACAAAGGCGTGCGACGATAATTTAGATAAATTATGATAGCCATTTTTATTTTTGGCCAACATGACAATCTGGTAACCGTTATCCTTTCGGCTTTTATCTTTATGGTCTTCACATACAAAAAACTCACAGCCCAGAATAGGTTTGATTATTTTTTCAGTCGGAGTTTCGCCGCGTTCTTCAGCAGCTTTATTTTTAGCTTCAACATTTCTATTGTGATTGCCCACCGCTTTCACAAAATGAAAAGCACCCATCATATTAGCATGATCGGTAAGCGCTACGGCAGACATATCTTGTTCCGCTGCTAAAGCCACCAGATCAGGCACACTGATGGTGGATTGTAATACTGAAAACTGCGAGTGGTTGTGCAAATGCACAAACTCAACATCTTTAAGCTCTTCAATATTTTGGGCAATTTCTTTTTTGGAAGGCTCATCAGACTTTTGAAGTGCTTCAATCTGTTTTTTAACCTTTGCGCTTTCGGCTTTAAGATTGATATGCTTTAATCCGATCAACTGAATGGTTTCCGGATTTGCCTCTTTAAAATTCTCAAAATAATCGGATGCAACGTCCAATTGCTCTATCGTATATTCTTCACGTCTGATCAATTCCAAAAAACAACGTGTGGTCGCCTCAACGTCGGCAGTAGCATTATGTGCTTCTGAAAAAGGAACGTTAAAAAGAAATTGGTGCAACTCGGTTAAAGTTGGCAATTTAAATCTTCCATAACGTCCGCCCGGAAGTTGACATAAACTTGCAGTATGTTCTGTACAGGTATCTAAAACAGGAAGTTCCTGTAAATTATTGACCACCCCTTCACGATGAAATTCAGCGCCCATAATGTTCAAGTCAAAACCAACGTTTTGTCCCACAACAAATTTAGTCTTTGCTAAAGCGGCATTGAATTTCTCTAATACTTCAGCTAACGGCACACCTTGCTGTTGGGCAAGATCAGTTGAAATACCGTGAATTTTCTCAGCATCATAAGGAATATTAAAGCCGTCAGGCTGTACCAAATAATCCTGATGCTCGATAATATTACCCATAGCGTCATGCAATTGCCAGGCTATTTGGATACATCTTGGCCAGTTATCCGTGTCGCTGATGGGCGCATCCCAACGTTTTGGTAATCCTGTGGTTTCGGTATCGAAAATTAAATACATGTATGTTGCTTTGTTTGTAGTTTCTTGTTTAGTCGTTTTTAGCCTCGAACCTGTCTAATGACGGTCGAATCCAAGAATAATTTTAATAAAATCGGCTGAATTTACTGGGCTTTTTCTTCAAAAGAAAAGTTTTTAAAATTACATATAAATAACGCTTTTATAAAATGAAAATTGGAAATAGTTGGAAATAAAAATGCAATCCAAGGGACTACTTTGATAATAATTACACTTGTCTTTATGCTTTTGAAGCACTCCCGTGAAATAACCCAAAGAGCTTTTTTGATTGGACGTCAATATAATCGTCATTTTTTCAATTTTATTATCTGCAATAACTCTGCTTCTTCCATATTCAAAAATCACAGCATCATGGCCACTCTTGTACCAAAATCTATCCTTTCCATTTCCTTAACTTGAGGAAGAATTGAATTATACCACATTAACACCCTTATCATTTAACACAATGAATATAACCACCATCCCCTTCACGGCCCCACATTTCAGACCGCTTATTATGAGCTAAATACCTTGTTGAAAATCAAAAAACTAAGAAAAATTATTCCTAAGTTTATTTGCAGTAAAATAATTGTCAATAAAATATTTGTAGTATCTTTGCGGACTTATTAATAATAGAGGTCGCGAACCTCACTAATTAATTATTTATGGCAGTTAAAATTAGATTACAAAGACGCGGAAAAAAAGGGAAACCATTTTTCTGGATCATTGCGGCCGATTCAAGGTCAAAAAGAGATGGTAAATACCTAGAAAAAATAGGTGCTTACAATCCAACTACCAATCCAGCAACTATTGAATTAGATGTTGATTTGGCAGTAAAATGGTTACAAAATGGTGCGCAACCTACTGATACGGCAAAAGCAATTTTGTCTTACAAAGGTGCCCTATTGAAAAACCATCTTGCTGGCGGTGTTAGAAAAGGTGCTTTAACAGAAGAGCAAGCAGATGCTAAATTTGCGGCTTGGTTAGATGAAAAAGCAGGTAAAGTTGACGCTAAAAAAGAAGGTTTAGTAAAAGCTAGTGCTGATGCTAAAGCGAAAGCTCAAGAAGCTGAAAAAGAAGTAAATGCTAAGCGTGAAGCTGAAGCTGCACAGGTTATTGCCGATGCAGAAGCTGCCGAAGCTGCTGCAAATGCTCCTGCTGAAGTTGAAGCAACGGAAGATGCTCCAGCTGAAGATGCTAAAACAAAAACAGAAGAATAAAGAATTTATTTTTTATACTTTTAAACTCCGATATGACCTATCGGAGTTTTTTGTTCAATAAGCTATTCTAACCACACAGAATAAGTCCTTGAACACCTCCGTCTTTTGGCGGGATCTTATTAAATTTGTTAAGTTAAAGTTTAAAGAAAAAATCTATGTTAAAAGAAGACTGTTTCTACGTTGGTAAAATTGTAAAGAAATACAGTTTTAAAGGAGAATTGCTCATAAAATTAGACTCGGATGATCCAGAAATCTATGAAGACATGGATTCTGTTTTTGTTGATCTTCGCAATAATCTAGTGCCTTTTTTTATTGAATCGTCACAGCTACATAAATCTGAATTGTTACGGGTAAAATTTGAAGATGTTGAGACGGAACAGGATGCCGATGCACTTTTAAAATGTGACATTTACTTGCCTTTAGAATTTTTACCAAAACTTGATGATGACAAATTTTATTTCCACGAAATCATCGGATTTGCAGTTGAAGACGTAAATTTTGGAAAGGTTGGCGTTGTAAAATCGGTTAACGATTCCACAGCCCAAGCACTTTTTGAAATTGACCGTGATGGAATTGAAATTTTGATCCCTATGAATGATGCGTTTATTAAGAAAGTAGACAAAGAAAACAGACTTATTTTGTTGGAAACACCAGAAGGACTGATTGATCTATATCTCGAATAAATTCCAAAGAAAAAATTCCAAATTCCAATATGTTATGGAAAACAAGAGAGTTTATGATTTAGAAGAAAGAACATATCTGTTTGCAAAAAACTGTAGACTTTTGATAGCGTCACTTTCTAAAACGATTTCCAACCTCCAGGATGGAAGACAATTGGTACGCTCATCAGCCTCAGTAGCCGCAAACTATATAGAAGCCAATGAAAAACTTGGCGATAAAGATTTTTTATTTAGACTTAAAATCGCAAGAAAAGAAGCTAAAGAATCAGTGCTATGGTTAAAACTTTTAAGAGACTTAAACCCGTCTTTTGAAGACACTTTACTCAATCTTCTGAATGAAGCAGAAGAGTTGAGAAGAATCTTATCTGCAATTATTAATAAGTCCTGATTTTGGAATTTGGAATTTGGAATTTTAAACATTGGAGCGCTTATGAAACAGTTTAAATTCAAACAATTCGCCGTCAACCAAGACCGTTGCGCCATGAAAATAGGCACGGATTCCGTCTTGCTTGGCGCATGGACTGATGTGGATGCTCATCCATATTCTATTTTAGATATCGGCGCTGGCACCGGCGTTTTAGCATTGATGCTAGCGCAGCGCAGTGGCGCAGAACTCATTGACGCCATTGAAATTGATGATGATGCCTACGAACAATGTGTTGATAATTTCGAAACTTCGCCATGGGGAGATCGCCTTTTTTGTTATCATGCTGCTTTAGACGAATTTGTTGATGAAATTGATGATAAATACGATCTCATCATTTCCAATCCCCCATTTTACATCGACACCTACAAGAGCAATAGTAAGCAACGCGATTTAGCACGATTTACAGATGCTATGCCGTTTCGACAACTTATTGAAAGTGTTTCAAAATTACTTTCTGAAAACGGACGGTTTTCTGTGATCGTTCCAATTTCAGAAGAAAAAGAAATTATCGTATTAGCTTCCAAAGAACATCTTTTTCCAAATCGTATTTTAAGAGTAAAAGGCGCGCCTCATACAGAAATTAAACGCAGCCTCATCGAGTTTTCTTTTCAAGAAACTTCTATAATTCCCAAGGAACTCATCATAGAAACTGCAAGACATCAATATACAGACGATTATATTGAATTAACCAAAGATTTCTATCTCAAAATGTAGTTTATAATTGTTCACTGCAAACGGTTTCGCTATTTTTGTTTTTCAATTTATAAAATAGCAACACATGAAGCCAGATTTGTTTCAAGCCCCAGATTACTACAACATTGATGAATTACTGAATGACGAACACCGTTTAGTACGCGATGCTGCTAGAGAATGGGTAAAACGTGAAGTATCACCTATCATAGAAGATTACGCTCAAAAAGCTGAATTCCCTAAACAGATCATTAACGGACTAGCCGAAATTGGAGCCTTTGGACCATACATTCCGACGGAATACGGCGGTGCTGGTCTAGACCAAATTTCTTACGGATTAATCATGCAAGAAATTGAACGTGGCGACTCTGGTGTAAGAAGTACGGCTTCTGTACAATCGTCATTAGTGATGTATCCTATTTGGCAATACGGTAACGAAGATCAACGTCAAAAATACCTACCAAAACTTGCCAGTGGTGAATGGATGGGAAGTTTTGGACTGACCGAGCCGGATTACGGAAGTGACCCTGCCGGCATGGTAACTAATTTTAAGGATATGGGCGACCATTATCTTTTGAATGGTGCCAAAATGTGGATTTCTAACGCCCCTTTTTGTGATATCGCCGTAGTTTGGGCTAAAAATGAAGAAGGACGTATCTATGGCCTAATCGTCGAACGTGGTATGGAAGGCTTTACGACTCCTGAAACTCATAATAAATGGTCATTAAGAGCGTCTTCAACAGGAGAGCTTATTTTTGACAACGTTAAAGTTCCTAAAGAAAATTTATTACCTAACAAATCTGGATTGGCCGCGCCATTGGGTTGCTTGGATTCTGCTCGTTATGGAATTGCTTGGGGCGCCATTGGTGCTGCCATGGACTGTTACGATACAGCTTTAAGATATAGTAAAGAACGCATGCAGTTTGGAAAACCTATTGGACAGTTTCAATTACAGCAAAAGAAATTGGCCGAAATGATTACTGAAATCACCAAAGCACAATTATTAGCCTGGAGATTAGGTGTCATGAGAGAAAACGGCACAGCAACCTCAGCGCAAATATCGATGGCCAAACGCAATAATGTGAATATGGCTATTACTATTGCTCGCGAAGCACGTCAAATTCTAGGAGGTATGGGAATTACTGGCGAATATAGCATTATGCGTCACTCTATGAACCTTGAAAGTGTCATCACTTATGAAGGCACACACGACATCCACTTATTGATCACTGGATTAGACATTACCGGTTTAAACGCTTTTAAATAGAGCCTAAGGCTCATTTTATTATTTCACTCCGACAGAAGTGTGATAGACAAAAGTATTTTCATTAATCCTTTTAAGGATAAAATAGAAAAAGCGAGCTACAAAAGCTCGCTTTTTCTATTTTATTTTATTTTAACAGGGAAAACGGATTAACCAATTACCTTAAGACCTCACAGGTTTTAAAAACCTGTGAGGTCTGTAAATATTAAGACTCCGGAGCCAATTCCACCTCCAAACCTTCCAGTTCTAAAGTAATTGGTATTTGGCAACTTAATCTTGAATTATCTTTTACATAAAACGCTTCGGAGAGCATCGCTTCTTCATCGTCCTGCATTTCAGGAAGTTCTGTATCGTTTAACACATAGCATTGACAAGACGCACACATCGCCATCCCACCACAAATACCGACGGTTCCTTCAGGAGCTAGTTCATAACTTCTGACGACCTCCATCAGGTTCATGGCCATATCAGTGGGCGCCAAAACCTCATGAGTAACGCCTTCTCTATCGGTTATTTTGATTTTTATATCTTGTTCCATCGTTATATTTGAATCAAACCTGTCAGGTTTTAAAAACCTGACAGGTTGAGTAGAACTAATCTATCGCTTTAATAACTTGTTTTGGCGCTTCCTTACGGGTGCCATCAAATCCATCAACACCAGCAACCGTAGTATATTTCAACACATAACGCTTTCCAGGATTAAGAATTTGATACGCCGCTTGGCACATCAAGGTTGCTTCATGGAAACCACATAAAATCAGTTTTAATTTCCCTGGATAGGTATTGATATCGCCTATGGCAAAAACACCTGGAATATTGGTTTGGTAATCCAAAGCATTATTGACCACGATGGCATTTTTCTCAATTTCGAGTCCCCAATTGCCAAGAGGTCCAAGTTTAGGCGACAATCCGAATAATGGAATAAAATGATCACATTCTATCTCAAATTCTTTTTCAATATTAAGCGATTGCGTAACCACTACGGCCTCCACTTTATAATCCCCAACAATATTGATGACTTCTGCAGGAGTGACGAGGTTAATCTTTCCTTTATCCTTTAGTTCCTGTACTTTGTCAACGGAATCCAAAGCTCCTCTAAATTCATTACGTCTATGAATTAAGGTAACTTCAGAAGCGATATCTGCCAGGAAAATACTCCAATCTAAAGCAGAGTCGCCACCACCAGAAATAACCACACGCTTATTTCTGTACATTTCCGGATCTTTAATAAAATATTCGACACCATTATCTTCGAACGAAGCAATATTTGGAATCAAAGGTTTACGCGGCTCAAAACTGCCTAAACCACCGGCAATAGCAACTACAGGGGCCTGATGTTTAGTTCCTTTATTGGTGGTCACAATAAAACTGCCGTCCTCTTGTTTTTCAATCGTATCTGCGCGCTCCCCCAAGGTAAATCCAGGCTCAAATTGCTTGCACTGTTCCAAGAGGTTATTGGTCAAATCTCCTGCTAATATTTCAGGAAAACCGGGAATGTCATAGATAGGTTTTTTCGGATAAAGCTCAGAACATTGACCGCCTGGTTGTGGCAAAGCGTCAATGAGATGGCATTTCATTTTGAGTAATCCGGCTTCGAACACAGCAAAAAGTCCTGTTGGTCCTGCGCCAATGATAAGTATATCGGTTTTAATCATATAAATGGCCACAAAAGTGGGTACTTCATTTAATTCAACTTCATTTTAAAGTGCAAAAATCCGAATAAAGAAAGTTTTATTTTATGACTTTCATCATGTTGTAACTATTAAAAAGTCATTCGGATATAACGGAATCCCGAATTTTCGAGATGGCATAAGCAGCAATTAAGCCACAACATTAATGACCTCTTCAATTTGAGGTGCATACTTTTTTATGGTCATTTCAACACCAGACTTTAAGGTCATTTGATTGACAGAACAGCCTACACAAGCACCTTCCAACTGCACTTTGACCAATTTATCATCTTCTATTGACAATAACACAATGTCACCGCCATCACTTTGTAGGAACGGACGGATTTCATCTAGTGCCTTTTCAACATTTAATCTAAGTTCTTCACTAGTCATGTATCTAATATTAAGGTGTTTACAATACCATTAAAAAGTATCGTTATTTTATTTTTTAACCGCTGAACATCCAGCCATCGTTGTAATTTTGATTGCTTCAGTTGGTGGCAGATCATCATTTCTTTTGACCACTTCCTGCACCACGCTTCGTGTCAATTCCTCAAAAGCCAGCTCTATTGGAGTTCCTGTTTGCATCGCTGCCGGACGCCCCAAATCTCCTGCCTCACGAATACTTTGTACCAAAGGAATTTCACCTAAAAACGGAACATTCAAATCGTGAGCTAAGTTTTTAGCACCTTCTTTTCCGAAAATATAGTATTTATTATTCGGCAATTCCGCCGGGGTGAAGTAGGCCATATTCTCAATAATTCCTAGCACAGGAACATTGATGCTTTCTTGCTGAAACATCGCCACTCCTTTTTTGGCATCCGCTAAGGCCACATTTTGCGGTGTACTCACAATAACAGCACCTGTGATAGGCAATGCTTGCATAATACTTAAATGGATATCGCCTGTTCCCGGAGGTAAATCAATCAACATAAAATCCAACTCTCCCCAATGGGCGTCAAAAATCATTTGGTTTAAGGCTTTTGATGCCATTGGCCCACGCCAAACTACGGCTTGATCTGGTTGGGTAAAAAAGCCAATGGATAATATTTTAACGCCGTAGTTCTCAACGGGTTTCATTTTAGATTTGCCATCAATATTAACAGATAAAGGACGCTCACGTTCTACATCAAACATAATAGGCGCAGAAGGCCCATAAATATCAGCATCAAGAAGCCCAACTTTAAACCCCATTTTAGCCAAAGTAACTGCTAAGTTTGAAGTCACTGTTGATTTTCCTACACCGCCCTTACCCGAAGCCACAGCTATAATATTTTTTATTCCCGGAATGGCTTTTCCTTTGATCGTATTGGCCGCCGATTTTGGTGGTGCATCCACTTTCACATTGACCGTTACTTTTGCCTTCTCATATACTTTGTCATGAATAGCTTTCATGATTTCTACTTCGGTTTTCTTTTTGGCTTGAAGCGCTGGATTATTTATAGTGATATCTACGATAACTTCATCAGCAAAAGTGACCACGTTTTTAACAGCGCCACTTTCTACCATATTTTGTCCTTCACCTGGGGCAGAAATGCTTTCGAGGGCTTTAAGGATGTCTTGTTTATTTAATTTCATTGCTTTGAGATACTAAAAGTCAAAGAATAATAATGGTTAGGCTTTTAGATTTCCATTATTTATTTCTTACTTTAATTAAGAATCATTCTAAAGTGCAAATATAATTAATATAGCTGGAAGATGGAAGCTGGGAGCTCGAAGTTTTTAACCACGTAAGATGGAGCGCTCTTATGCAGTCGGTTTATGATGTTAATTGTAAATTTTTACAAAATTAGGAAATAATAGGATAAAACTCCACCTTCTTAAATTTCAATAAAGGAATGAAAATGCTTCTATTTGGGATTTGGTCCTTGAATTTTGGTGCTTGTACCCTAAAGCTCTTTTATTGGCTCCCAAAACACCTCAGCAAAATTCTGGATTTGATTGTCCTTCACTTCAATCCCCTCGCTTTCCAATAATTGTTGCATTAAGTTGGTGCCTTCAAAATGGAATTTACCAGTAAGTAGACCTTTTCTATTGACGACGCGATGTGCTGGAACATCTTTACCTACACTGCCATTTAATGCGTAGCCCACCATTCTTGCACTTTTGGAAGCGCCAAGGTAATTGGCGATAGCCCCAAAACTGGTCACACGACCATAAGGAATTTGTTTGGCCACGGCATATACCTTTTCAAAAAAATTGAGCGTTTCTGGCTTCATAGCTCCTTTATAATATTGAACAATGTAACTGTGGCAATGATCCCCGTGATGCCACCAATAATATAGTTCATGTTTTTTTGAGAGGTCAACTTCTTATTCTTGATCTTGTCAAAAAAGAATATATATACATACAACATCACAAACGTACCAGTAACCGCACCAGATACATAAGATATGATCATGGTTTTACTAAAGTCCAACCAACCAAAAGATGCCAAAGTGACCGTCATATAGGCCTGATAAGGAATTGGAAACACGTTAATTGCCGACAAAAAAATGCCATGAAAAAAACGACTGTGCTTACTTCGAGATTGTGGCTCGACTTCAGTTTTGGAAGTTGCTTTGGCGATCACGAGATAATAAACAGTAATCAGCACAAAGATGACAAACGCCACGCGTTGCAAAACCTCAACCACATCTTTATGGTTGATTAAATATCGTGCAAACATGGCAGCAATATAGGTTTGTAGAAAAACTATAACACAAACACCAATCGAGAACATTATCCCTCGAACATGTCCTTCCTTAAGGCTGATTTTGGCAGCCGTCATATTCAGCAATCCGGGAGGAATGACACCAACAAGCGCAATGACCATTCCAAGAAGAAATATGACAGTAATGTTCAAGTCTATTTAATTTTAAATCTAATATAGGTAATTGCTTTGTTCTTTTCTAGATATTGACCTTCATAATAGGTCTGAATTTCTGTCACTTCTGCTGGACTTCCTTCTTGTCTGTACACATCATGATTAGCATAAAGCACCTCGTGACCTGCACCATGCAACAAGCCTAAGGTATAGCCATGCATAAATTCACTATCCGTTTTTAAATGCACAATACCATCTGGCTTGAGGATAGTTTTGTAACGGTCCAAGAAGTCAGCGTTGGTCATACGGTGTTTAGTTCGCTTATATTTTATCTGCGGATCTGGGAAAGTGATCCAAATTTCATCCACTTCATTTTTGCCAAAGGCATGTTCGATCAATTCTATTTGGGTTCTTAAAAAAGCGGCGTTAGGAATTCCGTCCTCAATGGCCGTTTTTGCACCTCTCCAAAATCGGGCGCCTTTAATGTCAATCCCAATAAAGTTTTTGTTGGGATATCTTTTAGCCAACTCAACAGTATATTCTCCCTTTCCACAGCCCAATTCCAAAACCAAAGGATGGTCGTTTTTAAAAACCTTCGCGTTCCATTGTCCTTTTATTTCAAATTCGCCATTTACCAATTCATCACGCGTGGGTTGATACACGTTTGAAAAGTTTTCATTTTCTCTAAATCTCTTGAGTTTGTTTTTGCTTCCCACGTTTTATTATTTCTGGTTTCTGCTCTTTCAGGTTTCTTGTTTGTTGCCTGAATAAGCTTGTTTTTAATAATTTGCAAAATTAAGGAAATATATGGAAGTGATTATATCGTTATCTTTGAATGTTTCGAGAACTTTTAATTGTTTGCCGAATTTGCGCGAGGGGTTGAAGCGGCATCCTTTTTTTGCCTTGCTATATGTCATCAAACTCCAATACCTGTTTAGCAAAAAAAGATATAGCGGAAAACCCGACCCTTGTGGTCGCGCCCAAAATAAAAATGAAGAAAAAGATATTAATAGCGCCTTTAAATTGGGGATTGGGCCATGCAACACGCTGCATCCCGATCATTAACGCTTTAGCACAACACAACTTCACGCCTATAATGGCAAGTGACGGCGCGGCACTTTCGCTTTTGACCAAGGAGTTCCCTGACTTGGAAGCCGTTGAATTGCCTTCTTATAATATCAGCTA
Source organism: Gelidibacter sp. (assembly GCF_039916245.1). Taxonomy (GTDB): domain Bacteria; phylum Bacteroidota; class Bacteroidia; order Flavobacteriales; family Flavobacteriaceae; genus Gelidibacter. The sequence goes on from NZ_JBDSLS010000043.1 coordinate 17,314, forward strand.
TGCCAAAAAAAGAAATCATCTAAAATTGAAACTTTTAAAGGATACTCCAAAGATTTTGAAAACCATTCGGGATGAGCAAAAGGCAGTTAAACTTATTGTAAAAACGCATCAGATTGACGGCATTATTTCAGATAATAGATTTGGGGTTTATCATAAGGATTTGCCTTCGGCTTATATCACGCACCAACTGAAAGTTTTGAGCGGTAACACGACTTGGCTAAGCACAAAAATTCATCAGAAAACCATCCAGCGATTTAACGAATGCTGGGTTCCTGACACTCTAGAGCAACCTAATTTAAGTGGAAAGATGGGTCATATTGAGGATCATGGACTAAATATAAAATACATTGGCCCTTTAAGTCGATTTCAAAAAACCGAAAGCGAATTTCAGTACGACATCATGATCTTGTTATCTGGTCCAGAGCCTCAACGCAGTATATTGGAGGAGAAATTATTGAAAGAATTTAAAAATTACAACTTTAAAGTTTTGTTCGTAAAAGGCATTATAGAAGAAGAGCAAACCGTCCATACCTCTGGAAATATGACCATCTATAATTTTATGACCAGTGAACTGTTGGAAAAATCCATAAATTCAAGTGAACTGATCGTGGCGCGGTCGG
>NZ_JBDSLS010000044.1:0-10071 GCF_039916245.1 Gelidibacter sp.
AATATTAAGAATATCGGCTATTTATGGCAACCCAAATTGAATATGTACTACGTTGCTGCCAAAGAAACAATGAAGTCGGGATTATTGCCTAAAATATTTGCCTATGTGGGCTCGATCAGTATTGAGCGCACCTGGAGAGCAGAAGGTAAGGAAGTGAATCGTCAGGTCAAAATGAGTGATATCACTATGATTTCGAAAGCTCTTGATGATGGATGGGTCATTACCTTTCCGCAGGGTACCACCACACCGTTTAGACCTATCCGAAAAGGAACGGCGCATATTATAAAGCGTTACAAACCGATTGTTGTACCTGTTGTGATTGACGGGTTTAGACGTTCTTTCGATAAAAAGGGACTTCGCGTCAAAAAGAAAAATATTCTTCAGTCGATGGAGATTAAAGCGCCTTTGGTTATCGATTACGAAAATGAAACTATCGATCAGATCGTAGAAAAAATTGAATACGCCATTGAGCAGCACCCTTCGTTTCTAAAAGTAATTCCACAAGAAGAACTGAAGGCACAAGAGGAATTGAATAAGCTCAGAAGGTATAAAGTAGAGGAGTAAGCCGTAAGCATTGAAAAAACTAGATTATAACTCTAGTTTTTTCAATTCTTTATAATTCCTATTAAGTTTACTGAGCAGCAATCCATAGATCAACCAGTAGAAAAACAGTAAGACGGCTGCGAAAACAGCAATTATACCCGCGAAAATCAATATGGTTTTGGCGTAGAACATAAACGCTTCGCCATTCGCAGCAGCGGTTTGCGCTTTACTGATAAAGGCTTTGTCCTGGTCAAATTCAATGTATAGCACGGCCACAAACGTAATCGCCATGAAGGCCAGATTGAAAAACACATAATTCTTAACTGTTTTTCGAGTTCTTAAAATATTCTCCATCAATACTTTGGCGTTGTCTGTCACTGAGATTTTCCTGTAATTCTTATAGAATAAGAAGAAGAAATAAGCCAACACCACATATCCTAAAACAGTTAGGGGAATGATGAGGTAATCAGAGTCCATTTTATCAAAATGTTGTGCGTTTTCTGTGTCCTTTAAGAAAAAGGATAGGCATGCCCATAAGGCAAACTCCAACAGACTGATGATAAAGATCCATTTAACGATCGATGAGGAGCGTTTTAGGATCATTTTATATATAGCATCAGCAGAAACTTTAGGGTACTCTGTATCCTGCTGTTTCCAGTGTTTTTTTAATAGTTCTAATTCGTCCATATACTTAAGGATTAAGTATTGTTTTTAATTTGTTTTTAATCCTGTTCATTTTCACTCGGGCATTGACCTCACTAATCCCTAAAGTTTCGCTGATTTCGCGATAATCTTTTTCTTCTAAATAAAGAAAAACGAGGGCTTTTTCAATATCATTTAATTGATGAACGGCTTGATACAATAATTTCAATTGTTGCTCTTCCGTGTCATCATATTCTTCAGCCTTGATTTTAAATTGAAAGGTTTCCAATTCATAAGTGTTGACTGTGCGCTTTGATTTTCGGTATAAGGTGATGGCAGTATTTAGACCTACACGATACATCCACGTGCTGAATTTTGCGTCGCCACGGAACTTCGGATAGGCCTTCCAAAGCTGTATCGTGATTTCCTGAAACAAATCATTATGGGCATCTCTATGGTTTGTATATAGCCTACAAACTTTGTGCACAATGTTTTGATGCTCTTCAAGCAACGCGACAAAATTATGTTCTAATTCTTTGTCCAATTCTGATGGTTAGTTGTGCTATTAGTAGAAGAATGTAGGAGATTGTTACAGAAATACTGGTTTATTTTTAAAAATATTAAGTGTGAAATTAATCTTGAATAAACACTTTGATTAAGATGAATTATAAATCTGATAAATAATGAGTTGAATAGTCACTATAGAGAACGTCTATGGTTGTTTTAAAAGGCCTAAAACAATAAAAAACTGCGCCAAGCCATAAGTGAGCATGATGCTGATGCTTGAAAACGGCAACGGCATATAAAATTTATTCAAGGCCAAAATGCTATCTGAAATCACGAACAATATAGCGCCAATAAACACGAAAATAAAACTTTTTTGAGACACTTTTTTCTGTCTTAAAAACGCCGAAATGATCATCAATAAAATAACGAGGATGTAAAAAACGACGGGAATTAATAAGTCGCCCAAGTTATTTTTGAGCAGATAAAAAAGTCCGAAGGCATAAAAAGTTAAAACGATAATTAAGCCAATGGGATTTGTTTTGGGATTTCTATTTCTGAAAAACACCAAACATTAAAAGGACATCACCAGATAAAGAGAAAATAAGTGCATTTGAAATCCATATTCTCGTTTTTAGAATCATCATTTTGCTCTGGACGAAAAAATAGAGAATTAAAGAAATGAGTAGTAAAGGTTTTGTTAAATAATGCCATCGGGATAAATTTTCAACGCTTCCGCAGATGAGTTCCGCCATAAGAAGCAATAGGAATAAAATCGTAAATTTTTTTTCAGTTGTGGTCAGCATCGGTTGGAATTTGTTTCTAAGATACTAAAATGCTAGAATTATATGCTTTAAAAATGATTGTCCAATTCATCCTCAAATTCTGACAGTTCAGAACTTATGAATTTTGATTCTGCTTGTTTCGATACACATTTGTACTATCAACAAATCCATCAAGTATTATGAAAGCGTTTATTCCAGTACTCTTGTTTTTTATAACTTCTATCAGTTTCTCACAAACTACAATTTCAGGGAAAGTAACCGATGCCAAAGGGTTGCCCATTGAAGGTGCCAACGTTTATCTGGAAGGTTCTTATGATGGCGGTTCTACGGATAGTTCTGGTGTGTTTTCTTTTACCACCAGCGAAACGGGAATAAAAACCTTAATCGTATCATTTCTCTCTTTTGAAACCTTTAAAAAGCTCGCTGAGGTCAAAACGATGACGAGTTTGCAGATCAGATTGAGAGAAGATGTCAATACATTGGATGCTGTAGAGCTGTCGGCAGGAGCTTTTGAAGCGGGCGACAATAGCAAGGTTTCCGTATTAAAACCATTAGATGTTGTTACTACGGCAAGTGCTTTGGGCGATTTTGTAGGTGCGCTACAAACCTTGCCTGGAACTACAACAGTTGCAGAAGACGGACGTTTATTTGTGCGCGGTGGGGAAGCCGAGGAAACTCAGATTTTTATTGATGGCATTCGGGTATTCACGCCGTATACGCCAACCACCAATAATGCGCCAACCCGTGGACGCTATTCGCCATTTTTGTTTGATGGTATTACGTTTTCCACTGGCGGTTATTCGGCGGAATATGGTCAGGCACTTTCTAGCGTATTGTTGCTGAATACTATTGATGAAGCCGATCAAAACAAAACAGATGTCAGTCTGATGACTTTAGGTGGAGGTGTCGGCAATTCTCGAAAATGGGATAAAAGTTCTTTGAGCGTGAATACTTCTTATATTAATTTGGCACCATACGTTGCTCTATTTAAGGATAGAAATGATTGGAAAAAACCTTATGAAGCGTTTTCAGGCGAAGCAGTGTTTAGACAACATTTTGATCGCGGATTACTGAAGCTTTACACTGCTTTTGAGACTACTTATTTTGAGTTGACCCAAGAGGACATCAACTATGCTGAGGGTGTCCATTTTAAACTCAATAATAACAATCTTTATTTTAACGGCTCTTATCAAGGAATGTTGACCGATGTTTGGTCTGTTTCTGGCGGATTGAGTTACACGAATGGTCAAACCAAAGTTGGGATTATGGATAGCGATATTGCCAATACTGAAAACTCCTATCACGCCAAATTGATGTTCAAACGCCGATTTAGCAACCGTTTTAAATTGAATTTTGGTGCTGAATATTTTTCCACCCATTTCAATGAATACTATCAGGATGATCTGGTAGCATCTGCCAGTTACGGAGTCACAAATGACATTGCGGCCGCTTTTGTTGAAGCAGACGTTATTTTCTCAAAAAAGCTAGCGCTGAAAGCAGGTTTACGTGCAGATTATAGCGAGATGTTCAAATCTATGGAAGTAGCGCCGCGGTTGTCCTTGGCTTATAAAACCTCCAAAAGCAGTCAAGTGTCGTTAGCCTATGGCAACTTTTATCAAAACCCAAGTAACGCCATTTTGAAATTCGACCAAGATCTTAAATCAGAAAATACGACGCATTATATATTCAATTACCAATACAATGCGGAAGGGCGAATTTTCAGAGCGGAGGCTTATTATAAAAACTATAAGCACTTGGTAAAGTACGATACCGAATTCGTCGATTTTGATACTCATTTTTATAGTTCAGGGAGTGGTTATGCCAAGGGAATTGACTTGTTTTGGCGCGATAATAAAAATATCAAGAACGTCGATTATTGGATTAGCTATTCCTTTTTAGATACGAAACGGGATTATAAAAACTATCCCTATGCTGCGCAACCAAGTTTCGTCAATAGACATAACCTTTCTGTGGTGGGCAAATATTGGATCGAAGACTTAAAAAGTCAGGTCGGTTTCAGCTATGGTTTTGCTTCTGGCAGAAACTATACCGATCCTAATCACGACGGATTTTTAAATGCCAAAACCAATTGCTATAATAATTTGAGTCTGAATTGGGCGTATTTATTGAGTCCTCAAAAGATTCTTTATTTTTCAGTAAACAATGCCTTGGGTTCTAAAAACATCAATGGTTATCAATTTTCAAACACGGTAGATGTGAATGGTAATTATTCAAAAAGAGCCTTACGTCCTGCTGCAGATCAGTTTTTTTTCATAGGTTTCTTTTGGACAATCAGTGATAAAGGAACGGATAATCAGTTGAAGAATTTATAAGTTGATTTTTTCCTTCCTTAAGAATTGATTGTTCTTAGAATCATAGGTTATATCAATCGGAACTCTCAATTTTTTTGGATTATGGTTTTAAAGCAGATTTCTTTATTAAATCCAAACATTCTTTATACGTGATTTGGAAAGGCATTTTGTTTTCTGGGTGGTACTCAGCCAATTTTTGGTAGATTTCCTTTCGAACATCCGTGCAGGTCTTCAGGTAGAAATCATCCCCATCGTCGTTATGATCAAATCTTTTCATCATAACTGCTTGCAATGGGAAAACGATCTTATGTTACATTGTCGCTTCGCCATTTTATATTGCAGCCTAAACTAGGTTTTTGGTCTTCTGATATGGGTTGATTGTTCAATAGGGCATCCAGTGCATTTGTAAGATCTTCTCCCGTTACAGGAATGTTATTTCCAGGCCTCGAGCTATCGAGTTGACCTCTATAAACCAGTTTTAAATCGGCGTCGAAAAGATAGAAATCTGGTGTGCAGGCAGCATCATAAGCTTTCGCTACCGACTGCGTTTGATCATATAAATAAGGAAAAATAAAACCTTCGTCGATCGCTAGCTTTTTCATGAATTCCGGACCGTCTTGTGGGTAGTTTTCAACGGCATTGCTGGCAATCGCAACAAATTCAATGCCTTTAGATTTGTATTCTTTTGCAAGTTTTGCCATTCGCGCATTCACATGTTTAACAAACGGACAATGATTTGAAATAAACATAATAACCGTTCCGTTCACGCCTTTGCAATCTGCCAGGTTGCAATTTTCATTGCTTACCACGTCCAATAATTTAAAATTCGGAGCTTGAGTGCCCAAAGGCAACATGTTTGAAGGAGTATTAGCCATAACGTTTTATTTTTTTATATTGCGAGCTATTTCAAATTTTAAGGATGGAAAAGATAGTGACTTTTGAGGAGTTTACCAAAGTTGATTTACGTGTGGGGACCATCATTAAGGTCAATGATTTTCCACAGGCAAGAAATCCGTCCTATCAGTTAACCATTGATTTTGGTGCCTTAGGAATTAAAAAATCTTCGGCACAAATTACCTCACTTTATTCGAAGGAGGATTTGCTCAACAGACAAATTATAGCAATCGTTAATTTTCCGAAAAAGCAGATTGCCAAATTTATGAGCGCATGTCTTGTAATGGGAGCTGTAAAAGATAAAGATGTGTGTTTATTGCGGCCAGAAATACATGTTAAAAACGGATCTACCGTAGCTTAAATCAAAACATTTTAGAGGAAAAAACATATGGCAACTATTATGGTTGCACTATTATGAGAAGCTATCTCAGGATTGCGTTATTTTTTTACTACAAAAAAATTAGTTCAATTATCAAGAACCATTACGTCCAAATCAGGCCAGACTTTTTTTAGGAAATCATCAAAATGGTTGGATGGATCCACTTATACTCGCCACTAAAAACGGAGATTTTTATTACTTCTTAATCCGCGCAAGCGTCTTTCAAAAACCATGGGTCAGTAAGTTTTTACAAAGCTTGCTAATGATGCCAGTATATCGGTTAAGAGATGGCTGGGATAAAAATTCAAAAAACAAGGCCGTTTTCAAATTCTGTTCGGACTTATTATCCGATCATAATGCCATCGTGCTTTTTCCTGAAAAAAGCTATAATATCCAACGATTTGTCCGGCCATTGAATTAAAGCTTTTCGCACATCATTGAAGAAGCATTAGTCAACTATTCAGAGAACGTTGAGATGGTGCCTGTGGGATTGAATTATAAAAGCATAGAGGATTTTGAGGATAGCGTCGTGTTGAATTTTGGAACGCCAATCGCGTCCAAGGATTATGAAAATCTTAATCTGAATGCCTCCGTATTACGAATGAAAAGTAATGTCCATAATGCTTTGATAGTACTTACAACACAAATGGATGTTGAAGATTATGATGACATTCTTCAGAAATTAGAAAACATAAATGTAGATTTTCTAAATCCTGAAGACGTCAATCAATGTGTGAAATCGAACTTTAAAGACTGCAACACTCTACCAAATCAGAATTTACGGCGACCTTTCGTTTTGCCTTGGTCATCAGTTTGGTGCCTATTTTCATGCTGGTTATGGCAGTCATCTTATGGTTTAATTTTGGCATTTCTTATGCGCTTTTGTATTTAGCATCCATTTTTGTTTTGAATTTGGTGGCGGTTAAATTATAGTTCGTCTCTAAAAAATATCGCATTCATCATGAGTTTGTTCGTTCCGAACCAGAACGCTCTGAAATTGGTGTTGTCCGTAAATGCCACTACTTTCCCACGTTTCATACGTTGCATTTGGTAAGGTACGGTCAGTGCCAAACTATCTAAATTGGACTTGGAAATATAACCGCTCATCAATGGATTTTTGGTGTATTGTATAGGGTTGTTATAGCTCTGTTTATCAGCTTTAACGAATAAAGTTGAATTTCTAAATAATGGCAGTTTGTCGTTTTTATAGCCAAAATTAATCGGATGGGAACGATCTAGTTTAGCTTCAAAAATAGCACCGCCAATCACTTGTGCACCATTGTAATCGCTACGTTCTTCAAAAGTGATGTTTTTGGCCACTCTTTCTGATTTTTTAATATCAAGTTTCATGAGTTTATTGGTATTCATCCATCGTAAAGTGTTCTTGAAACCAATAAGCGTTCCGCCGTTTTCAACCCATGTTGACAAGGTTTCTGTATCACTTTTGCTGAGGTTGGCACTTGGTAAAATGATGGTGTTGTAGCGGCTTAAATCGGCGCGACCTAAATTTTCAGTATCCAATTTGGTCAAAATCATGTCATAACGTTGGTCCAAAAGATGCCAGATTTCGCCAGCATCAGAAGATGCCACACCATTGCCAACAATGAGTGCTATTTTTGGAAGTGTTAAGGGTTTGAATTCGTTGCTTCCCATGTTAATACCTTCGGTTAAACCTGTAGCCACTGCATCTATTTGGACATGCGCGTCTTTGGCCACTTCATTTAAAAATTGGTAGAGTTCATCAGCATTTTTTGATTGGTTTTGAATAGGAATCAAAATTGTGCCATAATCATACTCTTTTCCGTTGGCACGAAATTTTTTCATGGCAACTTGCGCTCGTAAGTCGTTTTTTAGAATTTGATTCAATGCTTTAGGAGAATAATATTCATGCCACTCCATGATATAGGCATAATCACTTTTTGAATCAACTTGTCCTACTTTCATTTTTAAATCTACAACCCGATCGCCCAGATGTGAGGAAGGAATGCCTTCAACATAATCTAAATTAAATGCTAGGGGCAGGGTCCAAGCTGAAATATCATAAAATAAGCTATCCTGAAATGAGGTGCGTTTTTCAAACATGGCGTTGATCAATCGCGTGTTTTTCTGATTTTTTGGAACGACGTAACTATAGCCTTTTTTGAATTGCTTGCCGTCAATGGTAGCATCGTTTTTAAGTTCATACATTTCAATCTGATGTCTTCTTAATATTTCGGCCAATTCGTAGGTTTTGGCAGCATCCTTCGCATCGCCAAAAATGATGTTTTTTCCTTTTTCTTTATTGCCTTCATTGCGGGCGTTTTTGAAAAAGTCGTGTTGGTATTTTAAAATTTCTTCACGCATATGGTAACCCGCATCCAAAGTTGATAGTGCGGCTGTAAACTGATTGCGGATGGTAAAAGGGAAGGTTAAAATCCCGTTCGTGCTTTCTTGAATATGGCCTCTGGAACTGGCTTGTTCAAACAGAATGCCGATGCTCCCGTTAATATCAGGGAATGTGGAGCCTTTTCCATAATAGAAATCGTCAAAACTTTCTTCGGTATAATAGAAGGAACCGATTTTATCAAAAGCTTTTGCGTGATAATTACCGATTTTTTTGGTCAAATCCTGATTTAATTGCGGCGTGAGTGGATGAGTTCTGCTTGGAATTCCTGGTTGAAAAAAGAAAGAGGAGTTCGTGCCCATTTCATGATGATCGGTCAGGATATTTGGCAGCCACTTATGAAAGGTTTCCAGTCGCGCTCTTGATTCTGGCAATTGCACCGGTAGCCAATCTCTATTCATGTCAAACCAATAATGATTGGTTCTACCTCTTGGCCAAACTTCATTGTATTCGCGATCATTTGGATCTGGATTTAAGTTTTTGCTTTTATTGGAATTCGCCCAATAAGCAAAACGCTGTAATCCATCGGGATTGAATGAAGGGTCAAAAAGTATGATAGTATTGTCCAGCAAATCTTTAACAGCGTCACTTTCTGCGGCAGCGAGATAATAAGCTAATAAAAGTGCAGCATTAGAGCCACTTGGCTCATTACCATGAATGGAAAACCCTTGGTTGACCACAATGGGCATAGTGCTGGTGTTGACCGACGCATTATCTTCAGTGGCGGCGATATGTTGCTGACGAATGACGTCAATATTTTGATGGTTTTTTGGTGAAGTGATGGTCAGCAGTATCAAAGGTCGGCCTTCATAAGTGTTGCCTCTATTTTCAATAGTGATTCGGTCTGAGCTTGCCGCTAGTGCTTTCATGTATTCGACCAACTTGTCGTGGGTAATGTGCCACTCGCCAACTTCGTGGCCAATGACCGATTGCGGCGTAGGAATCGCTTGGTTGTAAGTGGTGTTTTGCGGGAGATAATAGCTGAGGTCCGTTTGTTTTTGTCCAAAAACGAAACAGGTCGTTAAAAAGAGTAGGGTGTGTATTAGTTTCATAGATATTTAGTTAGTTTATAAAATATAAAAAAAACCGCTACTTAAAGTAACGGTTTTTTTTATATTTTGTCCTGTGATCGCTTATATGTCTTCAAAGTTGATGTCAGTAAAGTTTTCTGCAGATTTAATTGTCTCTGAATCGAAATCCTCATCTTCAGCGTCAAGCTCTTCTTTTTTGAAATCTTTTTGATGACGTTCGCTGATGACTTCATCGCCTTTTTCATCAATAACATAATCGATCATTTCCTTCAAAATCACATTAAACTCACTGAAATCCTCTTTGTAAAGATAAATTTTGTGCTTTTTGTAGTGAAAAGAACCATCGTCATTCGTGAATTTTTTACTTTCTGTAATGGTGAGGTAATAATCTCCTGCTTTTGTGGCTCTTACGTCAAAGAAATAAGTCCTTCTTCCTGCGCGTAATACTTTAGAGAATATTTCCTCTTTCTCCATCATTCCGTGATCACTCATATGTTTTTATTTTAATTAGTAACAGTTTACGTACCAAAAATCTAAAAAATAATATTAGTAACCAACATTTTCTGAAATTTCTTTTAATGAATGGGCAAGAATCATC
>NZ_JBDSLS010000045.1:0-5870 GCF_039916245.1 Gelidibacter sp.
TGAGAGTAGGAGGTGCCAGTAATCGAAGCCTCAAGAATCTTATTCAAAAAACAAAAGAAGATTTTCGAGCGGTCACCACGAATAAAATAAGCTTTCCACTAAGTGTCGTACTTCAAAAGAATCTTTCTAAAATTCCGCAGTGGTTTTCAAAATAATGGAGTTTGAGTTAAATAATAGATGGCTTTGCGTTAATACCCTGTTGAAAAGTGATTTAATTTTGAGAAAATTCTGAACCTCATATAATCGACAAAGTTGATTTAAAACTCAAAATATTGTGACAATTAACACTTTACACCTATATTTACCGATATTTGGATTAGTCATATACCCAAGTAAACCTAAGCTTAAATTGCTATGATTCAAGAACTTCTCACGTATTTCAACCCGCTCGATTACTTAGTGATTTGGTTATTTACAGCCTTCATCATTGCACTTTTTGTTTCTTGGAACACATTTCCAGCAATCTTTATGATCTCTGTAAAAAAACAGCTTATGGACGAACCGGGGTTAAGAAGTGTACATTCTAAGAGGACGCCTAACCTAGGTGGTATTGCCATCTATGTGAGTTTGGTTGTGGTCATAACAACGCTTGGTGCACTATTAAATACTAAGGTGCTTTTATTAGTATTGGGAGGGATGACCATCTTATTTTTTTTAGGCCTGAAAGATGACTTACTTGTGCTGTCTCCTAATAAAAAATTTTTGGGGCAGATTATGGCAGCAATGGTATTAATCATATTTACAGACACACGAATTATTGGTTTTTTTGGTTTTTTCGGAATTACTACTTTACCGTACTGGTTGTCTGTGCTTTTTACATTATTTGTTTATGTATTGATCATTAATGCTTATAATCTGATCGACGGGGTAGATGGTTTAGCGGGTAGTTTAGCATTATTTGCTTGTGCGGCATTTGGATATATCTTCTTGAAAACTGAAGATGTCAGTATGGCTACTATAGCGGTTGCCACGATGGGGTCTTTGATACCATTTTTGAGGTTAAATTTTTCTGAAAAAAGAAAAATTTTTATGGGTGACACCGGTTCGATGATTATTGGATTTTTGATTTCTTTTTTTGTAGTGAGATTTCTCAGTGAAGCACAAATCTTCAGGAAATCAATCTATTATAATTCAGCTCCTGTTTTAGCGCTTGCCATTGTGTTTTTTCCACTTTTGGATACCTTTCGTGTCTTTTTTATTCGTGTAGTATTCCATAGAAAAAGTCCGTTTTCTGCCGATCAGAACCATTTGCACCATGGTTTTCTTAAAATGGGGTATTCGCATGTTCAAACTACGGCCTGTATCGTGATCATTAATGTGGTCTTATTTGTATTGGCGGTTTGGTTTAGGGATTTTGAAATCCATTTGCAATTGATCCTTTTGCTTTCTATGGGCACTTTATTATATTCTTTGGTTTTCTTATACCATTGGATTTTTAAAAATAAAACGGATTCTAAAATAGTAGAACAGACTCCTTGAAGTCATCCCATTTAAAAATAAACGCCTTACTTTTACAATTTAAAAGTGTAAACTTTTATGTATAAATACCTCAACACGATTTTAATGAAACACATCCTATTGCTACTCATTGCATTATTTATCCTGAATTCATGTGCTACAAAAAAGGAAATTCTCTATTTTCAGGATTCTGAACATTATAATAAAACCCCCATAAGTTATACTAGGCCTACTATTCAGCCCAATGATATCTTAAAGATTACTGTGCGAGCGCTTGTTGAAGAGCTGGCAAGGCCATATAATAGGACTCCGGTGGGAAATTCGCAAAGTGGAGGTAGCACTGAGATGATGAAATTGGAGGGTTATTTGGTATCTGAGAACAACACGATTAATTTTCCGCAATTAGGTAAAATTTATACAAAGGATAAAACAACCCAACAGTTGGAGGAAGAATTGACTCGGTTATTGGAAGATGGGGACCATCTCAAAAATCCAACGGTAAACGTGAGATTGATAAATGCTAAAGTCACCATTTTGGGTGAGGTAAGTGGTCCTGGAACTTATGATTTTGCTGAAGAAAGTATTACCTTATTACAAGCCTTGGGTTTGGCAGGAGATTTAACCATTAATGGCAAGCGGGAGGATATTTTAGTAGTCAGAGAAACAGACGGCGTATATAATACAGCCCATGTTGACCTAACTTCAGCACAGCTTTTAACCAGTCCATATTACTTAATTAAGCCTAATGATGTCATTATGGTCAACCCTAATGGACCAAAAATCAAGAGTTCTGGTTTCGTGGGGAATGTGGGAACGTTCATTTCAGTATTTTCAATTGTGTTAAGTACGGTGCTTTTAATTACAAGATAATAATGAATCAAGAAAGAGTAAACACTATCGCAGGTAAAACGGATCAGGGCGAACTTATAAAATATGAAGTCAAAAAATACCTGCGGTATTGGATTTGGTTTGTTTTAGGAGTGTTGATTGCCCTGAGCGCTGCTTTTATTTATCTTAGATATACCAATAATATTTACAGTACCTCTGCCAAAATCCAGATTTTAAATAAAAATAAAGGTATTGAGATGCCTTCGTCTGCATTTATATTCAACCGTTCTAGCATTAACTTGGAGAATGAGATTGAAGTTATCAAGTCTTTGCGTATCAGCGAACGCGTCGTAAGAAATCTCGATTTGACCATGTCTTTTTATGAAGAAGGGAATGTGAGAACTTCTGAAATTGAGCGTTTCCCTTTTAATCTGACCAAAACGATACCTAATGATAGCATTCACGCGCACCAATCCTTTAAAATCCTTATTACTGATAAAGGATTTGAAGTGTATAGAGGAGCATCAGAGAGTGCCATTGTTTTTCCAAATTACAGTTCCTACAATGTGAGGCATAATTTGCCTTTTGAATTGGAAGCAAGCAGTCTTAATAGTATAAAGGAAAATAAAGGAAAAACATTTATATTACGACTGAGTCCAGTGACCTCCGCTGCCCGGAATTTAAAGGGCGGTTTGGGCATTTCACTTTTAGGTAAAAGCAGTGATTTGTTACAACTTAGTTATACCGGTGGAAATAGGTCAAAATCAGAACGGATTCTTAATGAAGTCCTTTCAGTATTCAATTTGGATGGAATTGTGGACCGTCAAGAGGTGTCTAAAAGAACGATTTCGTTTATTGATGAACGTTTTGGGTTCTTAGCTGGCGAGTTAGATTCCATAGAAGGAGAGAAAAGGGATTATAAACAATCGAATAATTTTTTTAATGTCGAATCTGACGCTGCTCTAGGGATCTCACAACGTACAGCATCAGAGAATGAGGTATTCGCTATCGAAAGTCAAATTATGCTTTCCAATATGCTGGTAGAGTCTTTAAATATTAAAAACTCCCAATATGAATTACTTCCAGCGAATATAGGGATCTCAAGTGTGAATACGAACGAGCTGATAGGGGCATACAATACTCTGATCTTTGAACGCTATAATTACCTGACCAGTGGTGGGCAAAATAATCCGATGGTTCAAACGATCAATGAAAAGTTGAAAGAATTGGCTAATAATATCAACAATTCTTTAAATGCCTACAAAGCCCAGTTGCAGGCTTCAAAACATCAACTGGTCCAAAGAAATAATAAATTCTCATCCCAAGTTGCTGCCATTCCTTCTAAAGAAAAAATCATGCGTTCCATTGATCGTCAACAGGCCATTAAAGAAACTTTGTATTTATTTTTATTACAGAAGCGAGAAGAAGCAGCGATTAATTTGGCGATCACTGAGCCGTCTATAAAAGTGGTGGAATATGCCAGTTCCAGCGGTGCTCCCATTTCACCAAATAGAAAGAATATATTCCTCATGGCCTTAATGGCAGGTTTAGTTATTCCTTTTGGAGCAATCTATACTACCATCTTATTGGATACAAAAATAAAGGGAAAAAAGGATGTCGAATTGAGAGTGTCGAATATTCCAGTCTTGGCAGAACTGCCTAAAATTAAAAGTGAGAATTTAGTGTTTTCTGATCCTACGGATCGTACAACACAGGCTGAGGCTTTTAGAATATTGAGTTCAAATATAAATTATGTGTTGCCTAAGCTTGCTGATGGAAAAGGGAAGGTTATTTATATGACCTCTAGCATTAAAGGTGAGGGCAAAACTTATGCTGGAGTCAATTTGTCCTTGGCATTATCGAGTTTAAATAAGAAGGTGTTACTTATTGGTGCCGATTTAAGGAATCCGCAGATCCACCATTATACCGTGCCAGAAATGGACAAGAATGCTCCAGGATTATCCAATTATCTCTATGACGTTGCATTTGGATGGCATGAGGCTTTGGTTAAAGGCTTTCCGAAGCACCCAGATCATGATGTTTTGCTTTCGGGAAGTATTCCACCCAACCCAGCTCATTTATTGACCAATGGCCGTTTTGAACAATTGCTGAACGAAGCTAGGTTGGAGTATGACTACATCATCGTCGATACAGCACCGACTATTTTGGTAACAGATACCCTCTTAATTTCTGAGTTTGCTGATGCTACCTTGTACTTGGTCAGAGCTGAACTTACTGAGAAAAGCCTCCTGGATTTCTCTAAGGACCTTGCTGAAACTGGACGTTTAAAAAACATGGCCTACGTTATAAACGGTGTTGGCGCGAGTAGAGCCTACGGATATAGCTACAATTATGGTTATGGCTATGGTTATAGCAGCGAAGATTAATACACAAGTATACGAATATCTGTCCGGTTCGAACTTTAGGTTTGGATCGGATTTTTTTTGAATCTGTGAACTTCATTGATCGGTTGTCAAATTAAATTCATTGAAACGATCTATCATTTTTTTATCGCTTATATTTCAACAATCGGTGTTGGCGCGAGTAGAGCTTACGGATATAGCTACAATTATGGTTATGGCAATGGTTATAGCAGCAAGGATTAATCGACAAGTATATAGAAATTTAGGTCCGGTTCGAACTTTAAGTCTGGACCGGATTTTTTTTTGAATCTGTGAACTTCATTGATCGGATGTCAGATTAAATTCAGTGAAACAATCTATCTTTTTATTTATTACTTACATTTCAACAATCGGTGTTGGCGCGAGTAGAGCATACGGATATAGCTATAATTATGGATATGGTTATAGCAGCGAAGATTAGTCTAAAAGTATACTAATATCTGTCCGGTTCGACCTTTAGGTTTGGATCGGATTTTTTTATAAATGTCTTTAGATTCCTCAATTATTTGTGATTCTTCTAGGGCTGAAATGCATGATGGTTAACTTTTTAAGA
Organism: Gelidibacter sp.; assembly: GCF_039916245.1. Lineage (GTDB taxonomy): Bacteria > Bacteroidota > Bacteroidia > Flavobacteriales > Flavobacteriaceae > Gelidibacter. Next base: position 5,242 of record NZ_JBDSLS010000045.1, read on the forward strand.
CGCTAAATTATCACCTAAAATAGTAATTTGTATACTTTACTGATGGCTATCATCTTTACAAATTCAATTTATTTTAAAACATCCAACTACTATTCCGCTCTGGCTAATGATGCTTTTTGATACTGATTTTCCAGTCCATTGTAACAGTCATTACTGCGCACCTCATCCATAATACCTCATTCATAACTTGAACTTCCTGGGTTAGAGTGTGCGTGTATGAGTTAATTAAGTCATTGATAAATCTAGTAGCGATGTCCTTTGTGGCGCTTTGTGCTCCCTTCGCGCAACTTTGTGTCATAGCTTTCAAGTCAACGAAATCCAATTCCCGCACACTAGGTAGATATTCGTGGATATTAACTCTGACTGCTCCTAAGTTTTCTCTCCTTGAATATCCTCTAAGATCTATTTTCTGCCAACTGAAGACTGAATACTGCTGACTGAAGACCTCCCTCTACCCACTACCCACTACCCACCACCCACTACCCACTTTCCACAACTCACCACTTCCTCCTTTGCGAACATCCACCAGTATACACCCTTGGGAAAAGCGGTAATAAAGAAAATGTGTTGATGAGCGATGATGAACTTGTTCAAAATAAAATCGAATTCTTCAATACCAATCGTGGTGG
>NZ_JBDSLS010000046.1:0-2699 GCF_039916245.1 Gelidibacter sp.
GTTGAATAAACAATTTGGAGAGTGGAGTTTGAGCTTTACAATTAGTTTATCGTCTCTCTTTTATGCTGTCTATAACAAGTAGAACATCTAATATATCTGAATAATCAAGACGTAAAAAGACAGAAAGACTTTCATCTAATAATTATCCCGCAGATATTCCAAAATCTTTTGCATTTCAGGCTTAACAACATTGGAAGAAGTCACATAATTATTGTTCAGAAAACTGAAGATAAGCACCTCGCCAGAATTCGTAATCAAATAACCACTTAAACAATAAGCACTGCTTAAAGTCCCTGTTTTAGCATAAATATAAGGGGCTTTATCGCCTCCAAACCAACTTTTCAGAGTGCCACTTTTACCGCCAATAGGAAAGAAGTTGAACAAACGTTCTCTGGGAATATCAGTATAAAGTTTTTCCAAAACTTGAACAATGGACAAAGGTGTAAAAAGATTATAATTGCTCAATCCAGAGCCATCACGCCATTTAGGAGGTTGTTTTAAAAACTTGAGTTGATTTTGAAGCACTGCATTTCTGATCGGATCGGCATCTAAAGTGTCAGCAACTGTTGAAGATGCCAAAATCAAAATCTGCTCTGCAAGAAAATTATCGCTCACATACATCATGCGTTTATACAAACTATCTGACGGAATACTATAGAGCGTTTGGTCAGTCTTTACTTTGGTGTAGGGTATGAATTCTACTTTATTCGGAAGCAAATCATTCCAAAGTTTTTTGACCATGCTAGTATCCAAAACAAATGGAACTTCAATCGTATCCTTACGGGTCATTTTATAATAAAACTTGTTCTCGTTAAAATCCCTGCGTTTATTCAATGTCGTGTAAGTCGTCTCCGATCCTAAAAATTCAGGATATGTTTTGAGATCTCCTTCATCATTAGAAATAGACAGCACATTGCCATACAACGGAAATGCACTGCGCTCTGGACTATAATACATGTCATAATCTTCCCATGCCCACCCTGGACCAAACTTGTCATTGGCGTAATTATCCGTGACCAACTTTACAAATTTGTAGTTTTTCATAAAATTAAGTGCCGTACTATCCCTGAAGTAAGGATGCAAAAAACTCGGATCTCCTGTGCCTTCTACAATCAAAGTATCTTGATGAACTGCATATTTAAATGCAGGGACATTTTCCGGTAAGTACTGTAAACCGGTAAAAAGAGTGAAGATTTTAGTATTACTGGCAGGTGTAAAATAGCGTTCGCCATTATGATTAAAAACCGTGTCCTTGGTTCGTGGATTATAAACCATAAACCCCGTAAACTGATTATCAAAAAAGTTGGAATCCATTGATTTTTCTAAATGCTTTGAAACTTTAGCAGATTTACAATTCAAAAAAAGCAATGAAAGCATTACAAAAAAAGAATAACGAACGGTTTGCGAAGCTATTTTCATATCAAAAACTCAAAAAATTAATATTTAAAGATAGGCTATAAATGGGAACAGATAAAATGACTTCGAGTCTCTACATGAATCTTAGTCTTTGGATTCTTTTTGAAAGAGCATCAATGCCGATTTCAGTCGCTCCAAATCGGATGGCGTATGGTTTGCTGTAATCACGATACGATTCATCATCATATCATAATTAGGATACTTAAAATTAGTGATGATGATGTCCTTAGATTTCAAATAATCAAAAATGCCATTGCCATTGCAGTAAATTACCGGATAGTCAGGATCGTATTTAAATAGCGTCGGCAAAACAGTATCATGATGAAGAAATTGAAGATTATCTCTTAATTTATTCAGTTGATTTTGAAGTAAATCCTGAGCATCAAAAAAGGTCTGTAAAAAAATAGGATTCATTCCTGAAGCAGAAATAAATACAGCGTCATTCTGAATCACATCAATGATTTTTTTATCTCCTGCAATAACACCTCCCGAACAGCCATAAGCTTTAGTAAGCGAACTGATCATAATCTTCTGCACAATTTTGGGATGATGAATCGTTCCGAAAACACCTTCACCTCGTGGGCCAACAATTCCCAAACTATGGGATTCATCGACTAACAAAGTAATTTGCTTACTTGGCGAAATAGCATCCAGAAAATAAAAATTGGTGGGCTGCACTTCCAAAGATAATAACGTATCTGCAGCAATGACAACAGATTCCTCGATGTCATCGGTTAGTCTGGAATGCAATTTGCCGTCAACAAACAACGGCAAACTGGAATTTTTTAAAATTGCAGGATGTGTTTTGGGATAATGGTAAAAGTAATCATGGCTTTTGGCCAAATAATCAATGACAAGTGATCCAGCCAAGGTCCCTGAAGAAACCGTAAGTGCCGCTTCTGCCCCAATTATTTTAGCTAATAACGCTTCTGCTTTCTCGTAAATGCTAAGCTTGATATTGGAGTTTCGAGAACTCCCATACGCCGTCCCCCAAATGTTGATACTCTTATAAAGAAGTTTTTGAAAGTCTGGATTTGTGGCCATTCCCAAATAGGAAGTTCCCCCAAAATAGAGATATTCTTTACCGTCAACTTCAATCGTTCTATCCGGAAATTGCTCAACGGTCATTCGCTAATCTATTAAAGTAACCCCAGTGCCATTAAGATCACTATAAAAAACCGCTCCGTCTTCAATTTTTACACCAGTGGCAATATCTTCTGATAACAACAATGCGCCATCCATATCGACATAATCTAATAGCGGTAATAAATGGGCAATGGCCG
>NZ_JBDSLS010000047.1:0-8308 GCF_039916245.1 Gelidibacter sp.
GACAAGCCACAGCAGGTGACTTATTTGTTTTGCCTGTATCTTCATTGATACCGCTAGGTTACGGAACTCAATTCCCACTTGAGGACAAATGGGTTTTATTACCAAGTGAGCAAGATGAAGTCGCAAATGCAATTGCTGCTTTCAATTCAGCTATTTCTGCTACTGCTAGTGAAGCAGGATTAGCATTCGTTGATGCTAACGCATTATATCAACAATTGGCAAATGGTGGTATCACGACTGGTAACTTTAAGTTGACTTCTCAATTAGTACTAGGTGGTGCCATTGGCTTAGACGGTGTCCACCCAACGGCAAGAGGATATGCTTTTATTGCAAATATGTTTATGCGCGCCATTGATACAACCTACGGTTCAACTTTTGAAGCTTCAGGTAATTTCGTAGATGTTGGTGATTATCCAACAAACTATCCAGCGACGTTGCAATAATATTATTGACAATTATTTAATAAAAACACCTTCTGTTTGAAGGTGTTTTTTTATACGCAAAAAACAGATAAATAGACTTTTATTTTAAATTAAATACTATATCTTTGCAGCGCGAAAAAAGGATGTTTTTCGTATTTAAATTTCAATTCAACATTAAACATATACTAATGTCAAAAGTTACAGGTAAAGTTGCACAAATCGTTGGTCCGGTGATTGACGTGGCGTTTGAAGCAGGTTCAAAGCTTCCGAAAATCTACGATTCTTTAGAAATTAAAAGACCTGACGGTTCGCTATTGGTATTGGAAGTTCAATCCCATATTGGTCAAGATATGGTTCGTACCATTGCTATGGATTCATCAGATGGTTTGAGCAGAGGCACTGAAGTTGTTTCAACAGGTGCTCCTATACAAATGCCAATCGGCGAGGATGTTTACGGACGTTTGTTTAATGTAATTGGAGATGCGATTGATGGATTGGGCGATTTGCCTAAAGCTGGTAATGCTGGTTTACCTATTCACAGACAAGCACCAAGATTTGAAGATTTGTCAACCTCTACAGAGGTTTTATTTACTGGTATCAAAGTTATCGATTTGATTGAGCCTTATGCAAAAGGTGGTAAAATTGGATTGTTTGGTGGTGCTGGTGTTGGCAAAACAGTATTGATTCAAGAGTTAATTAATAATATTGCTAAAGGTCACGGCGGACTTTCAGTTTTTGCTGGCGTTGGAGAACGTACTCGTGAAGGAAATGACCTTTTGAGAGAGATGTTGGAATCAGGTATTATAAAATATGGTGACGAGTTTATGCATTCTATGGAAGAAGGCGGATGGGATTTATCTAAAGTTGATAAAAATGTGATGAAAGAGTCTAAAGCGACCTTCGTGTTTGGACAGATGAACGAACCTCCTGGAGCACGTGCACGTGTGGCACTATCTGGATTAACAATTGCAGAGTATTTCCGTGATGGAGATGAAGATGGCGCAGGTCGTGATATCTTATTCTTTATTGATAATATTTTCCGTTTTACACAAGCGGGTTCTGAAGTATCGGCGTTGTTGGGACGTATGCCTTCTGCGGTAGGTTACCAACCAACTTTAGCTACAGAAATGGGTACCATGCAAGAACGTATCACCTCCACAAAAAGAGGTTCCATTACATCAGTACAAGCGGTATATGTGCCTGCGGATGATTTAACCGATCCTGCGCCTGCTACAACCTTTGCCCACTTGGATGCCACTACCGTATTGTCCCGTAAAATTGCAGAACTTGGTATTTATCCTGCAGTAGATCCATTGGATTCTACCTCACGTATTTTATCAGCTGCCATTTTAGGAAAAGAACATTACGATTGCGCTCAACGTGTAAAAGAGTTATTGCAACGCTATAAAGAATTACAGGATATTATTGCTATTCTTGGGATGGAAGAACTATCGGAAGAAGATAAAATGGCTGTAGGACGTGCAAGACGTGTTCAACGTTTCTTGTCACAACCGTTCCACGTTGCTGAGCAATTTACAGGGATTCCTGGAGTATTGGTTGATATTAAAGAAACTATCAAAGGATTCAACATGATTATGGATGGTGAATTAGATCACTTACCGGAATCTGCTTTCAACCTTAAAGGAACCATTGACGAGGCTATCGAATCTGGTGAGAAAATGCTTGCTGAAGCCTAAAAATAAGTTTAGAGTTAAGAGTTATGAGTTCAGAGTTGACTCATAACTCATAACTCATCACTCATAACTACAAAAAAATGTATTTAGAAATTGTATCCCCAGAAGCTTCACTGGTTAGCGGTAATGTCGAAAGCGTTACGGTTCCAGGTGTTGAGGGTGAATTCCAAATGTTGAATGGTCACGCGGCCATTGTTTCACTTCTTGGAAAAGGAAAACTAAAATTCAAAGGCAATGCAACCATTGCAGAAAGCCACGCGAGTAGCTTTACTCAAGAAAATGGAAGTTGGGTTATAGAAATCAACAGCGGTACTGTTGAAATGAAAGACAATAAAGTGATTGTATTGGTGGACTAATCAAGACGATCTTATTACAAATAAAAAAATCACGCCCAAAAGCGTGATTTTTTGTTTTCTACCAATGTCTGATTAAATTATATTCGAGGATACATGAGATTTGAAACATTATCGGATAGCGGTTACCAATTTATATTTTCAGAAAGGTTTGTAAAAATAATAGTATTCGGTATTATTTAAAACCCTTAAATGAATAGACTCATTGTCCACTATTTTATAAGAATGTCAGACTTCAAAAATTTTTCTTTATACTTTGTACTTCATACTAAATACTTTGTACTCTCCTCACGCGATCTATACTTTCGAGTTTAACCAACCTGCCCGTTTCTGTTTTATCTTTTTAGTAAACTCTTTGGAATTGCCATCCAACAATTTCATCCCATAGGACACCTCTGTCGAAATGGTAAGCGGTATTTCTTTTTGATCTTTAAAACGATCAATCAATACCAAGACCTCTTCGCCAACCTTAAACGCACTTAAAACCGCATTGACGTCCATAGTTTCATCAAGTGCAATCGCTCCGATCTTAAGCAGCTTATCTCCTTTTTGAAATCCAGCTTTATAGGCCGAAGATCCCATTTTAGGATTGCTCATAATTTTTTGATTTCTGACGATGGCTCCAAAATCGATGTTAATTTTCGTTTCCAAAGTCACGCCAACCTGTTTTAAAAGTTGCTCGTAATTTGGCATCCCACTTTTATAGATGTAATTATTAAAGAATTCATCGCCAAAGGCCTTTCCTGCAAAAGTGCTTAAGGTTTGATGTAAATCCTCAGCCGTATAAGGGATTTCAGGTTTTCCAAAGTTCTTCCACAATAAGGTCATATAGTCATCCAGATTAAGATTCTTTTCTCTCAAGGATAAATCCAAAGCCAGTCCCAGCATACTACCATAAGAATAATAGGAAATAAAGGTGTTTTCCCGATTGGTTTCATCTACCGATCGTGCCGCATCCGTAAACGGCGCTTGGTAACTCATTCCAATAGGATTGAAAAATTGACGCGCTGGTGACGTCCATACGTAATTGAAGGTTCTTGTAAGTCCTTCAAGATATTTCTCTTGACTTATAATGCCAGATCTGACTAAAGACAGATCATCAAAATAGCTGGTAAATCCTTCAGCAAACCACAAATCGCCACTCATATTTGCTCTTGAAAAATCAAAAGGCTCCAATGATTTTGGACGCAAACGCTCCACATTCCAAATATGGAAAAATTCATGAGCAACGGTGCCAATATTTGTTTCGATACCGCCATTCGACAAACTTCTCGAGCTCGGAATTGCAGTTGAATTCCGATGCTCCATCCCATCTCCAGTTGCATTCGGCATATAGCAGCCCAAAAAAGTATATTCGCCATAATCAAAAGTTGGCAATTCGCCGAAGATCTGCATTTGTTCTAAAACTATCTTTTTGATCTTTTCAAAATAAATATCAATCTGTTGTTCTGTGGCGTCATCATCATGCAGTATAAACGTAATGGTCTGCCCCTTTACATCAAAAGAACGTTTTCTAAAGTTTGCAATCTCCACCGGACTGTCCATCAAATATTGAAAATCTTTTGCGTAATAGGTCGTACCGTATTGATGTTTGAGTTGGGTGGCAATCTTCCAATTGAAATCCTCTCGAACATCAAAAGTCACTTCCATTTCTTGGGCTTCAAGTTCTGGAACATAGACGAGTGTTGCCGGCATATTCAAATGCGCATGCGTTTCATCAATCTGGGCATACGTACCATCGCCATGATTGCCAAATAAAGTATAACTGACATGAATGGTGCCGTCCTTGTTTTTAACGCTCCATGATGACGGATTTGGCCTAGTGACCTCGAGTGGATTTCCTTTACCATCGGTAACCTTCACATTGTACACGTTTTTTGCGAATTCGTGCAAAGCGTAGCGACCTGGTGAAGAACGGGCCATAGAAAACTCGACAGCGTCAGATTGCAGATTGGTAAATGAAGCCTGAATTGTCGCTTCATGATGTACGGCATTTTCAAAGGAAATAGTATATTTTGAAGAAATTTGCGCTTGAAAAACGAATGAAGACAAAATAAAGGTCAAGGAGAATAGAATACGAATCATAATTAGCGTTTTTGATTCCCAAATATACGATGTTTTTGATTTTCCTATCTTTCTGAGACCTCATAGTCTCGTCATTTCAAGATTGAAATCCTGAACGGTCTTCGTATATTTACATCATGATTCCGAAAAAACTTCAAGACCAGTTAGATGCTCGCAATGCTGAAATCACTTTCAGAGCATTGGATATGCCACAACTATTGGTGGATTTTGCCTCCAATGATTATTTAGGATTTTCGATGTCCAATGAGATTTTTGATCGGACCCATTATTATTTGGAGAATGAGTTCATCTTTCAAAATGGCTCCAAAGGCTCCTGGCTTTTATCGGGTAATCATCAACTTTATGCCGAAGTAGAAGAGCTCATTTGTGAAACTTATCATTGCAATGCCGCCTTAATCTTTAATTCTGGCTACAATGCCAACCTAGGCTTCTTTTCTTGCGTCCCTCAACACGACGACATCATTTTTTATGATGAACTGATCCATGCTTCAATACGGGATGGAATAGCCATGGGCGAAGCAAAAGCTTTCGCCTTCAAGCATAATGATTTGGAAGATTTAAAGCGCATTTGCCAAAATGAACAACCGCATTTTACTGAAAACACAGAAGTTTATATTGCTACGGAATCTGTGTTTTCAATCGATGGGGACACGCCCGATTTAGTGGCTATAGCCGATTTTTGTGAGCTCAACAAGTTTCGATTGATTGTTGACGAAGCGCACGCCATAGGTGTTTTTGGAAAGGAAGGTGAGGGTTTAGTGCGTAGTTTGGGAATTGACAAGTCTGTTTTTGCGCGATTGATCAGCTTTGGAAAAGCCTTAAGCTCACATGGTGCTGCCATTTTGGGAGATCAAGGACTGATAGACTATCTTATCCAGTTCTCAAGTCCGTCCAGCTACACCACGGCTATTGCTCCTCACTCTCTAATGACCATAAAAGCGTCCTATAAAGAATTGGAACTTACACACGCCATAAAAAAACTGAACCAGAACATTCGTTTTTTTAAAGAAAAACTAAAAGAAAATCAACTCGAAAAGTATTTTACAGAAAGTAATTCTGCTATTCAATGCTGTACGATTTCCGATAGTGAAAAGGTCAAAAAAATTGTTCGTCATCTTAATGAAAAAGGCTTTGATCCTGAGCCAATTTTCTCCCCAACAGTACCCAAAGGTCAGGAGCGCATTCGTTTTTGTATCCATGCGTACAACTCAGAAGATGAAATTTCAAAAGTGTTGTCGCTCTTAGCACCCTTTTTCTCATGAAAAATGAAACCTTTACAACAGTGGCTGTATTTCAATATTCTTCGGAAGCGCAGATTATCAAAGGCAGATTGGAAGCCGATGGCATCGAAGTTTTCCTGACGGATAACCTGACCATTGATACCGATCCGTTAGTTAGCCGCGCCATTGGTGGCGTAAAGTTGAAAGTCCTCTCCTATCAAGCAACAGAAGCCAAACAGATTTTAAATGCCATCAAACCGTATTCAATTGATGATGAAAGTGAGACTATTCATTGCCCCAATTGCAAGAGCATGCATATCGAACTCTTCTCCACCATTAAAGATGCGAAATCACTTTTTTCATTTATTTATGGCGTTTTATTTTCTTCGCTTCCTTTTCACACGAAACATAGATACCGATGTGAAATGTGTGATACGGAGTTTGATTTAAAGATGAAACGTATTTCGCCCACATTAAGAATAGAACGCTGACCTGCCCGTCCGTTCAGGCGGGTGACGCAGATTGAGCTGCTTTTTAGCGTATTCTTTTAATAGTTATTATTTAAAATTGCATAATAACGACCAACATTCAAATGAAGGATTCTTTGGCTTTAACAAACGAAGCTCCAAAAACAGCAGAAGTTGTGTTAGGGATGGAAGCGACATCCTTTTTGCTTTTTTTCAAAGCAAAAAGATATAGCGGACAGCCCGACCACGCCTTAGCGGGGTAACACCCAAATATTTAACATTCATTTTAAAACAATTAGTTTCGATTCCTTAACTTAGCGCATCTAAATCATAGCGCATTGGCACTAGAACTGCAAGACATTCCTCGCGTAAAGACTATTACCAAGGAAGATTTTTTGAAATACTATTTTAAACCTCAAAAACCTGTGGTTATAGAGCGTTTTATTGAAGATTGGCCAGCTTATGACAAGTGGCGGCTTGACTATATTAAAAAGATTGCGGGAGACAAGATCGTGCCGCTTTATGATGACCGCCCTGTGAGCCATAAAGACGGATTTAACGAGCCGCATGCCAAAATGAAAATGGCAGATTATATTGATCTTTTAAAACGTGAGCCGACTAAGTTTCGGATTTTTTTATGGAATGCCCTGAAAGAAGTCCCACAGTTACAGGAGGATTATTCCTATCCCGATTTTGGCCTTAAGTTGATGAAAGGTTTGCCTATGTTGTTTTTTGGCGGCGAAAACTCGCACACCTTTATGCATTACGACATTGATTTGGCTAATATTTTCCACTTTCATTTTGAAGGCAAAAAACTCTGCATTCTGTTTGATCAAAAACAGAACGATTATCTCTATAAAATTCCACATTCACTGATTACTCGTGAAGACATTGACTTTTCAAATCCGGATTTAGAAAAATGGCCCGCGCTTAAAAAAGCAAAAGGCTATAGGACAGAATTGAACCACGGCGAAGTATTATACATGCCCGAAGGCTATTGGCATTATATGAAATACATCACGCCTGGGTTTTCAATGAGCTTGCGCGCCATTGCCCGAAATCCAAAAAACTTCGGTCAAGCGGTTTATAATATTTTGATCATGCGCCATTTTGATACTATGATGCGCAAGCTAAAGGGTCAAAAATGGATTGATTGGAAAAATGAAAAGGCAATTAGCAGAACACTCAAGAGTTCAAGCTAAAAGCAAATGCTTTTTAAAAAACATGTTTATCTTTGCCCGAAATTATAATTAAATAACTTACAATGAAAAAATTAATTGTACTCATAAGCATTTTAAGCGTTTCTTTTGCGAATGCACAGGCTTTTAAAGGCAATACCGACAACAAGTTGCAAATTGGCGCCAACTTCCAGGATAAGGCAACAGGAATTAATGTAAGCTATGATTATGGTCTTGGCGAAAATATCTCTGTAGGTGTTTCGGGTGCCTATGCCTTAAGTATAAAAGAAGGATTGGACGCGAGTTTTGGCGACCGTGTGGATCTTAAAGGTCGTTTTAATGCACACTTAGGAAGTGTTTTAAACATTGATGAAAACTTTGACCTTTACCCAGGCTTAAACCTTGGTTTAAAGAATTTTGGTGGTCATGTTGGGGCACGTTTTTTCTTCTCAGAAGGTTTTGGGATTTTCACGGAAGCTGTGTTTCCACTAGCCAGATACAAAACCAATATCACAAATCCGGCGGACTATATCCACAACCAATTTGTGATGAATGTTGGTGCGACGTTTAGCTTATAAAACCTCAGCATAGTTGATATTTAAAACTGTATTGTTCTTAGGAATGGTACAGTTTTTAGTTTTAAGGGTTTAAGTGCGCAGTATTCAGTCCTCAGTTGGCAGTCTTCAGTTGGTAGTCTTCATTATTATGGAATTTGATCACTTTCAAATTTATCCCCAGTTCCTCACTCCTGATACCTCACATCTAATCCCTATTGCCTAATACCTATAAAGCTCATTGACCTTATCATACACCAAATGGCTTTCCCAACCTCTATAAAGGAGGTAATCGGCTAGTTTTTTTCGTTTCTTTAAAAGATTGGTCTCTTTGA
>NZ_JBDSLS010000048.1:0-12460 GCF_039916245.1 Gelidibacter sp.
AAAAATCCTTAGAATCTTAAAGGCAAATGGAAACTTGCATTATCAAATCGCCATTAGGTTTCACCAAAATTGTTGGTGACGAAGACGGTATTGCTTCCATTTCCATTTTGGATTCTGAAGAAAAAGAAACCGACATCATTGCTTTAGAACTTGAAGATTGCGCCCGGCAACTCAACGAATATTTTGAAGGGATAAGGACACAATTCGACCTTCAATTAAATCCAGAAGGCACTGAATTTCAGAAGAACGTTTGGAACTTACTCCAAACCATTCCTTACGGAAAAACCATATCCTATTTACAACTTTCCCAGCAACTCGGCGATGTCAAAGCCATAAGAGCTGTCGCAAATGCTAACGGCCGAAATCCCTTATGGATTGTGGTTCCTTGTCATCGCGTTATTGGTAGTGATGGAAGCCTTACAGGATATGCCGGAGGATTACAGCGTAAACAATGGCTATTGGAGCATGAAAGTCCTTATAAACAGCAACGTTTGTTTTAAACATAGCGACAGACCTCACAGGTTTTTAAAACCTGTGAGGTCTTGCATCCAACTTGCAAGTTAATTCCCTATATTTAATCCACTAAACACCAACCTTATGAAATTTCTTCAAAAATTCCTTAAATGGATCCTTGTTTTACTTGTGCTGACTGTAGCCGTTTTGTACATCACAGACACTGATTATTTGTTAAAAGCAGCGAGATCCATCTATCTCAAAGGTCACACTACGGCTTTTTTAGAAGATTTTAAAGAATTTGATAATGAAGTAGTTGCGAACGGAACAGCGCAACCTTGGCCAAACCACGTCCATTACAACTCCGTGACAGAAACCGAAACGCTCCAAAAAATCAATAAGGATTTAGGAACAATCGCCTATGTCATCATCAAAAATGATAGTATCTGGTTTGAGAATTATTATGAAGGATTTGGCGAAAACTCAAAATCAAACTCGTTCTCCATGGCTAAAAGTTATGTGTCAGGATTGATGCAAAAAGCCATAGAAGAAGGTCACATCAAAGGATTGGATCAACTCGTAGGCGATTACTTTCCTGAATTTAGTGAAGGGAGAGCTGCAAAAATGACCATTGGTGATCTGTCGTCCATGAGTTCTGGCACCGATTGGAAAGAGGCTTATTATTCCCCATTATCGATTACGACGCGTGCGTATTTTGATGACGACCTCGCCAAAGTAATTCTAGGTTTAAAAATGGAAGCTGATCCTGGTCAAAAATATAAATACTCCAGTGGCGACACCCAATTGTTGGCAATGGTCATTGAAAAAGCTACAGGCAAAAAACTATATGATTATCTATCAGAATCCTTTTGGAAACCTTTGGGAAGCGAAAATTCCACCCTTTGGCAAGTGGACAGTAAAGCCCATGATTTGGTCAAAGCCTTTTGCTGTATCGCCAGTAATGCGAAGGATTTTGCGCGATATGGCAAGCTATTCAAGGATCATGGCAAATGGAATGGCAAACAAATTATAGATTCTGCATTTGTGGCAAAATCGGTAACACCACGTTTCCCTGAAAGTCCACAATATGGTTATGGCTGGTGGCTGATTCAAGATTATAAGGGAAAAGACTTTTTTATGATGCGGGGCCATTTAGGTCAATATGTGATTGTGCAACCAGATGACAATATGATCATTGTGCGTTTGGGCAACCGTTCCTTAAAGGTTGATGAATCTGAAGATCCTTTTAACGCAGACATTTATACATTTATTGATGAAGCGTATGTGATGACCTCACAGAATTAGATACTAAAAATAAAAGAATTCTTATTTCGAATAAAAATATATAGGTATTAATTAATAAGATTCCTGCCTTCGCAGGAAGTGAGCATGATCAACAAACTCAATCTTGAAGACATTTTGTTCCTGGACATCGAAACCGTTCCGGAAACACGTCATTATTCAGAATTAGACCAAACAAAACAGGAGCTTTGGGATCTCAAATCAAAATATCAACGCGCGGAAGTTTCGGCAGAAGAGTTTTACGAACGCGCAGGAATCTGGGCAGAGTTTGGAAAAATCGTCTGTATTTCGGTGGGCTATTTTAAATTCCAAGAAGATGTCCGAACCTTTAGAGTTACTTCCTTTTATGGTGAAGAAATTCAAATATTAAAAGATTTTAATCATCTTATTTTATCACATTTCAGCCAAAACAAACATTTATTATGTGCCCATAATGGGAAGGAATTCGACTTTCCCTATATCGCAAGACGCATGATCATCCATAATATCGAATTACCTTATAAATTGAATCTCTTCGGAAAAAAGCCTTGGGAAGTTCCGCATCTCGATACCTTGGAACTTTGGAAGTTTGGCGATTATAAAAACTTTACCTCTCTAAAACTATTGACAAACGTACTTGGGATTCCTTCACCTAAAGATGATATCGATGGTAGTGAGGTTTGTCGTGTATATTATGAAGAAAATGATCTTGACCGCATCGTCATCTATTGCGAAAAGGACACAATTGCGGTGGCGCAAATCTTCTTAAGATTGCGAGGCGATGCGATTTTGGAGAAAAGTGAAATCGTTCATATTTAGCAATACCCAAGGCCATCAGCTTAGGGGTCGATTTCGCTAACTAACCTGATTACAGAACGACCTTAATAATCTTAATCCTTAATGGTTCAAAATAAAAAAATAAGCCATTAAGATAAAAGCTTAGATATATAAAACTATTCCGGTATAAATTAACTTGATGCCACGCATAAATTGTAGTACTTACCAAGAATATTCCTTGATCTTTAACTAACTTCTGAAAGATTTGAGACTTCTTTTTAAAAAGTACCCTTTTATCTCAACAAAAAAAGTTCAGACCTAAATCTGAACTTACTTTTAAAAATAACATGAATTAGCCTTCTGTTATAATTTCAATTCCCTTATAATTTCTAAGTAAACCCAGAAATGAATTTTTTAATTGTTTGCCGTTATTAACCTCTTAAAATCTAGTTTTTCTCAAGGCAGATAACGCAAAATCTCACAAAACACATGAAGTTAAAACATCAATACGACTCGTATCAAATATATTTTATTCATGAATTTTGATTGATCGCTAAATGAATTATAAAATTCAAGGTAAAGTTATTAAAATTTTAACAAATACATAATTTTACTACATCGATTTCGTGTTCATACCGAAAATAATTTTAGCTTTGGAAATAACTCTTGTCGTTTAATGCAAAAGACTAGCAGCTTAGAATATTTTAGGAATGTCGTTTCCCTTCGGAATATAGGGGTAGAAGGTGTGCATTGCCACATCTTTATGCAGCATGAATAAAGTTGAATTAGAATACTTTTAAGGCATCTCCTGAGATTTCAGCATTCAAAATAGTTTCCTAAATAAGAATAAACTCACAAAAAAAATTCATGCTTTACCTTGGGGCTCTGGTTAGAGCATGAATATTTTTTTCGTGAGCATTAAGATTCCTTTAAGTAATCTGAATGTTTTTTGAAAAGACTGAAATAATTTGTTTTCAAAAAAAGTAGGTCTTGGTAGATTTGGGGCACTGTTCATAAGTCAAAAGTTATGGTAGATTTGGGGCTAATCACAAGTTAGGTTTATGGTAATATTTGGGACAAAAAAAGTTACGATTTTATTAAAGTTAATAAATAGGTTATTTTTATTGCGTTTCGTAAATATCTAATATTTTTTTCACAAATCAGTCAAAACACATTATTATTCGACAAAATACATATAATTTTAACATTTTATCCATGTTATAGAGATAATTCCTACAAGTGATCTTCTTGTGATAATTGAGTGAAATTGTAACGAATTTCTCTGAATAAAAAAAGCCAACAATACACAAATCGTTCTCTCAACGGACTCGTGTATTGCCGACTAATAAAGTTTAAAATATAACTTCTATAAGACCATTTCTGGGATATCTCCTTCTACAATCAACTTCCCTTCGGTCGCTTTTATAATCTCTTCTACCGAAATTCCTGGAGCTCGCTCCAACAATTTAAACCCTTGATCGGTTATTTCCAAAACAGCCAAGTTGGTCACTATTTTTTTCACACAGCCCACACCTGTCAAGGGCAAGGAACATTTTTTGAGTAATTTGGATTCTCCTGCTTTATTGGTATGCATCATGGCCACTATGATATTTTGTGCACTTGCTACTAAATCCATGGCACCGCCCATACCTTTTACCATCACGCCAGGAATCTTCCAATTGGCAATATCGCCTTCTTCAGAAACTTCCATGGCTCCTAAAATAGTCAGATCGACGTGCTGTCCTCTAATCATAGAGAAACTCATGGCCGAATCAAAAAAACTGGCACCTGGTAAAGTCGTAATTGTCTGTTTTCCGGCATTAATCAAATCGGCATCTTCTTCTCCCTCAAAAGGGAAAGGTCCCATGCCCAAAACGCCATTTTCGCTTTGAAACTCCACTTCTATCCCATCTCTTACGTAATTAGCAACCAAAGTTGGAATACCGATCCCAAGATTGACATAATAGCCATCCTGAACTTCTTGTGCGATGCGTTTTGCGATTCCTATTTTATCTAACATTTCTTTATAGTTATTTCATCCTCGCGAAGGCGGGGATCTCATCAATTTATACTTTTATCTCCATTTTATATATTCTGAGCACAGTTTCAAGCTACTTCCTTAACTGCACGTGAAAGAGTTTTGACGTTGTCAAAATTCAAACACTTACGCCCTTTTTCGAACCGTCAATTGTTCAATGCGTTTTTCATAGTTTTCCCCCTGAAAAATACGTTGGACAAATATGCCAGGAATATGGATTTGATTAGGATCTAAACTTCCAACAGGAACCAGTTCCTCCACCTCAGCAACGGTAATTTTTGCGGCGCCACACATGGATGGATTAAAGTTTCGCGCCGTGCCTTTAAAGATCAAATTGCCGGCAGCATCGCCCTTCCAGGCTTTAACGAAAGCAAAATCGGCTTTAAAAGCTTCTTCCATGACATACATTTTCCCATTGAATTTGCGGACCTCTTTACCTTCGGCAACTTCAGTTCCGTAACCTGCTGGTGTAAAAAAGGCCGGGAAGCCCGATTGGGCAGCTCTACAGCGTTCCACAAGTGTTCCTTGTGGCACGAGCTCCACATGCAGTTCCCCACTCAGCATTTGACGTTCAAATTCCTGGTTTTCTCCCACATATGAGGAAATCATTTTTTTGATCTGGCGCTTGTGCAGTAACAAGCCCAAACCAAAATCGTCGACCCCAGCATTATTGGAAATACAGGTCAAGCCTTTTACGTTCATCTTGACGAGATTATTGATTGCGTTTTCAGGAATACCGCAAAGTCCAAAGCCACCGACCATAAGGGTCATATCGTCCTTAACATCGTACATGGCTTCTGTAACGCTGGCTACTTTTTTATTAATCATGAATACTTTTTTTAGGAGTTTGAAAATTACGAAATATAAAAACCAATCTAAAATGATTTGAGTTTTAAGAGGGTGTGACTTAAATGAAATTGAATTTTTTTTATTTCTTTGAATGTATCTGAAAAGACGAGAACGACAAAAAAGTTTCAATTCTAAATTCATAAATCCTTATTACAATACTTTTATAACCTTATAAAAAATTGATGCTTCAAACAAGATGATTCTGCTGGGTTTATTTAAAATCTCAACTAATTTAATATCAATTATAATGAATTAAAAAGCCCATTCAAAATGAAAAAATCATTCTGAATGGGCTTTTTAGCTATAGGATATAAATTAAAACTAGAAATCTAATCGGTCATCAAAGCCATCTGAATCAGACGAGTCAAAATCGTTTCTCCTATTACAATCTACATTTATGGTAAGATTGGCAGGACGTTCAAACTCTGCGGTGGAAACATCAAGGGATTTATCGGCATAGCACTTCTTCATATATAGTCCCCAAATTGGCAGGGCCATAGTCGCGCCTTGACCGTAAGCGATACTTTTAAAATGTGTGGCACGCTCCTCGCCGCCAACCCAAACGCCAGTGACCAAATTCGGCACCATCCCCATAAACCAGCCATCACTTTGGTTTTGTGTGGTTCCTGTTTTACCAGCAATGGGGTTTGTAAAGGCATAAGGATAGCCGGTCATGACTTCCTTATAAACATTATTATATTTATCAGCACCAACTGTCCTTAAACGCGCTCCTGACCCTCCCTGTGTAACACCTTCCAGTAAATTGGTCGTTACATAGGCGACCTCCTCACTCAACACATCTTTTGATTCGGGTGTTACTTGGTAAAGAATCGTTCCGTTTTTATCTTCAATGCGCAGGACCATCACCGGTTCGTTATATACACCCTTATTTGCAAAGGTTGCATACGCCGCGACCATTTCATAAACGCTTAAATCTGGAGTTCCTAGCGCAATTGCAGGTACTGCAGGCATATCGGATTCAATTCCCAAATTTTTTGCCATATCAATAACAGGTTGAGGACCTACTTGATCCATCAAGCGCGCCGTAATGGTATTAATTGATTCGGCTAAGGCTCTCTTTAAAGTTTTAAATCCTCCATATTTACGATCAGAGTTCTCAGGACTCCATGGCAACGGATTTCCAAATTTGCCAGCTTCGATCGTTATTCTTGTATTTGGAAGGGTATCACAAGGCGATAAATGCAATTGATCAATAGCCGTCGCATACACAAAAGGCTTAAAAGTAGAACCTACCTGACGCTTCCCTTGTTTAACGTGGTCATATTGAAAATGTCGGTAATTGATACCGCCTACCCAAGCCTTAACATGGCCCGTTTGTGGATCCATGGACATCATCCCCGCATGCAAAAATGTTTTATAATAGCGCATGGAATCCGCTGGTTTCATGATCGTATCGATTTCCCCTTTCCATGAGAACACAGTCATTGGCGTTGGTTTATCAAAAGAGGCAATAATCTCATTATCACTTTTACCATTGGCCTTCATCACTCGCCAGCGCTCAGACTGACGCATACTTCTGTTAAGTAAACTTGTAATTTCTTCCGGCTTTAAATCTAAAAACGGTGCGGTTTTATTGCGGTCTGGTGTATTTTGATGGAAAAATTCTTTCTGCAATTGCGCCATATGTTCGTGAACAGCATCTTCAGCATATTGTTGCATTCGGGAATCAATCGTCGTATAAATTTTTAAACCATCATCATACAAACTGTAAAGTCCTGTACCGTCTGGTTTTGGATTATTTTTGATCCAATCTTTCATAAAATCAGTAAGATAGGCTCTGAAATAAGTTGCTAATCCATCGCGATGGGATTCTGGTTTGTAACGCAGTCCCAAATCCAATTTCTTAAGGGAATCACCAACATTTGAAGTAATATAATTGTACTTCTCCATTTGGTTCAGAACGACGTTGCGTCGATTTCGAGTACCTTCTGGATTACGAGTAGGTCTCGGATTATAAAGCGACGAGTTTTTAAACATTCCTACCAACATTGCCGCTTCCTTGATATCCAAATTTTTTGGTTCCTTATCAAAATAAATTCTAGCTGCACTTCGAATACCGTCCGCATTGTTTCCAAAATCATAGATATTGAAATACATCGCTATAATTTCTTCTTTGGTGTATTGACGTTCCAAGCGGATGGCAATGATCCATTCTTTCGCTTTTTGTGCAATTCTATCCATGATGTTTCTTGAGCCTTCACCATGAAATAGCTGCTTTGCCAATTGCTGTGAAATCGTACTCGCACCTCCGCCGCCACCTAATTTTACTATTGCTCTTAAGGTACCTCTAACGTCAATCCCCGAATGCTCCCTAAAACGCGCATCTTCGGTAGCGATCAAAGCCTCGACCAAATGATCGGGCAACTCGGTAAAGTCTACTGGAGTACGGTTATCATTATGGTAAATTTTTGCCAACAGTTCGCCATCTGAAGAGATGATTTCGGTAGCAAGATTTGTAGAAGGATTCTCTAAACGTGTATGGTCGGGCATTTCACCAAAAACTCCCCAAGACGCTAATAAAAAGAACAATGCAAGGAGCGATAAACCGCCTATGATGGTGATCCAAAACCACCTGATATATTTGGAAAAATTTTGAGTTTCTGCTTTCTTTTTTGCCATAATTTAAATTAATTCTTTGTTGGTTCTATTCTAAATCCAACGTCGGTAATTCCTTGTAGGTTATCAACGCCATTGACCTCACCATTATTACGCATGGCGTGTTGAATAGTAATACTATAGTCGCCAATTTCGTCAAACCTAACGCCTTCCTTATACCACAATTTATTTTCCTTAATATCGGTAAATCCTTCGCCCATGAGTTCGCCATTCGGTTTTGCCATTTGGTACTCTAAAGTATCGGTAATGGTTTTTCCGTTAGGGAAATTCATTTCTGCAATCAAAAACAGATTATTGAATTTATAAGCGTTGGTGTTTCTGATGTTAATGAACAGATTATAAAGATTGGTGGAATCTGGTGGTGTTACGGTAAAGGAAATTAAGCTATCCTTGTTCCATTGATTTGGCACGGATTTGTACTCGTCAAAAATTTGTTTGGAATCACAGCTAAACACCAAAATCACAGTGGTTAACAGCATCCAAGAAAATTTACTTGGCATCGTTAGGGTTTGATTTTTTCGGGTTTGGCTTTCTTCTTTTTTTCTGAGCAGTTTTCTCCACAGGTTTTGCCTGTGCGACTGGTTGATCAATCTTTTGCTGCGGTTGTCCCGTTTTTTTAGTTTTGCTCTTGGTGTTTTTACGTTTGGTTTTGCGTTTTGGACTATCAAAACGTGTTAAACTATCTTGACCAACCACATTACCGAAATCAGATTTGACGTCTTCAACATGCTCTGCAGCATATTCTTCAAGACTGGCCACCTTTTGTTTGTTCTTATTTAAAGCAATGATTTCGTTAGCCTGATCGGTAGTCAATTTATGCCAATTCATCCATTCGCCTTCATAGGCAAACCACATATGACCTCTAAAAATATCTGTTTTTTGGCATACTGCAGCGCCCTTTTCAGTGTAGAGTTTGATATCTGTTTTCGGGAAATCTTTTAGGGCATCCAAATACGAGTCCAACTCGTAATTGAGACAACATTTCAATTTACCACATTGACCCGCTAACTTTAACGGATTAAGCGATAATTGTTGGTAACGTGCCGCTGATGTACTGACGGATCTGAAATCAGTCAACCAAGTTGAACAGCATAATTCGCGTCCGCAAGATCCAATCCCGCCAAGACGTGCAGCTTCCTGACGGAAACCTACTTGCTTCATTTCAATTCTGGTGCGGAATTCTTTAGCGAACAATTTTATCAATTCCCTAAAGTCAACGCGCTCTTCGGCCGTATAATAAAAAGTAGCTTTACTGCCATCTCCTTGATATTCAATATCAGAAATCTTCATGTGTAATTTCAAGTCAATGGCAAACTGTCGCGCTTTGACCTTCATAGGCTCTTCCTTATCGCGTGCTTCCGACCAAATGTCGATATCCCGTTGGGAGGCTTTACGGTAGATTTTTAAAACGGCTTCTTCATCGTCAATTTTAACGTGTTTACGTTTCATTTGCACTCTCACCAATTCTCCAGTAAGAGTTACCATACCTATATCATGTCCCGATGGCGCTTGAGTAGCAACCACATCGCCAATGCTTAAGGTTAAATTTTCTGTGTTTTTATAATATTCTTTACGTCCATTTTTAAAACGAACTTCGACACCTATAAAAGGCTCTTCGCCTTGCGGGAGAGACATGTTGGCCAACCAATCAAAAACAGTTAATTTATTGCAGCTATCTGTGCCACAAGTACCATTGTTTTTGCATCCTTTTGGTTGTCCACCCTTTCCGGTTGAGCAACTATTACAACTCATATATTTTATGTGTATATCGATTCTGAACCCCTTGAGTTTCAGAAGATAATTAATAAATAACTATTTTTATTTCTGTGATTTCCATATTCATAGGAAATCCAAATCAAAGAAAATACTTTGGAATGTAAAGGTAATATTATTTACGGACTTTAAAATAACCTTTTTTAATTGAATTCTATCTCGTAGTTTAATCTATTTGACATAGATTTTAAATCCCTTTCAGATTTAAATATATTAGACCATAGCACGGTGCTCCATCCAATTTTATTGGAGTAGGAATTGAAACTTTCATTGTTCCAATCGAAACCATTTTTCCAAAATTTTTGGGGAGAAACATAACAAAAAGTGTAATCGAAAATTAAACTTGAAGCATTAGCTCTTTGGTTTTTAGGTATGGAATTTGGTGCTAATAGTGTGATATGATTTTCCTTGCACTGCATTCTAATTTCATGAATTAATTGTGGATAATGGTCTCGAATACTATCTAAATCGAAATCGTTGTATTCGGTATTTCCAATTTTCTGAATGGGACGAATTTGAAGAATATCAAAACTTTCGCCATTAAAATGCTTGAAGAAATCAGCTAATTCATAAAAATTATCCTTGTTGAAGGTGTAGTTGATTCGGACTTTAAAATCGTATTGTTTCTTTAATTTTTCAAAGGCTTTAAATGAATTATGAAACTTCTCGTAACTAGCTTTTTGCATAAAATTCTCATAGCTTTCCTTATGAACGCCATGAAGCGAGAGTGTAAACTCGTTTAAACCGGCCTTCAAAAGCGCTTCAATTTTTTCTTCATCCAATAAATTGGCATTGGTGGTGATGGAAATATAGGGCACCTTATACGTTTTACCCAACTCCACAACTTTCACCAAATCTTTGTATAACGTTGGTTCGGTACCACAGCCAATTTGAAGTTTTAAAGCCCGATTGAATATTGTTTTTGCTACCTGGTTTAATTCATCTTCTCTAAATTGACCTTTTAAGGTTTTTACATAATCGGCATCTGTAAAGTAGCACATTTTACAACGTAAATTACAAGCCAAAACAGGATCTAAATTGACAGCTAAATAGCGTTGGTTAAACTTATGCAACATATAGAGTGCTAGAAATTTAATTCTATGGCTTTTTATTTTTCTATTGAGTTGTAAAAGTTTGTAAATATTCATTTGTTTGATGTGTTAATCAAATAATTTTAACGCTAAAGATTTTGACAAGACCAGCTTTTGAAGCATTCTCTCAAGCTTCCAAAAATAGTATAAGCGTTTGATTTCAACGTAAAAAACATTTTTTTTCCATCCTTTTTTGACATCTGAAACTGGCTTGGCGACATTTCCACACAATAGTTACACCCAATGCATTTATTCCGTTCTAAGCGTCCTGAAGGCCATAGCTTACATAGATCTCTATTTAAGATTTGAGAGTTTCAAAGCTGTCAAAAATATTCCGCAAATCTTGCTTGAACGGTAAATGGCCGGCACGTCCTTTTTTAAAGATATCGTTGCTATTGCCTTGACCTTTACGCATTTCCTTTTGCTCTTCATAGGGCAAGCGATTCACTTCCATACAGGTGCTTGAACAGCAAGCATCCATTTTCTCCTTGCATTCTTCACACTGGATAAAAAGTAAATGGCAGGCGTCATTGGCACAGTTGGTATGCAAATCGGCAGGTGCTCCACATTGGTGGCAATGCGCAATGACATCGTCTGAAATACGCTCTGAACGACGTTCGTCAAACACAAAATTTTTACCGATAAATTTATTCTCTAAGCCTTTTTCTTTGATTTGACGCACATAATTAATGATGCCGCCTTCTAACTGAAACACGTTTTTAAAGCCTTTATGCTTATAATAGGCACTTGCTTTTTCACAACGGATACCGCCCGTACAATACATGACCAAGTTTTTATCTTCTTTATGGTCTTTTAAATCTTCTTCAATAATATCCAAGGATTCTCTAAACGTATCCACATCAGGAGTGACGGCGTTTTTAAAATGGCCGATTTCACTTTCATAATGATTTCTCATATCGACCAAAACGGTATTTTCGTCTTCAATGAGTTCATTAAAACGTTCAGCATCCACATGAACGCCGATATCGGTCACATCAAAAGTGTCATCGTTTAAACCATCGGCGACAATCTTGTCACGCACTTTGATTTTGAGTTTTAAAAACGCGAAATTGTCATGCTCAACGGCAATGTTAAGTCGGACGTTTTCCAAAAAGGAAATGCTATCTAAATGCGCTTTAAAAGCTTCAAATTGATCGGCTGGTAAAGACAATTGGGCATTGATGCCTTCATGGGCCACGTAGATTCTACCCAATACGTCGAGTTCGTTCCAAGCTAGAAATAAGTCATTTCTAAAAATTTTAGGATTGCCAATTTTGGCGTAGGCATAGAAAGAGATGGTCAAACGGTCTTTGCCCGCTTGCTCAATAAGTGCTGCTCTTTCTTTAGCGCTTAAGTTATTGTACAGTTGCATGCTATACTAATTTTTTAAGGTTAAAGTGGGTGCAAAGGTAAGGGAAAAAAGTTTTCAGTCATAGTTTTTCAGAGTTTCTGGTTTCTGGTTTCTGGTTTCTGGTTTCTGGTTTCTGGTTTCTGGTTTCTGGTTTCTGGTTTCTGGTTTCTGGTTTCTGGTTTCTGGTTTCTTGTTTCTGGTTTCTAGTTT
>NZ_JBDSLS010000049.1:0-21160 GCF_039916245.1 Gelidibacter sp.
ATTAGTAAATTCATATCAGGTCGCATTTCAAATGTTTTTAACCATTCGGTTTCTGCAATTCTGCCTATTTTGGATAATTCCATTTTAGCATCACATACATTACCGAAATAGTGAAGTCTATTTTTTGTGTTTATGGTCACAAAATAGGATGCTTTCGAGCCATAATCCCAAGTTTGGAGACGGGTGGATGCTATGCGATATTTGCTTTTGTATTTATCCATATTGAGAGGCCGTTGAGACGCTGTTGAGACGCTGTTGAGACGCCGTTGAGACGCAATGCATTGCGTCTTTCCCCGTTTTTCCCTTTCCCTTTGGAGTCCCTTTCGATGCGTTTTTATTTATAGGCAATATATAGTATTTATCTTTATGTTTTTACAATTAGCTTTCTGTGAGATGGTTATGAGTCTCGAGTGGTGATGGGTTTTAGGAGAAACTATGAGCATTTTTAAAAATCCCCAAAAACCAAAAGTATTAAAAACCAAAAAACCCGAACATAAGTTCGGGTTTTTTCTGGTGGTGCCTCCAGGAATCGAACCAGGGACACAAGGATTTTCAGTCCTTTGCTCTACCAACTGAGCTAAGGCACCAGTCGCTTTAAACGAGGATGCAAATATAGAAGCATTTTTAATATTCGCAAAAATAAAAGATATAAAAATTGCTTTTGTAATTTTGCAGCTTTAAGTTTCGATATGAATTTAATTATAGATGTAGGGAATACGCTGTTGAAGATTGCTGTTTTTCAGGAAGATAAACTCTTAGAAAAAATGGTGGTCGAGGTTTCTGCGTTTGAAAATGCCGTTAAAAAAATTTTCAAAAATTATCCAAAAATCGATAAATGCATGCTCGCTTCGGTGGGAAGATTGCCAAAACAGGTCATTATTGACCTCCAAAAGAAGCATAAAACGCTTATTTTGGATGCAAGTTTGAAATTTCCGTTTCATAATTGCTATGCCACACCAAATACTTTGGGCGTGGATCGGATGGCACTTGTAGCGGGCGCAGTTAAACAGTATCCAAACCGCAATGTATTGATCATTGATGCCGGCAGTTGCATTACTTACGATTTTATAACCGATCAAA
Organism: Gelidibacter sp.; assembly: GCF_039916245.1. Taxonomy (GTDB): domain Bacteria; phylum Bacteroidota; class Bacteroidia; order Flavobacteriales; family Flavobacteriaceae; genus Gelidibacter. The sequence goes on from NZ_JBDSLS010000049.1 coordinate 1,081, forward strand.
ACGATTATTTAGGCGGTGCTATTTCTCCAGGAATAAGATTGCGTTATAAGAGTTTACATGATTTCACTGCAAATCTTCCGTTATTAGATTCCGAGATGCCAAAAAACATCATTGGAGACCGTACTTCAGAGGCAATTCACTCGGGTGTTATGTATGGGGTAATCAAAGAAATTGATGGGGTCATTAATGAATATAAAGACAAATATTCAGATTTAACAGTTATTTTAACAGGAGGCGATGCCAATTTCTTGTCAAAGCAATTAAAAAATAGCATATTTGCCAACTCGAATTTTCTTTTGGAGGGATTAAACTTTATTTTAGAATATAATACACACTCATGATAAAAAAACTTGTAATAGTTTTCATCACCGTTTTTGCAATTCAAGCGCAAGCACAAGACGGCACAGCATCTCCTTATTCATTTTACGGCATTGGAAATTTAAAATTCAAAGGAACAGCGGAAAACAGAAGCATGGGAGGCTTGAGTGTCTTTACGGATAGTATCCACGTCAACTTCAGCAATCCTGCTGGTTATGCTGGGAATAATCTTAAGATTTGGAATAATGAAAGTAGGCCGGTTGTATTTACGGTTGGCGGAAGCTCAAGTAATTTAAGCCTTAAATCAGATGGTGGTAGTCAAAACGCTAACTCAACTACATTTGATTATTTGGCACTTTCTGTTCCAATGGGGAAATTCGGACTAGGGTTCGGGCTCGTTCCATATACTTCAGTGGGCTATCGGTTAGAGAATTTAAATGCTGCTGGTGAGGTTGATCAACGCTATAAAGGCGATGGTGGACTTAACAAAGCTTTTGTGGGATTAGGGTATGAAATTATCACTAATTTGAGCATAGGTGTCGATGCGAGTTATAACTTTGGAAACATCCAAAATAGTGCACTTCAATTCAGGTATCAAGATGGTCAGCCCTTGCAATACCATACGCTTGAGAATAATCGTTCTGATTTAAGTGGTATCAATCTAAACTTCGGGTTGAGCTATAGGACGATGATTACTAGTAAGCTAGAGCTCACCACAGGCTTGACTTATATGCCGAAAAGCACGATTAAATCAGAAAACAAACGTGCATTCTCTTCGGTAGTTGCCGATCCGGCAGTAAATCAGGAAGTCGTAATAAGTACGATTGAAGCTGATTTGGAAAGCGACAATTTAAAAACTACAGATTTGACTTTGCCAACGATGTTCTCATTTGGTGCAGGTATTGGTAAGCCGCAAAAATGGTTCGCTGGCGCTGAATATTCTTTACAAAAAACGAGCGAATTTGGCAATCCAATCTTTACCATTGGAAATGCGAAATATGTAGATGCTTCTGCAGTTGCAATTGGTGGATATTTTATCCCAGATTATAATTCATACTCAAGTTACTTAAAACGAATTGTTTACCGAGCAGGTATGCGTTTCGAACACACAGGGCTGGAGATAAATAATGAGGCCATAAATGAGTTTGGCATATCTTTTGGAGTGGGGTTACCAGTAGGGACAGACTTCTTCTCAAATGCCAATATTGGGTTTGAGTTCGGAAAGAAAGGGACAACTAAAGCAAATTTAATTCAGGAGAATTTTATGAATTTGCAAATTAGTTTATCTTTAAACGATAGATGGTTCTTAAAAAGAAAATATAACTAACAGGATAAATTTAACAACATGAAAACACGGGTTACTTTAATATTACTTGCTTTATTCTTGAGTTTCAATGTGGGTTTTGCCCAACAGGATGAAGAATGCATGATCAACATAACTTTAATGAGCGATTATGCTAAAAGCAAAAGGTTTGATGAGGCTTATGAGCCTTTCATGAAAGTGCGTAATAATTGTCCTAAATACAGTTATGCAACTTATGCCTACGGCGATAGAATACTAAAGGACAAAATTGAAAAAGCAACCGGAGCCGAGAAAGTGGCATTCATCAATGATTTGATGAAACTTTGGGACGAAGGTCTTGCAAATTTTCCCGACAAATATACAGCAGGCGGCAATCTTCAAGATAAAGCGATGTTGAAATATGATTACAGAGAGGCTTTAGGCTATGGCAACAAGCAGGTATATGATGCCTTTGATGAGCTCTACAAAAAATCTCCTGAAAGTTTTACAAATCCAAAAGGCTTGTATGTTTATTTCTCTACCATCGTTGATATGTTTGAAGCTAAGGAAGTAGAAGTTCAAGATGTCTTTAATAAGTATGATGATGTCATCGATAAAATTGGACAGGAAGTTGACAACTACACTCAAATGTTGAATCCACTTGTTGAAAAAGAAGAAGCTGGCGAAACCTTGGATGCTAAAACTGCACAATACAAGAAACAGTACGAGAGCTATTTGGATAACTATGAGAAGATCTCAGGAAGTATTGACAGCAAATTGGGTATACTGGCCAATTGTGAAGTGTTGATTCCATTATACAAAAGAGATTTTGATAAGTATAAAGATGATTCTGTATGGTTGAAACGTGCTGTAAACAGAATGTTTAGCAAAGAATGTACGGACGATCCTTTATATGTTGATTTGGTAAAAGCTTATGATGCTTCTGCGCCATCTGCAGATACAAAATACTTTGTTTACAATTTGTTGATGAAACAAGGAAAAGAAAGAGAAGCTAAACCATATTTGGATCAATCTTATGATCTTGAAAAAAACCCATTGAAAAAAGCAGCTTTGGCGATGCGATTTGGTAAAAGTTTAAGAAAACAAGGTAATTTAGGTGCGGCGAGAAATTATTTCCAAAAGTCTTTGGAGTTGAATCCATCTAATGGTAGAGCGCACATTGAAATTGCTCAAATGTATGCGGCGAGCGCAAACAGCTGTGGAGATGATCACTTTAGCAAAAGAGCCGTATTCTGGTTAGCTGCTGCCGAAGCAAGAAAAGCAGGAAGAGTTGATGGTAACTTAAAATCGTATGCTGACGGTGTAGCTGCAAATTATGAAGGTTCAGCACCTACCAGAGCAGAAATATTCTCTAAAGGTAATGGTGGCGAAGTCATAAAAATTGGATGTTGGATTGGTTTAAGTGTGACCGTTCCGAAAATATAAATGAAACGAAAAACATCATATAGTTTATTAAACATAGTCACAGCGTTTGCTGTGACTATGTTTTTTTCATGTAAAAACAACTTTAAGGAGGTGCAGCAAATAGGTGTCCTGCAAAATGAACCTATTGGTATTGCTAAGGATATGAATCTGAAATACACGGATTCCGGACGTCTTAAAGCAAATCTGATCAGTCCTAAAATGTTAGATTTTTCAAATAGAGACTTTTCGTATAACGAATTTCCAGAAGGGGTCACGCTTTACCTTTTTGATGAAAACGATAAAAAAAGCACCATCGTTGCTGATTATGGTGTTGTCTATAACAATACCGATTTAATTGATTTAAGAGGCAATGTTCGGATTACAACAGAAACCAAAGACAGTATTTTTGCAGAACAACTGTTTTATGATCAAAAGCGCGATTGGGTATTCTCCAACAAGCCCATAAAATACGTGTCTCCTACCAAAATAGTTACCGGAAATGCCTTCGACTCTAATCGTGATTTTACAAGTTACGGCATCAGCGAGGTCACCAGTACGGTTTATTTAGATGATGATTCGTCTTTATAGACTTCTTTTTGATCTATAACTAGCAAGATCCATCGCAAATCAATTTTTTAAATTTTACGTTCAGATAAATAATTGGTTATCTTTGTAGCTAAATTAAAATTACCCATGCAAACGGTTCAAAAAGTTATTCAGTACGCTTATTTATTCATCGCTGTCTTTTTTATTTACGAGTCAGTAAGATGGTGGAATGAAGATAATGGCAAAGCAATTATGCTTCTAGTATTTGCGCTCTTAGCAGTAGGAATGTATTTTTTCAAAAAGTTTTTCAGAAGAAAAATGAAAAACAACCAATAATTTATGGACGGTAATGCACTTATCATTATTCTGTCCCTTATTTTATCTGCTTTTTTTTCAGGTATGGAAATTGCCTATGTATCTTCCAATAAGATCCATATAGAAATAGCAAAAAAGCAAAATGATTTTCTAGCAAAAACCCTTACAAAGCTTACGGCTAAACCCTCTAAATTTATTGCGACCATGCTTATTGGAAACAATATCGCATTAGTGGTTTATGGGTTTTTAATGGGGCAAAAACTGGTGCAATGGTTTGCATCCATGGTGCCAACCGACTATGGTTTTTTGAATTATTTGTTGACCGATTTGAGTTTGTTGACTCAAACTGTTTTGTCAACCTTACTTATTTTGATTACTGCGGAGTTTTTACCGAAAGTCTTTTTTCAGATTTATGCCAATTCACTCCTTAAAATATTGGCAGTGCCTGCTTATTTTTTCTACGGATTGTTTTCTTGGGTTTCGGATTTTATCATTTGGATTTCAAATATGATTTTGAAACGTTTTTTCAAAACCGGAGGAGAAGATGTGCAATTGGTAATGACGAAAGTGGAGTTGGGCAATTATATCAGTGAGCAAATGGAATCGGTTGAAGAACATGATGAAGTGGATAGCGAGATACAGATATTCCAGAATGCCCTTGATTTTTCAGACGTAAAAGCAAGAGAAGTCATGTTGCCGCGAACTGAAATTATTGCGGTGGACATTAGTGATTCTATTAAAAATTTGAATGCTTTGTTCACTTCTTCCGGATTGTCCAAGATTTTGGTCTATAAAGATTCCGTAGATGAAATTGTAGGTTATGTGCACTCTTTTGAATTGTTCAAAAAACCGAAGGATATTAAATCTATAGTCATGGGTGTGGAGTTTGTTCCCGAAACCATGTTGATCAAGGATGTGTTGAATGTGTTGACCAAAAAACGAAAAAGTATTTCTGTGGTTATTGATGAACACGGCGGGACTTCGGGGATTATAACTGTTGAAGATATTATTGAAGAGCTGTTTGGAGAGATTGAAGATGAGCACGATACTATTGAATTGATCGAAGAGAAAATAGATGACTACAATTATAAGTTTTCCGCGCGATTGGAAGTTGATTATATTAATGAAGTCTACAAGTTGGATCTCCCAGATTGTGAGAATTATGAGACTTTAGGAGGATTGATCGTTGATGAAACCGAAGAAATTCCACATGTCAATGATCAAGTTCAAATTGGGCATTATCTTTTTACCATTTTGGATGTCTCCACTACTAAGATTAATTTGGTGTCGCTCAAGGTCCTTGATGAGGATTAGGTTTTTTTAGTCTTCAGTCTTCAGTCTTCAGTCTTCAGTCGGCAGTATTCAGTATTCAGTATTCATTGGGCAATCATTCTTATTTAAAAATCAGGAATCTTCTTTTTTAACTTCGAATGTCTGGTCTGCAATTGGAAACATCCGTCTTCTGTCATAAATCAAAATCTGCCAATCTACAGTCCTCGGTCTTCCCGCCTCCGCTAAAGCTTCGGGCGGGCAGTCTTAAGTCTTCAGTGTTCAGCTCGCAGTCAGCAGTCTTTCCACCCGCGCAAAAGCATTTAAAGGGAGAGCATTCGGTGTTTAAAGGCCAATTGCTATTTTTTGGCTGTTTTCATTGTCAGCCTTAAATTTCTAAAGGGGAAGGCGATATTTTTAGCCTTATCGATTATCTGTTATCAACGTGTACATCCGTCATCCGTCTTCCGTCAAAATTCAAAAATCGCCAATCAACAATCAATAATCTCCAATCTCCAATCTTCAATCTTTTTCCCCTAAAAACAGTGCAAACAGCAAACAATTCAATATTAATTTAATAAAATAGAGTTCTACTTTTATTATTTGATAGAAATTGGTATTTTCGCGCACTTATATTTTCTAACATATACAATAAAATGGCAGTTTTAAATAAAATTAGGCAACGTTCTATTTTCCTTATCGCAATTATCGCATTGGCGTTATTTGCTTTTGTGCTTTCTGACTTGTTCCAAAACGGTAGTGCTTTTGGTAGTTCACAAGACACTATAGCGACTATTAATGGCAACGAAATTAAGCGTGAAGAGTTTATGAACCGCGTTGAAAATATGCAACGTCAATTGGGGCCTGGTGCCAGTACCACACAAACTATGAATAGAGTTTGGGATCAAGAGGTCAGACGTGTTGTAATGGAAGAACAAATTGAAGGTTTGGGTCTTACGGTTGAAAAAGATCAAATGAGAAACCTTTTGAGAAATAACTTTTCAGACTTTCCTGAATTTACCAATGAAGTTGGCATGTTCGATGAAAATAAATTGAATGAGTTTATCGCCAATTTAAAAGCCATTGCTCCTGAAAGAGCGCCACTAGGTAACTTCCAAATCAATTATTTCGAGTGGGTTAATAATGAAGCTTCAATTGCGATTGGAGCGCAGGAGCAAACTTATTTTAACATGATCAAAGCTGGTGTTGGTGCAACGCTTGCTGAAGCAAAAGTAGAATACGAAGCTGAAAGCGCTAATGTAGATGTGAAATTTGTAAATGTACCTTACACTTCAATATCAGACAGCTTGATTAAAGTATCAAAATCTGAGATTTCAGATTATATCAGCAAACACAAAAAGAGATTTGAAGTTGAGGCTTCAAGAGATATCAACTTTGTACAATTTACCGAATCTGCATCACTGGAAGATGAAAACGCTGTAAAAGCGAACGTAGCGGCAATGTTGGACACTAGAGTAGAATACAATGAAGTGTCAAAATTGAATGATACTATTGTTGGATTAAAAGCGACTAAAGACATTGAAGGCTTTATCAACGCAAACTCTGATGTAAAATACACGAATACTTATGTGACTAAATCAAGTTTACCAGATGTGGCACAGGATAGTATTTTCAAACTAAGTGTTGGTCAGTATTATGGACCATACAAAGACAATGGGATGTACAAAATCACTAAAGTGGTTGAAGAGAAATTCATGCCAGATTCTGTAAAGTCAAGACATTTACTAATTCCTTTTGTAGGTTCACGTGCATCTGACGAAACGACAACGCAAACAGAATCGCAAGCTAAAGCTACTGCTGATAGTTTGATGAATGTCATTAAAGGTAACCGTTCGAAATTTGCTGACTTATTAGATTTTTCTATCGATAAAGTAAGTAATGAAAAAGAAGGTGTTTTAGATTGGTACACCTACAATTCTATGGTACCTGAATTTAGAGATTATACGTTTGAAAACAATAAAGGTGATATCGGTGTTGTGAAAACTGACTTTGGTTTTCACGTTGTTGAAATCTTAGATCAAAAAGCTAAAACGCGTATGATTAAAGTTGCAACACTTGCCCAAAGAATTGAGCCTTCTGAAAACACGATTGATGATGTTTTCAACAAAACTTCAAAGTTTGAAATTGCATTACAGAATAAAGATTTCCAAGATGTAGCGAAAGAAAACGATGCACAAGTTAAGCCGGTAAATAATATCAAAGAACTTGATGAAAACATCCCAGGATTAGGTGCTCAAAGATCTATTGTACGTTGGGCTTTTGAAAAAGGCACGAAAGTTGGAGATTTCAAACGCTTTTCAATCCCTGGAGTAGGTTATGCTGTTGTTCAGGTTTCAAGTATCAATAAAAAAGGATTAATGACTCCAGAAGCGGCCTCAGCAACTGTGATTCCTGAGATTAGAAAAGAGAAAAAAGCAAAAATGATTCGTGAGAAAATTTCTGCTTCAACTGTGGAAGCCGTTGCTCAAAGTCAAAATGTTTCGGTATCCACTGCAAGTGCAGTCAATATGAAAAATCCAACACTTTCTGGCGCAGGTTTAGAGCCTAAAGTAGTAGGAACAGCATTTGGATTGAAAGAAGGTCAAACTTCTAAATTAATTGATGGTAATAAAGGTGTGTTTATGGTAGAGGTTACTAAGAAAACCGAAGCGCCTAAACTTGATAATTACACCGCTATTGTTAACAGATTAAACATGATGAAAATAAATGCAGCACCATCACAAGCATACGAAGCTTTAAAAGATGCGGCAGTTATTGACGACAATAGAGCTACGTTTTACTAGTGAAACATAAGCTATACTAAATAAAAAAGAGGTCTTAAATTTTTAAGACCTCTTTTTTTATAATATCATATCGCGATAGGCGATGGTCGTCTCAAATCCTTTGTCTTTAAAATAGTGTTGTGGGTTTCCTTCAGATGCCACCAAAATAAAATCACCTCCCCAAGCCCCAAGACTTTTGATGCTGCCCTTAAAATCTTTAAAAAGCAGTTCCTTGACAGGTGTCTGCTTAATAATGTCGGCTATAATTCTTTCATGGCTATTTATTAAAGATTGAAAGCTCTCTAAACTCGTACAACTTATCATTTCATTGGTAATGGCATTAACTTCAGAAAGCGCCAAGTTACTGTTGCGCTTATTCTTTTTGTAAGTGGCAATGCCGTCTCTACTGTTCTGCTTTTTATTGAGAAACACAAAATAGAGCTGGTCTTTAAACTCCGGATCAAAATCGCATTCGACAATGGTTCGACCGGTTTTATCAAGTTGATAGGTTATTGGTTTGTTATGACTTGCACAGGCGATGTCATAACCACTTCCACCAAAAGTGTCTGCTAATAATATATACGGATCAATATTTGCCCATTGTGCTATATTATTTATTAAAGTAGATGACGTGCCAAGGCCCCAATTTCGCGGGAAATCCAAATGGGTCTTTATTTTGAAACCTATTTCTTGATCTAAGAATGAGGCATTCTGTCTTTTTGCAGCACCGAGGATTTCTAACAATCGATTAATAATAGGGTCATCCAGATCATCCAAAACTTGAAATCCATCGCTTATGGAAAGATTAGCTTCAAACCATAATTTATCGTCTTGATCAAAACTTTCCCATTTTAATTGCCCTTTTTCAAAGGACTCCACTGACAGGGATTGCCCAAATTTAGTAGGAATGGCTAATGCAAGTGCGCCATCTAAAACGAGATATTCTCCTGTAATGAGTAATTTTCCGTTGCTATAGAATTTTTGAAGTGTCAATTGGTTGGGTATGTTTTATAGTTTTCAGTTTTCAGTCATCCGTCTTCGGTCATCCGTCCTCTGTCATCCGTCATCGGTCATCCGTCCTCTGTCATCCGTCTTCGGTCATCCGTCCTCTGTCATCCGTCTTCGGTCATCCGTCTTCGGTCATCCGTCTTCAGTCATCCGTCTTCAGTCATCCGTCTTCGGTCATCCGTCTTCGGTCATCCGTCATCGGTCATCCGTCCTCTGTCATCCGTCTTCGGTCATCCGTCCTCTGTCATCCGTCTTCGGTCATCCGTCATCGGTCATCCGTCATCGGTCATCCGTCATCGGTCATCCGTCCTCTACCTATTCGTCCGCCAACATTCTAATTGAGATCAAAGCCTTTTCAACTGCATTATGCGTGACGGTGTTGTGCTTAAAATACGCTACCATTTTCTTCTTTTCATCCTTGGTGGCGTGGAGTTGATTGAGCATATTCATCAAATGCATTTTCATATGGCCTTCTTGAATACCTGTGGTGGTCAACGAGCGCAAAGCAGCAAAGTTTTGCGCTAATCCAGCGGCAGCTACAATTTGCATTAATTCTTTGGCATCCGGTTGGTGTAACATTTCTAAAGCAACTTTTACCAAGGGGTGTAAGTTGGTCAGTCCGCCAACGGTGCCAAGCGCCAATGGGATTTCTAGCCAAAATGTGAATATGCCATCTTTTATTTCGGCATGAGAGAGACTGCTGTATCTTCCATTTCTGGAGGCGTACGCATGGGCTCCGGCTTCAATCGCTCTGAAGTCGTTTCCTGTAGCCAATACAACGGCATCAATGCCATTCATAATGCCTTTGTTGTGGGTAACGGCGCGGTAAGGTTCTATTTCAGCAATCTTCACCGCTTGCACAAATTTATGGGCAAATTCTTCTGAAGATAAAGTTTTATTTTCATTCAAATCCTCAACCGGACATGAAACCTCAGCTCTTACCAAACAGTTGGGAACATAATTGGACAAGATGCTCATCACGATTTGAATATGACTTTCGGCTTCTGAAAATTCTTCAAAATGAAGTGCCTCCATTTTAAATGTTTTCGCAAATTGTTCCAAACACGAGTTGATGAAGTTGGCGCCCATGGCATCCAAGGTTTCAAAAGTGGCATGAAGCTGGTAATAGTCTTTTAAATCTTCAGTTTTATTCCTTAGCTCAATATCTAAAATGCCACCACCACGTTTTTCCATGCTTTTGGTGATGTGCTTGGTGTCTTCAATAAGTTTCGGCTTTACAGTTTTAAAAAAGGCTTGAAGTTTACTAAAGCTGCCATGGTACATAAAATGGACTTGTCCGATTTTTGTAGTTGAAATAACCTTCGTTTTAAATCCGCCACGATCCAACCAAAACTTTGCTGCCTTACTTGCGGCAGCCACTACTGAACTTTCTTCAATGGCCATTGGTATGGTATAGAGTTTCCCATTGATGAGGAAATTGGGCGCTACGCCAAACGGAAGGTAATAGTTGGTAATGGTGTTTTCAATAAACTCATCATGCAACTGTTGTAGTTTCCGATCGGTGTTCCAATATTGTTGAATGGCTTGTTTTGCGGTTTTGGCGTCATTAAAATAGGTGGCCGTAATCCATTCAATTTTTTCTGATTTTGATAATTTGGAAAAGCCTTTTATGGGTTTGATCATGAGCAATTGTTTAGAAAAACAAAGATACTATACTTCGTTTAATTATGCCGATACAAATGCTGGCATTACGTTTTAACTTTAAAGGTTAGTGTTTTTGCATTATTTTTAGTAAACTTGACAGCGTTTTAAAAAAAATAAAATCCCTAATGAAGTATTTGAAAAGTTCCTTGTTTATCTGTTTCTTGGTAACCGCTTTAAGTTCAGCACAAAATAAGGAAATTACCCTTGATGCCATCTGGAATGGCACCTTTAGAACCGAAGGAATGCAGTCTTTGCATTCCATGAATAATGGCAAACAGTACTCTGTACTTAACTCTGAAAACGGTTCGACAGCCATCGATGTTTACGATTATAAAACCTTGTCAAAAGTTGAAACTTTAGTAAGTTCATCTGACTTGAAAGGTATGGCCAACTTTTCTGATTATACCTTTAGTAAAGACGAAAGTAAAATCATTTTGGCAACGGAAGTGGAACCTATCTTCCGTCGTTCTACTTTAGGCGTGTACTATGTTTATGATACCAAAATCAAATCGTTGGTTAAAATTTCTGATGAAAAAATACAAGAGCCAACCTTATCTCCTGATGGAAAAAAAGTGGCTTATGGACTCCAAAATAATCTGTTTATAAAAGATCTTGAAAGCAACCAAACCACGCAAATAACCTTTGATGGAGAGAAAAATAAAATCATCAACGGTATTACAGATTGGGTGTACGAAGAGGAATTTGCCTTTGTACGCGCGTTTGAATGGAATGCTGATGGCACGCATCTAGCATTTATTCGTTTCGATGAAACCTTGGTGCCTGAGTTTTCTATGGATGTTTATGATCAAGGATTGTATCCGACGCAAACGGTTTTTAAATATCCGAAAGCTGGCGAAGCTAATGCCATCGTATCCCTGCATATTTATGACTTGAAATCTAAAAAGCTTAACGATGTAAAAGTGTCAAAATCGTATTCTGATTTTTATATCCCACGGATCAAATGGACTAATGATGCTAACATCCTTAGTGCACAGTATACCAACAGACATCAAAATGAGCTCGATTTATGGATGATTAACGCCAGCAACATGAGTTCAAAATTGGTGTTGGCTGAGAAAGATAAGGCCTATGTTGATGTGACTGATAACTTGACTTTTTTAAAGGATAATAGTTTCATCTGGACCTCTGAAAAGGACGGTTACAATCATATTTATCATTATTCAAAAGATGGTAAATTAATTAATCAAGTGACCAAAGGACCTTGGGAGGTAACCAACTATTATGGCTTTGACGAGAAAAACAACATTGTTTTTTATCAATCTGTGGAAAACGGATCGATCAATAGAGATGTTTATGCTATCAATATAAATGGCAAGAACAAAAAACGCTTGACCCAAAAAACAGGGACGAACTCAGCCGATTTTAGTGCTGATTTCACGTACTTTATTAATACATTCTCAAGCGCTACTACAGCTCCGGAATATACACTTCATACCGCAAAAGACGGGAAACTCGTTAAAGTTATAAAAGACAATATTGCTTTGGAGAAAGCGCTGCAAGCTTACCATCTACCAACCAAGGAGTTCAGCACCATTGCGGTTAATGGCAACGATTTGAACATGTGGATGATTAAACCGGCCAATTTTGATCCATCAAAAAGCTATCCTTTGTTTATGACGCAATATTCAGGACCAGGATCTCAATCCGTGAGTAACACTTGGAACAATGCTAATGATTATTGGTTTTACTACTTAGCGCAACAAGGTTATATTGTGGCCTGTGTAGATGGTAGAGGGACTGGATTTAAAGGCGCTGAGTTCAAAAAAGTCACCCAAAATGAATTGGGCAAATATGAAGTGGAAGATCAGATTCAAGCGGCGAAGGAGTTAGGCGCAAGAAACTATATTGATAAAAGCAGAATTGGCATTTGGGGCTGGAGTTACGGTGGGTTTATGAGTAGTAACGCCTTATTTAAAGGCAATGACGTTTTTAAAATGGCCATTGCTGTGGCGCCTGTGACAAGCTGGCGTTTTTACGACACTATTTATACCGAGCGTTATATGACCACACCTCAGGAAAACCCATCGGGATATGACGAAAACTCTCCAATTTTCCATGTCGACAAATTAAAGGGTAATTTTTTGCTCATTCATGGAACTTCAGATGATAACGTGCATGTCCAGAACACGATGCTTATGGTTGAAGCCTTAGTGCAAGCCAATAAGCAATTTGAATGGATGATTTACCCTGATAAAAACCACGGTATCTATGGCGGCAAAACCAGACTGCACTTATATACCAAAATGACTAACTATATTAAAGAAAACCTATAAAAACAGAATTTATGAGCCAAGAACATGATCAAGGATTAATCGCGCATCTCGCAAAACAAGGTATTGACGACAAAATGGTAATGGGACATCCGGCAGGATTGTTTGTGTTATTTTTTACAGAGATGTGGGAGCGCTTCAGTTATTATGGCATGCGAGCATTGCTGGTTATATTTTTAGTCAGTCAAGTGGCTGATGGGGGATGGGAATGGTCTCGTTCGGAAGCCATGAATCTATTTGGATTGTATACCATGTTGGTCTATTTTACCCCTTTATTAGGAGGGATCATCGCCGATAGATTTACAGGGTTTAGAAAGGCCATTATTTTGGGTGCGATAATTATGACTCTGGGACATGCCTCAATGGCTCTCGAAATGGTAAACGCTAATTTCTTCTACATTGGATTGGGCTTAATGATTCTAGGAAACGGTATGTTTAAGCCGAATATTTCCTCTATGGTAGGTCAATTATATCCAGATAACAGCACTAAGAAAGATGGAGGATACACCATTTTCTATATGGGTATTAACGCTGGAGCATTTTTAGGAATGTTGTTGTGTGGTTATATCGGAGAAAAAGTAGGATGGCATTATGGTTTCGGTTTAGCTGGAGTATTCATGATGTTCGGAGGACTGCAATTTTATTTTGCAGGCAAGTTATTTGGAATCGTTGGAGAATCTCCAAAAGAACATAAGGAATCAGTTAAAAAAGGGGTTGAGGAAGAAGATGAGCAACTACCTACAAATGTGGTCAGAGATCGTTTGATCGTAGTGGTTGTATTGATGTTTTTTAGTATATTTTTCTTCCTTTCTTTCGAACAGGCAGGAGGGTCGATGAGTATTTTTGCTCTTGATTATACCCAGCGTATTCTTCCAGGGAATGCTGGAACTATTTTTATGTGGGTGGATACTTTGTTAACCTTATTCCCATTGGTTATTGTAACATACGTTTTGTGGTCATTAGGGAAGAAGATTTATTCCAAATATCCGACTACAATTATTTTTACTGCCATTTCGTTTTTAATTGTTTGGGGACTGGGTCTTTGGAAAATTGGTCGTGAATTCAATGCTGTTGAAACAGAGGTTACAGCGTCTTGGTTTCAGATTCTAAACTCCTTTTTCATTATTACTTTGGCTTCGGCTTTTAGTAAGATGTGGGAAAAAGTATGGAATCCAGCAGGTCCTATTAAATTTGCCTTAGGTCTTATCTTGGTGGGTGTCGGATTTGCTGTACTGGCTTTCGGTGCTAAAGATATTCCTCAAGGTGCACAAACAGCTTCGGTAAGCATGATTTGGTTAATTGCGGCTTATTTCTTCCATACAACTGGAGAGTTATGTTTGTCGCCCGTTGGTCTTTCATATGTCAGTAAGTTATCGCCTAAAAAGTTCGTAGGCTTGATTTTTGGTGCTTGGTTTATGGCATCGGGAATCGCCAATGGTTTAGCCGGATTTGGTGGCGGATTGATCGATCGAATTGCCGAGGAACATTCTCTGTCTTATTTCTTTGGAATATTTGCTGTCATGCCAGCTGCTGCAGGATTAGTGTTGATTTTGATCTCGCCTATCTTAAAGAAAATGATGCACGGAATTCATTAATTTTATCTAACCTATATGAATGCAACTAACCGCGTATTGATCGATCCTGAATTAGAGAGAATTCAAAACTTTTCAGGAAAGTACCCTAAACAACTTTGGGGGTTGTTTTTCTCAGAAATGTGGGAACGTTTCTGTTTTTATGGAATGCGTGGAGTATTGACTTATTTTATGGTCACTCATTTGGTGCTCGAAAATGGAGCACACATGGGAGCCGGTCAAGCCAATTTGCAGTATGGCGCTACCCAAGCCTTCGTGTATGCGTTTACATTTATTGGAGGATTATTTGCAGATAAAATTTTAGGGTTTAGAAAATCTTTGTTTTGGGGTGGCATTATGATGATTGTCGGAAGTTTGATTCTGGCATTCGATCCATTTCCGGAGCATAATTTCTTTTTAGGAATCAGTTTTACCATTGTAGGAACAGGTTTCTTTAAACCTAATATTTCTACTATGGTCGGCTCCTTATACAAGTCCAACGATAGCCGAAGAGATGCTGGGTTTTCAATGTTTTATTCAGGTATTAATATTGGTGCTTTATTGGGTGGCTATGGCTGTATTGCGATCGGAAAAGGGCAGCTTTTTAGCAGTTTTGTTCCTGAGGCATACCGTTGGAATTTAGCTTTCGGACTTGCAGCAGTTGCGATGACCATCAGTTTAGTGACCTTTATCTTTACTCAAAAAGGATTAGGAACCATTGGGTTATCGCCCTTTAAAGCGAAAACCATGATCGATCAAGATGGTAACACGGTTGAAACAAAGGCTTCTGGGAAAAAATGGTATGAATATGCCGTTTATGCAGGGACGCTTTTAGTAATTCCTATCATCATGACCATGGTGGCTAAAACAGAATATACCGATTGGTTTATGTATATCATTGGGCCAGCAACCTTGGTGTATTTGATTTATGAAATGACCAAGCATACCTGGTCGGAAGTCAAAAAACTGGTAGCGGCTCTTATTTTTATATTTTTCTCAATCATCTTCTGGGCTTTTTTTGAACAAAGTGGAGGATCCTTAAGTATTTTTGCAGCGCAAAACCTTAGCGATACGGTTATGGGAAGTGTTGTATTAGATCCCAATGGGGTCAATAATGCCGCCAACTCAGTATTTGTTATCATTTTTGCACCTCTTGTTGGTTTACTTTGGGTGGCCTTAGCCAAAAAGAAAATTGAACCCAACACGGTTGTTAAATTTGGTCTAGGATTTATATTTCTAGCAGGTGGTTTTTACACACTTTATGCGACCCGATTTTTTGAAACCGTCGTAGGTTCTGGAGTGGCGAGTTTGGATGTGTTTGCCATGGCTTATCTTGTGATTACGTTTGGAGAGTTGTGTTTATCACCTATCGGACTTTCTATTATGACTAAACTTTCGCCAATTCGCATGCAAGGTGTGATGATGGGAAGTTGGTTTTTAGCCAGTGCTTACGGACAATATGTTGCTGGAATTCTTGGTGCAGGTTTGTCGGAAGGCAGCGAAAATGATACGCTCTACGAAAAACTGATTACCTATACAGATGGCTATTATCAATTGGCAATTTATGCATTAATTGCAGGGATTGTTCTTATTGTCATTTCGCCTTTAGTTCGCAAACTCATGCAAGAGGTTCGATAATTTAACTGAGTATATAAACAAATAAAATATTACCCCTAATGAATACTGATATTGAAAATCTATTTAAAGACACCGTTCTTGGACATCCCATAGGACTTTTCATCTTGTTTTTTACCGAGATGTGGGAACGTTTTTCTTTTTATGGAATGCGTATCCTCCTTATTTTATTTTTAACGGCACCTTTAGTGAGTGATAACCCAGGTTGGGATTGGCCGCGTGAACACGCCCTTTCATTAATCGGTACGTATGCCTCTCTTTTATATTTAACACCGATTATTGGGGGATGGATTGCGGATAAGTTTACAGGTTACCGTATTGCTGTAGTTATCGGCTGTATCATTATGACACTTGGTCATGCCGCGATGGCGCTTGAAACTACATTTTCCTTTTACTTAGGTTTGGCTTTATTAGTGCTTGGAACTGGTTTCTTTAAGCCAAATATTACCTCAATCATCTCTGAAATGTACAAAACCAGAGAGTCAAAAAAGGATGGTGCTTATACAATATTCTATATGGGTGTCAACGCCGGAGCGTTTTTCGGGATGATGTTGTGTGGCTATTTAGCTGAAAACTACGGATGGGCTTATGGTTTTGGTCTTGCGGGTATTTTTATGTTATTAGGAATGCTTCAGTTTTTATTGGCACATCAAATTTTTGGTAAGATCGGTGCAGCGCCTTCAAAGAATATTGAAGTGCTATTACATGATGGCGAAGATGCTAACGATCCAAATGTGATCAAAGAAGAAATGGAGGCAGCCTCCAAGTTGAATCCTTTTACAACACTAGATAAAATTCTGATTGCCTTATCATCCGTCGGTGGACTTTTGTATTTGTTCAATGATCCTTTAGAGACTATTGGAGGCACTTCAATGTTGCCTTTTGAAGTTCTCGGTTATAGTGGGACAGACTTTGTCGTCATTTTGGCTTTAGTGCTCTTTTTAGCCTTGTTAATCATGCGGATTTCACGGTATATTCCTATTGTTAGGGATCGTTTGATTGCCGTTTCTATTTTCGCCCTTTTTACGGTGTTCTTTTTTGCCTTCTTTGAACAATCTCTGGGATCGATGACCTTATTTGCGAGTGATTATACCAATCGTGACTTAGTAGGTAATACGGCTACTATATTTAAGATTGTGGATGGCTTATTAACGACCATTCCGTTAATCATCATTACCTATGTTATCTTCTTGATTTTCAAAAAGACCTTTACTAAAATTGGCGCTTCAAACATCATGTTGGCGATTGCCTTCCTTGGCTTATGGGTATTAGTAATATACCGTATCTATGACAAATCATTTTCTGATGAATTAAAAGTTGATGCCACTTGGTTCGGGATTTTAAACTCGTTCTTTATTATTACTTTGGCACCAATATTCTCGAAATGGTGGGAAAGTAAATACAATCCGAGTGCGGCTATGAAATATGCGATTGGATTAGTGTTATTAGGTTTAGGATTTGGAATCTTGGCTTATGGCGCTTCAGACATTCCTTCGGGAGCTAAAACGGCATCGGTAAGCATGATATTCTTAATTCTGGCCTACTTGTTCCACACGATGGGCGAGCTTTGTTTATCGCCGTTAGGATTGTCTTATTTAAGTAAGTTAGTACCTGCGCGTATGATTGGGTTTATGTTCGGTGTTTGGTATTTGGCGATAGCAGTTGGTCAGAAATTGGCAAATAATATGGGTGGTATGATTGATAAAATATCAGAGCAATATTCATTAGGAATATTCTTTTTAATATTTGCCGTTGTTCCTATTGCAGTTGGTTTAGTATCAATGGTATTAAATCCTGTTCTTAAAAAATTGATGCACGGCGTACGATAATTTCTTAATTAGTTAAATAAACGTGAAATGCTCCACTTTTGGAGCATTTTTTGTACTTTCAACTTAGATTTGTAAAAAGTTATTAAAATGAAAAAATTAGCATTCGTAATGGTTTTGACGCTCTCAATGTCATTGACCAGTATCGCCCAAAAGATAAATTGGGTCACTTTTGAAGAAGCCTTGGCGCTTCAAAAGAAAAAACCTAAAAAAATCATGATGGATGTTTATACCAATTGGTGCGGTCCATGTAAAATGTTGGATAAAAACACCTTCCAAAATGCAGATGTTGCCAAGTATGTAAATGACAACTATTATGCAGTTAAATTTGATGCCGAAGGCAACGAGAAAGTCAACTATAAAGGGAATGTTTATGATAACAAAGGCTACAAACCTGAAATGGCAAGTCGTAGAAACAGCGTTCATAATTTAACTCATGCATTACAAGTAAACGCTTATCCAACGATCGTGTTTTTTGATGAAATCGGTGACATGATTTTTCCTTTAAGAGGCTATCAAGAGCCACGGCAATTGGAATTATATCTTAAGATGTTTCTAAAAGATAAGCACAAAGAAATGAAAACTCAAGAGGATTTTAACGCTTATAATTCGGCGTTTAAGCCTGAGTTTAAAGATTAGTTGTTGCGTTGAATGTAGTTTAGTTGTGAGTTGTTAAGATGTGTGATTTAATAATTACATCTGCCAAATCAACGGGAAACAAAATATCCTATTATTACTTTTTTAATACAAAAGCGCCCTCCCTACTGGTCAAGTGGAAAGGGATTTTTTGTTTTAGGCAAGTTGCTTCCCAGCGTTGGAGATAACTTTTATAGTTGCTGCCATCTGCAATAATCAGTTCTGGCTTAATGGATTCTAATAAACGTTCTAAATTTATGCGTGGCGAATTTCTTAAAATCAAATATTCTGGATTTAACTGAGGAACGTTGTAAATCCCTAAACTGTCAATAATTAAGAGTTTTTTATTGTCAAATAAATAAATGTTTTCTAAGCTGGCTTCATTAATGTCATTAATCGAATTTCCGATTTTGTAATTCCTGAGACTATAATCTTTGTCAATGGCGACACGGTCAAGGTTGTGCAAAACGGTTAAAGCGGAATTCTCCTTTATACCAATAAGGCTAAATCTACTTTTGTGGAAAACGATCAATTCGTCTGTCTGAAGCTTTTGCTTTTCGAAAATTAAAACGGATTGCAGCATTAATATCGACAACATAGCGATCGATAATCTTTTGAAACTTTGCTTTTTATATAGAAAGGAGAGTGAGATAATCAGAAGGTATGCGCTAAGCACTTGCAGCTCACTAAATGGGATATCACTCAATATAAATTTCTCTTGAAGTGAAACCCATCTTACAAAACTGTTCATGATACTGATCATGCCACCATATAAATCGGCCAGCCAAAACGGAAGGATATTCAGTAATGCCATCAAAATGACGAGAATCCCCATCCCCAAGATGATTCCTAAAAAAGGAATAATGACCAGATTAGACACGAAGAATAAGCCTGGGAATTGATGGAAGTAAAATAAACTAATGGGCATGACGCCAATTTGTGCGGCCATGGTAACCGTGAATATTTGCCAAAGTTTATTAATAGGCTCTAATTTGGGTGCCCATAATTTAACCATAAGGGGTTGCAAGGTCACAATAGCAATGACGGCCAAATAGCTCATCTGAAAACCCACGTCAAACAGGAATAAGGGCTTGAACAGCAGGAGGAAAAACATGGAGATGGCCAAGGTGTTGAAAATATTGGAAGGCCGCTTTAAATTCAAGCCAATGGCCACAATACTGAACATGGTTACCGCTCTGGTAACCGAGGCCGACAATCCTGCGACAATGGCAAAACCCCATAAAATGATCACAATCAATATGATTTTTAGTGTTTTTCCACGCTTTAGATATTCTAAAGGTTTGAACAAGGAATTTAATAACAATAATACAATGCCAACATGCAATCCGGAAACTGCTAGAATATGAATGACGCCTGCTTTGGAATAGCTGTTGTAGATGTCAGTGCTGATATCCTGTCGTTGCCCCAATAATAACGCATTAATCAAGGCTAATTCATCAGGTTTAAAGTGGTAGCGTTTTAATTGCGAATTGATATGCGTACGCAATTG
>NZ_JBDSLS010000050.1:0-7578 GCF_039916245.1 Gelidibacter sp.
TATTCTACAACTGTGAAGTGATGTTTTATAAAACAAGTTGTTTTTACTGTCATTTTTAAGCATAAAAAAAGCATCAATTAATTAAAACCGATGCTTTTATAGATGTTTAATCTTATGTTATTTCGACATTCCTGGAGGATATTTCTCCATGATTTTAGCCACAAATTCATTAATGCGCTCTTCTTTCTTGTTTGTACTTTGGGTTAAATAGCCAATTCCCATACCTTGCCATACCAATTCTTTTTTCTTGGCATCTATTAAATCCACATAAAGGGTTCCTTCAGTTGAGGTAGATACATTGCTATATCCAGCATTCCAGTAATACGGACTCCAACCCCATCCGTATCCATAAGGACCGTAGCCTAAGCTATTGTTATAAACATTGACTTTTTCACGGGATTTTGTAAAAATACTGACCAGAAGGTCTGGGTTTTCAGATTTTGTAAAACCTTTCGCCAGCAATTCAGTCTCTATCGCTCTTAAGATACGACGTTTGTCAAGATCACTAATTTCAGCCTTGTCAATACCCGATTTGAAAAAAGCAAAGGTTTTGTATTGGTTGAAATCTGCATTCTTGTCATAATCTGTTGCAACCCTTACGGAGCTGCAAGAAGCGATTAAAACAAACAGCATCAAAACTGGAATTGCTTTAATCATTCTTGTGCTAAAGGTGCTTAGATTAAGGTACTCATAAACATTTTTTAATTTTTTACTCACGCCGCATATATTGTTTAGGTGTTCGTGAAAATTTTTCAAATTTTTCATAGCATTTTTATTTAGTTTTATAATGAGTTCAATAAATCTATATCCACTAGATTTGGAATTGTGACCTTTAAATTGGGTTCAATTGCCATGGCGCGTTTTATTGCGAAAATGGCGCCTTCATTTCTTGCCCAACTACGTCTTGAAATACCATTGTTAACATCCCAAAAAAGCATGGACTTTAAACGTCTTTCGGCGTCCTTAGTACCATCAAGAATCATACCAAATCCACCATTAATAACCTCGCCCCAGCCAACGCCGCCGCCATTGTGAATGCTTACCCAAGTGGCGCCTCTGAAGCTATCTCCGATGACGTTTTGGATGGCCATATCTGCCGTAAAGCGCGAGCCGTCGTAGATGTTTGAGGTTTCACGGTATGGGGAATCTGTGCCTGATACATCATGATGATCACGACCTAATACCACATAGCCGATATCTCCTTTTGCGATCGCATCATTAAAAGCTTGTGCAATTTTCATTCGGCCTTCAGCATCTGCGTATAAAATTCGGGCTTGAGAACCGACTACCAATTTATTTTCTTGAGCCCCTTTAATCCATTGGATGTTATCAGTCATTTGCTGCTGGATTTCATCGGGAGAATTGAGTTTTATTTCTTCTAAAACCTTACAGGCAATGGCATCTGTTTTTGCTAGGTCTTCTGGTTTTCCTGAGGTGCAAACCCATCTAAAAGGTCCGAAACCATAATCAAAACACATAGGTCCCATAATGTCCTGAACATAACTTGGGAATTTAAATTCACGGCCCAAGGTTGGATGATCAGACATTACGTCAGCACCTGCGCGCGAGGCTTCTAAAAGAAAGGCGTTGCCATAATCAAAAAAGTAAGTGCCTTTATTGGTGTGCTTATTAATTGCTTTGGCATGACGACGTAAAGTTTCCTGTACTTTTTCCCTGAAGAGTTCTGGATTGTTTGCCATCATCGTATTGGCATCTTCAAAAGAGATTTCTACGGGATAATAGCCGCCTGCCCAAGGATTGTGAAGTGAGGTTTGGTCACTTCCTAAATCGATATGTATGTTTTCTTCATCAAACTTTTCCCATACATCAACGATATTTCCTAAATAAGCAATGGAAACGGTTTCTTCATCGGCTTTGGCCTTTTTAACACGAGCTACAAGTTGATCTAAATCGGTGATTTTTTCATCAATCCAACCTTGATCCAAGCGCACTTGTGTAATTTTCGGATTTACTTCAGCGCAAACTGTTATACAACCAGCGATCGTTCCTGCTTTAGGTTGCGCTCCCGACATCCCGCCTAATCCAGATGTGACAAATAGATTGCCTCTTGGCGATTTGTTTATTTTTCTAAAACCATTTAAAACCGTGATCGTCGTGCCATGCACAATGCCTTGCGGACCGATATACATATAACTTCCGGCAGTCATTTGTCCGTATTGTGTAACTCCTAAAGCGTTGAATTTCTCCCAATCGTCAGGTTTTGAATAATTTGGAATCATCATCCCATTGGTAACCACGACTCTCGGTGCTTCTTTATGACTAGGGAATAAACCCATGGGATGGCCAGAATATATGGTCAGCGTCTGCTCATCATTCATTTCGGCCAAATACTTCATGGTCAATCGGTACTGTGCCCAGTTTGAAAACACGGCGCCATTACCACCATAAGTGATGAGTTCATGAGGATGTTGTGCCACGGCATAATCGAGATTGTTTTGGATCATCAGCATGATAGCGGCCGCTTGTTTGGATTGCGCAGGATAGGCATCCAAAGGTCGCGCGTACATTCTATAATCGGGACGCAAACGGTACATATAAATCCGTCCGTAGGTCTCTAATTCATTTTTAAATTCAGGAAGTAATTCAGCATGTTGACTTGGATCAAAATAACGGAGTGCATTTTGTAGGGCCAACTTTTTTTCTTCAGCAGATAAAATTTCTTTGCGTTTTGGCGCATGATTGATGGTGTCATCATAAGGTTTCACTGGAGGTAAAACGCTTGGGATGCCTTCTAAAATTTGATCTTTAAAAGAAATGGAGGTGATTTGCATTAGTTTCTTTTTAATTTAGTTTTATCAAAACCATAGGGACAATGTCTGCAGCCGCTTTCGCAACAATAGCCACGTTTGAGATGGTATTGTTCGGTAAAACAACGGTAGCCCTCAGGTGTTAAGTAATAATCGCCTTCTTCAACTGGCACAATTTTCTTCATATCTAACAAAGATAGTGTAAATTAGAAAGATTTTTGAAATGCGATACACATGATTTTAGTTTCAAAATATATGGTTCCCAAAGGTTATACTGGCATCACTTTATTTCCGTTTGTGTTTGTTAAACACGCACATCTCAAGCATAATAGAGTTTTTGTAAATCATGAACGCATTCATCTCAAGCAGCAATTGGAACTTTTGATTCTTCCATTTTTTATCTGGTATGGATTGGAGTTTTTAGTGCGATATCTTCATTATAAAAATTGGCATCAAGCCTATCGGAATATTTCATTTGAGCGTGAGGCCTATCAAAATGAACAGGACTTAGAATATCTTAAAAAACGTCCATTTTGGAATTTTTTAAAATATCTTTGTAAACCATGAATTTCAAAGTCCATCTTTCGGAAAATCAGACCTTAAATCTAGGTCCAAATTTTAATCAAGTACTTTCTGTAAAAAGAGAAGATCTTATCCATCCCTTCATTTCGGGAAACAAATACCGCAAATTAAAATACAATCTAAAGAAAGCAGGCATTGAAAATAAGCAAAGCTTATTAACTTTTGGAGGCGCTTTTTCAAATCATATTGCTGCTGTGGCCGCTGCCGGTCAGGCATTCGGTTTTAATACGATTGGCGTTATCCGCGGAGAGGAGTTGGTAGATCAAGTAAATACAAATGCGACCTTGAAATTTGCCGAAAGCTGTGGCATGCGTTTCAAATTTGTGTCGAGGGAAGACTTTAGAGAAAAGACTTCAGAAGACTTTATCAGCAATTTAAAAGATGAGTTCGGTGATTTCTATTTAATTCCGGAAGGTGGCACCAATGATTATGCGATCAAAGGCTGTGAGGAAATTTTAAGTGATGAAGATTTTGACTATGATTATATCTGCTGTTCTGTTGGGACGGGAGGCACTATTTCTGGAATTATAAATGCCTCAAAACCACATCAGAAGATTCTGGGTTTTCCCGCGTTAAAAGGTGATTTTTTACAAGAAGAAATTAGTAAGTTTGCAAAAAAGTTAAACTGGCAACTTATTAAGGAATATCATTTTGGCGGTTATGCAAAAATAAATACCGAATTAATCAGTTTTATGAATCAGTTTAAGCGAAATTATCAGATTCCTCTGGACCCTGTGTACACCGGAAAGTTGATGTTTGGCGTTATGGATTTATTGAAAAAGGGTTATTTTCCCGCACATTCAAAAATTTTGGTCATACATACCGGTGGTTTACAAGGAATTTCGGGAATGAATGAACGTTTAAAACAAAAGCAAATGCCTTTAATTAGTTAATAAATATGAAGTTTTTTGTAAGAATAGTAATGGTTTTAATGTTGGTCTCGACCGTTGTAAGTTGTGGTTCCAAGAAGAAGATAACGACCAAAAAGAAAAAAGCAAAAACCGAGCATGTTGTCAAGAAACATGAAAAACCAGAGCCTTCCGTTAAAGAACGCGAGGAACCTGTTACTAACGCTCCCATTGTAACTGCTCCAAAACCTTCAAGCAGTGGCAATATTACTGAAGTTTATATTGCAGATTTTAGCCTTATCGCTCAGCGAAAAATGCGAGAACATAAAATTCCGGCGAGCATTACTTTGGCCCAGGGAATTTTAGAATCGGGATCCGGCAGAGGACGATTGGCGGTGGAAGGCAATAATCACTTCGGAATAAAATGCCATGGCTGGTCTGGCGATAAGATATTTCATGATGATGATGCCTCACAAGAATGTTTTAGAAAATATAAACATGCCGAGCAATCGTTTGATGACCATTCAGAGTTTTTAACTTCCAGAGGTCGCTATGCAAAATTATTCGAATTGGATCTTGACGATTACGAAGGCTGGGCAAAAGGTTTAAGAGCGGCAGGTTATGCTACCGATAGAAAATATCCTGACAAATTAATCAGTTTGATTGAGCGTTTTCAGTTGTATAAATATGATCAGGAAGTTTTAGGAAAAACGTCTTCTAGACCTAAAAACGTTGATATCACCTCTAATTTAACACATAAAGTTGAAAAGGGTGATACGATGTATTCGCTTTCAAAACGCTATAATCTTTCAGTAAACGAATTGCAAAAACTCAACGGAATGACCAACAGTAATTTACAGTTAGGTCAAATTCTCATTGTAAAATAAATTTATTCATGTTATACCAACGTAGTAGTAGCCTATTCAAAGAGGCAGAAAAAGTTATTCCAGGAGGCGTCAATTCGCCTGTAAGAGCATTTGGTGCCGTAGGTGGAACGCCAATTTTCGCGAAATCTGCCAAAGGTGCTTATGTGCATGATGAAGATGGCAACAAATACATTGATTATATCAATTCATGGGGACCGATGATTCTTGGTCACGCTTTTGATCCAGTGGTCGATGCCGTAATCGAAAAGGCAAAACAAGGGACTTCCTTCGGAATGCCCACGGCCATAGAAACTGAAATTGCAGAATTGGCAATTTCGATGGTGCCAAATATCGATAAAATCCGATTTGTCAACTCAGGTACAGAAGCTTGTATGAGTGCGGTGCGCTTGGCGCGTGGATTTACCGGGAAGGACAAAATCATCAAATTTGCTGGATGTTACCACGGTCATAGTGATTCATTTTTAATTGCTGCGGGTTCTGGTGCGATCACATTTGGCACACCTAATAGTCCAGGAGTAACTCAAGGAACAGCCAAAGACACGCTTTTAGCAAAGTATAATGATATTTCAAACGTTACGGAATTAGTAGTGGCGAACAAAGGCGAAATCGCCTGTATCATCATTGAGCCTGTTGCAGGAAATATGGGCTGTATTCCACCAAAAGATGATTTCTTACATAAACTAAGAACTTTATGTGACGCACATGGAATTCTGTTGATTTTTGATGAGGTCATGACCGGTTTTAGATTGGCGGCAGGTGGTGCGCAAGAATTATATGGGGTGGATGCTGATATTGTTTGCTTTGGAAAAGTAATCGGTGGCGGTCTTCCAGTAGGCGCTTTTGCTGCCCGAAATGAAATTATGAATTATCTGGCGCCGATTGGCCCAGTATATCAAGCAGGAACTTTAAGCGGAAATCCATTGGCAATGGCGGCAGGTTTGGCCATGTTGCAACATTTGAACAAGGACAGAACTGTCTTTAGGCGTTTAGCCGAAAAAACAGAATACTTACATCAGGGGATGGAAAAAGTGCTGTTGGCCAATAATGTTAAACATACCATTAACCGTATGGGATCCATGATTTCCATTCATTTTGAAGCGCATGAAGTGTTTGATTTTGAAACCGCTGCAAAAGCCAATAATGAAACCTTTAAAAAGTTTTTTCACGGTATGCTGAATGAAGGTGTATATATCGCACCAAGTGCATTTGAAACCTGGTTTATTTGCGATGCCTTAAGTTATGAAGATTTGGATGCGACCATCAATGCAGTGGATAAAGTTTGTAAAACGCTTTAGTTTACACAGATTTGTAATCAATACTGTCAACTAAAAGAATCAAGACCACTGTGTTGATAGAACATAGAATATAGATTTGTGCCGTAAAGCGTTAAGCATTGGGCTTAAAATTTAAGACCCCGTCCAATTATTGATTTTTATAAGCGTTTGTATTAAAGAATAGAAGAAGTGTATTGTTGAACAAAACTTTAAAAACCTCTATTCCCATCAGGTAACGCTGAGTACTGCATGTTTTAATCAAACAACAATTTTCATATAAAAAAAGAGGGAGTTTCCAATTAGAAATTCCCTTTTTGATTTTTAATGATGCTCTGTTGAAGCTTATTTTATGACTTCTTTTGGGGTCATTTGGCGGCTTTTGTTTTTAGAATGCCTGGCATATCTTTTACTATGCTGATCACGTTTTTCATTCATTTTTCCCCATTTCTCATATTGTTCTGAAGATAAAATGCTTTTCATTTTTTTCTTCATTTCAATTTGCTGATCCAATCGTGCGTTGGCCATTTTGAAACGCTCTTCTTTTGACCAAGTCTTGACTTCTGCTTTTTCCTTAGATTTTAAATAAGCCTCTTTTTTGCTTTGTCTCAATTTGGCTTGTTCCAAGAATACTGCGGACATCTCCTTTTGTTGTTTGTCACTTAAATCCAAAATTAAAGTCATTTTTTTGGCTTGGAGTTGTGCCATTTCTTCAGGAGAATATGAGGTTTTAGACTCCATGCGCTGTTTTCTAACTTCTCTTTTTTGTTCTTGTGCAGATACTTGTAAAGTTGCGACTGCGATCATTATCATTACTATTTTTTTCATGTCTCTATTTTTAAAGGTTACACTTCTAGGACTGAGAGTGAAAGGAATGGTTTAAAGATGGGATAAGATGTTGGAAATTTTAACAATTGTTTGTTCATTGTTAGTCAGATAAATTATCCTGCTTAATAATGCAGTTAATTTCAATGAAGCAAATTAGTGGAAAGTTCATTTTTACTAATATTACTTGGCAAATGTTCATTTAGAAGGTTTTTGTTTAACTCTAATTGTGGGGTTTAAAACGAAACATCTATCGGTGGAAAATCTGAAAAAAGCATAAGAAATAAAAGATTACATTTAACATAAAAATCAATACGAATGAAATCAAGACTTGTTGACGAATTGCCAGAATTGGTAAGAAATAAAGTTATTTCGGAAGAAGTTGCCATAAAAATTC
>NZ_JBDSLS010000051.1:0-41648 GCF_039916245.1 Gelidibacter sp.
AATAATATCCGGTGTCCAGCCGTACTTTTGAAAAGCGAAGAAATCGCCCGTTCTTCCAAAACCAGACTGCACTTCATCTGCAATTAGCATGACTTTGTAGGTCTTGCATAATTTTTCCAGGCCTTGATAGAATTCAGTAGTACTTTCATCCAAACCGCCAACGCCTTGAATCAATTCAATAATTACGGCGCAGGTTTCATTTTTTTTAAGAATATTTTCAACAGCAGTTAAATTGCCTAAATCCACGAAATCCACATGTTGTTGTGCATTTAATGGCGCAACAATTTTAGGATCGTCTGTGGCTGCAACGGCTGCTGAGGTGCGTCCGTGGAAGGAATTTTTAAAGGCTACAACATGCTTCTTTCCGGTATGGAAGGATGCTAGCTTTAAGGCATTTTCATTCGCTTCAGCACCCGAATTACACAAAAATAATTGGTAATCTTGACATCCTGAAATGCGTCCGAGTTCATGCGCCAAGGATTCTTGCAGCGGATTTTGAATCGCGTTGCTATAAAATCCTAAGTTGCTGACTTGGTTTGATACTGCCGACACATATTCTGGATGCGAATGTCCGATGGAAATCACGGCATGTCCGCCGTATAAATCTAAATATTCGACACCTTTATCATCATAAACCGAAAGGTCTTTGGCCTTTACTGGCGTGATGTCAAAAAGTGGATAGACATTAAATAAACTCATATTTGTTCTTTTTTAATGTTACTGATTTTATTGTAAGAGGCGACCATACCTTGTATCAATGACGAACTTAAACCTTTGTGCTCCATTTCGTTCAAGCCTTCAATGGTACAGCCTTTTGGTGTCGTCACACGGTCAATTTCTTCTTCTGGATGATGGCCATTGGCAATGAGTAAATTGGCCGCACCTTCACTGGTGTACATCGCCAATTCCTGAGCTTCTTTAGCATCAAAACCTAATTGAATCCCCGCTTGCGTGGTCGCACGAATAAGACGCATCCAAAATGCGATGCCACTGGCGCAAACCACAGTAGCCGCTTGCATTTGTGATTCCGGAATGATCAACGAATGCCCTAAACGATTGAAAATAGCCTCAGCCACTTTAATGCGTTTGGCACCTTTTGTGTTACTACAAATGCAGGTCATCGATTTTCCAACAGCGATAGCAGTGTTTGGCATGGCTCTAATAATATACTGCTCGGCACCAATAATAGCTTCCATTTTGGAAATATCAAATCCCGTAACCGTAGAAATGAGCACGTGATTATCTGTAATTAGCGGCTTGATATCTTTTAGAACCTGTTCCAAATGTGACGGCTGCACTGCGAAAATTAAAATATCGGAGTTTTTGACCGCCAAATTATTATCCGTGGTAAGCGTGACATTTTTATAGCCTTCAAATTCGGAGATACCTTCCGTATTTCTTTTGGTAAGATATAAGGTCGTTATCGCATTATTGTTAATCAGACCTTTTGCGACGGATTTCCCTAGATTCCCTGTGCCTATGATGGCTATTTTCATATACATGCCCGCGAAGGCGGGTATCTCATTAATGCCTGTGAAGGCGGTTCAACTTAATATTTAATCAAATTCCTGATTTAGTTTTTACTAGAAATAATTTGCTTTAAGCAATAAGCCTTCGGTTTCTTCAAATCCAAACATCAAATTCATGTTTTGAATGGCTTGACCAGAAGCACCTTTTAATAAGTTGTCAACAATACTTGTGATTAACAATTTGTTGTTATGTTTTTGCAGATGAAGCATGCATTTATTGGTGTTGACCACTTGTTTTAAATGGATGTCTTCCCCAGAAACAACCGTAAATGCAGCGTCTTTATAATAGGTTTTATAAAGTGTTTTCGCGTCTTCAAGGCTTCCGTCAAAATCCGTATAAGCCGTGGCGAAAATACCTCTTGAAAAATTCCCTCGGTTAGGAATAAGAATCACTTCAGATGTGGCATCCTTTTGTAAAAGATGGATACTTTCATTGATTTCTCCTAAATGCTGATGATTAAAAGCTTTATAATGCGAAAAATTATTGTCGCGCCATGAAAAATGCGTCGTATCTGACAAGGATGTTCCTGCACCAGTTGAACCAGTAACGGCGTTGACATGAACATCACTTTTTAAAAGATGATTTGCGGCCAAGGGCAAAAGTGCCAATTGAATGCCTGTAGCAAAACAGCCTGGATTAGCGATATAATTCGCTTTTTTAATGGCGTCCTTTTTCAATTCCGGCAAGCCATAAACAAAATGCATCCCTTCAAAATCACGATCTTTTTCCAATCTGAAATCATTACTTAAATCGATGATTTTCGTTTTGGAAGAAAATTTATGCGCTTCCAAAAATGCTTTTGAATTGCCATGACCCAAACACAAAAATAAAACATCCACCTCTGGATTGATGGTACTGGAAAATTCTAAATCGGTATCGCCCACCAAATCTTGATGCACTTTAGAAATTTTATTTCCTGCGTTAGAAGTGCTATAAATAAAATTAAGCTGTGCTTTTGGATGATTCAGCAGCAGACGAATTAATTCGCCAGCTGTGTATCCTGCACCTCCAATAATACCTACGTCGATCATGATTTTGAATTTACTTGATGATAAATTTTATTCTGATTGCCGATGATTTTTATAAAACCTTTGGCTTCATCTGCCGTCCAGCCTTTGTTCATTTCGCCATACGTACCAAACTTCACATTCATTAAATCGTGCGGAGAGTTAATGCCATCTAAAGTGAAATGGTAAGGTTTTAAGCTCACAATCACATCACCTGATACATTTTCTTGGCTACTTTCTAAAAAGGCTTCTATGTTGCGCATTACCGGATCTAAATATTGTCCTTCGTGCAAATGCATCCCATAAAAACTAGAAAGGTATTCCTTGTGCTGTAATTGCCATTTGGTCAAGGTGTGCTTTTCTAATAAGTGATGCGCTTTGACCGTAATAAGTGCCGCGGCTGCTTCAAAACCAACACGACCTTTAATCCCTACAATCGTATCGCCAACATGAATGTCACGACCGATAGCGTAAGCTGAAGCTATTGTATTTAAGGCTTCAATATTTTTTTCTGGCGCATTAGACTGGCCATTAAGTGCTACCAACTGTCCTTTTTTAAAGGTAAGCGTTACTTTTTCTTCGCCTTGCTTTTCCAATTGCGACGGGTAGGCGTGTTCTGGCAATGGTTTTTCTGAAGTTAAAGTTTCTTCGCCACCAACACTGGTTCCCCAGAGGCCTTTGTTGACCGAGTATTTAGCTTTCTCCCAAGACATGTCCACATCATTACTTTTGAGGTAATCAATCTCTTCCTGTCTAGATAATTTCAAATCTCGAATAGGCGTAATGATTTCGATATGTGGTGCCAAAGTTTGAAAAATCATATCAAAACGCACTTGGTCGTTACCAGCGCCTGTACTGCCATGGGCAATATATTCGGCGTTGATGCTTTTGGCGTATTCAACGATTTCAATGGCCTGAATGATCCGTTCTGCACTTACCGATAAAGGATAGGTGTTGTTTTTTAACACATTTCCATAAATCAAATTCTTGATGACTTTCTCATAATAAGAAGCAACGGCATCAATATTTTTATAGGTTGAAACCCCCATTTTGTAGGCGTTTGTTTCTATTTTTTGGATTTCTTCAGAAGTAAATCCGCCAGTATTCACACTTACGGCGTGTACTTCATATCCGAGATCCTTACTTAAATGTACGGCACAATAGGAGGTGTCCAAGCCGCCACTATAGGCTAAAACTAATTTTTTACTCATGATTTATTTTCTTTTTTTAGAAACAAGGTCTGTTTGATTTGTTTTAATCTTTGGAAAACCTTGGCTTTTACTTCTTGTGGTTCGTCACTATTCTTGGATTTTGGGTCGTACAACATGCCTGTGCATAAGCACATTTTTTGTTCCGTACGTTGAAGGATGTCATAGTTTTTACAAGACTGACAGCCATTCCAGAAACTTTGGTCATTGGTCAATTCTGAAAAGGTAACGGGTTTATAGCCCAGTTCGCTGTTCATTTTCATAACGGCCAATCCGGTGGTGATACTAAATATTTTGGAGTCTGGAAACTTCTCTCTCGAATGTTGAAAAACACGTTGCTTTATTTTCTTGGCTAAACCTTGTTCTCTGAAATCTGGATGAACAATCAGTCCAGAATTGGCAACAAACTTACCATGACCCCAAGCTTCGATATAACAAAAGCCAGCAAAGGTGCTGCCGTCTAAAGCAATAACCGCGTTGCCAAGTTCCATTTTGGAGATGACGTATTCTGGCGTCCGTCTAGCAATACCGGTACCTCTTACTTTCGCCGATTCTGCAATCGTGTCGCAAATGATTTGAGCGTAAACGGCATGAGATTTATTAGCAATAACAATTTCCATTGTCTTGATGTTTAAATTAAAAAAAAATTAAAAATGAAATTGTCGGAAAAAAGAACCGGACTCACCTAGGTTCCAAAATTATAGCGCACCCTTAAGGGCGACGGAATAATATATGACATGTCCTTATGCGGTTGCTATTTAAAACAACTGGATTTGAAGAGTAAATTATGTGTAGTGAATTGATCAAGGTAAAAAAATAAATATACGTTAGTGGCTTCTTTAAGGTTAGAATGCACAGCGTCTGCGCAATACCATTGCGGGACTTGATGGACGTATTTTATTTTTCATTAGAATCATGGTTCAAAAGTAACATTTTATTTAATATCTCAAATTTTTTTTAACTTTTTTTAAAGGATATAATCCGTACTCACGAAATTGGAGGCTTTGCTATCTAATAAATTCTTTAAAATGGCATTGTTATAAGCATTGTCTTTTGAAGCGACAAATGTTCTTATGGAAAAGGAGCGGAGTGCATCATGAACACTCAAAGTGCCTACAGCAGAGTCTTTTCTGCCAGTAAATGGATACACATCTGGGCCACGTTGGCAAGAACTGTTGAGGTTAACGCGACATACCAAATTGACCAAGGTATCGATCAATGGCGCTAATGTTTTAATATCACTGCCAAACAAACTTACTTGTTGTCCGTAATTTGATTCGGCCATATCATCCAAAGGTTGCTCGATATCCTTAAATGGAACGACAGGGATCACAGGACCAAATTGTTCCTCTTGAAACACGCGCATGTCTTTATTCACGGGATATAAAACGGCAGGGAAAATATAGTTTTCAGAAGTTTCTCCTCCTTTTTTATTTAATATTTTGGCACCTTTTTCAATGGCATCATCAATCAATTCCTGTATGTATTGTGGTTTATCTGGTTCAGGTAAAGGCGTTAATTTCACGCCAGCTTCCCAAGGATTTCCAAATTTTAATTCATCTACTCTTTCAGAAAAACGCTTGTTGAACTCGTCCACAATGGCTTCATGTACATAGATGATTTTTAAGGCTGTACAACGTTGTCCGTTGAATGATGTCGCTCCTGCAATGCATTCATCGATCGCTAAATCCAAATCGGCATCTTTAAGCACAATGGCTGGGTTTTTTGCTTCCAAACCTAAAACGAGGCGAAGTCTGTTGCTTTTTGGATGTTGGTTTTGAAGCGCGTTGGCTGATTTACTGTTGCCGATAAGGGCCAAAACATCAATTTTCCCTGATTCCATGATCGGGGTGGCAACAGTTCTTCCGCGACCATAAAGAATATTGACAACGCCCTTAGGAAAACTGCTTTGAAAAGCTTCCAATAAAGGAGAAATCAACAAAACTCCAAATTTTGCT
Source organism: Gelidibacter sp. (assembly GCF_039916245.1). Lineage (GTDB taxonomy): Bacteria > Bacteroidota > Bacteroidia > Flavobacteriales > Flavobacteriaceae > Gelidibacter. Next base: position 5,704 of record NZ_JBDSLS010000051.1, read on the forward strand.
GGTTTGAAGATGACGGTATTTCCCATCATCAATGCAGGAATCAATAGGGCGAACGTTTCGTTTAATGGATAGTTATAAGGTCCTAAGCAGAGTACGACGCCAAGTGGGCCTCTTTTGATATGCGCATAGACGCCGTCATGTTTTTCAAATTTGGCGTTGTCTCTATCGAGTTGTTTGTATTCTTCGATTGTATCGTAAATATAATCGACCGTTCTGTCAAATTCTTTTTCTGAATCAGGAAGGGTTTTCCCAATTTCCCACATGAGCAATTTGACGATTTCCGCACGCTTGGTTTTCATTTGGGTTGTGAAATTTTCCATGCAATCAATGCGGTCCTTCACTTTCATGGTAGGCCACAATCCTTGACCTTTGTCATAGGCATTTACAGCAGCATCCAACGCGTCCAAGGCTTCTTTTTCGCCTAAGGTTGGAATAGTGCCCAATAAAGTGGGCTGATACACTTCAGTTGAAGAAATGGTAGAATGAACTTCTGAGCTTTCTCCAGACCAGGATTTTAATTCGCCATCTACTAAATAGCTGTTTTGATGGATTAATGATTTAATTCGAAACTGTTCTGGTATTGTGCTCATAGCTTTCGTTTTATACTAAAAATTGAAATAGTTCGGGTTTGTCGTTAAGGTAATCGCCGTAAAAATTATGGAGCTTCATTTTGGTAATCAGCGGTTGTAAATCATCGGCTGATTTCAATTCCAATCCCACGACGGCCGCACCGTTATCACGGTTTGTTTTTTTGGTGTATTCAAAGTGTGTGATATCATCTGTAGGTCCTAAAATATCGACCACAAACTCACGAAGTGCCCCAGCACGCTGTGGAAACTTGATGATAAAATAATGTTTGAGGTTCGCATATAAAAGTGCGCGTTCCTTGATTTCGGCAGTTCGCGTGATGTCATTATTGCTACCGCTAATAATACAGACCACGTTTTTGCCCTTGATTTCATCGGCATATTGATCTAAAGCAGCAATGCTCAAAGCACCTGCCGGCTCTACAACAATCGCATCTTTATTGTACAAATCGAGGATGGTTTCACAAACTTTGCCTTCATCGACGGTAATGACTTCAATTGCATTTTGCTGACAAATCTCAAAGTTTAAATCGCCCACACGTTTTACCGCAGCGCCGTCCACAAAACATTCGATGTTTTTTAATTCGGTGTTGCGTTTGTTTTTGAGGGAGGTTAACATGGAAGGAGCACCTTTCGGTTCCACACCAATAATTTTTGTATTGGGAGACAATTGTTTAAAGACTGAAGATAGCCCGGCCGATAGTCCGCCGCCGCCAATCGGCACAAATACATAATGAATAGGATGCTGTGCCTGATCAATAATTTCCAAGCCCACGGTGGCTTGCCCTTCAATGACTTTTTCGTCGTTGAAAGGATGAATAAACGTTTTGTTTAAACGCTCACATTCTTGCTTTGCAGCTTCACTGGCATCGTCAAAAGTATCGCCTACCAAAATGACTTCAGTATAGTCTTCGCCAAACATTTTGACCTGCTCAATTTTTTGTTGAGGTGTCGGCGAGGGCATAAAAATAGTGCCTTTAATTTTTAATAATTTGCAAGATAATGCGACGCCTTGCGCATGGTTTCCGGCGCTTGCACACACGATTCCATTTTCAACTTGCGATGGGCTCAGCGATGACATTTTGTTGTAGGCGCCTCGTATTTTGTAAGAGCGCACTTGCTGTAAATCCTCACGTTTAAAAACGATATTCGCTCCAAATTTTTTCGAATAACGCTGGTTGGCGATGAGTGGTGTTACTGTGGCAACATCTTGTAGTTTTCTAGCGGCTGCTTCTACAGCGGCAATACTTGGGTAATATATTTTGGTTTCAACGTTCATCACACTTCTTTAGAGGCAGGACGCAGAAGTCCTGCCTTTTATTTTATTCACATCCTAAGGATGCTACAATGGTTTGTTACGCTAATACTGAATCTTCTACTTCAGCATCTGTTTTTATAACTTTCATAGCAGTCATCGCTGCTCTTAAACGTTTTCCAACAGTTTCAATAGGGTGGCTTCGGATGGCCTCATTAACCGCAATCAATTCCTGATTATCGACGGCATTAGAGGTTGAAAAAGAAGTTCCGATGGTTTTTGGATCTACGTTTTTCATGAAATCTACCAATAAAGGTTTGCAGGCATGGTCAAATAAATAGCAGCCATATTCAGCAGTGTCAGAAATCACACGGTTCATTTCAAATAATTTTTTTCTTGCGATGGTATTGGCAATCAATGGTAATTCGTGCAAGGATTCGTAGTATGCTGAATCTTCAATAATACCAGCGCTTACCATCGTATCGAACGCTAATTCGACGCCCGATTTTACGAAAGCTACCAATAACACACTATGATCAAAATAGGTTTGTTCTGAAATATGATCGGTTGTTAATTCTGTTTTTTCAAAAGCGGTTTCGCCAGTTGCGGCACGCCATTTTAAAAGATTAACGTCGTCATTGGCCCAATCTTCCATCATCGTTTGTGAGAAATGTCCAGAGATGATGTCATCCATGTGCTTTTCAAACAACGGTTTCATGATAGTCTTTAATTCTTCAGCCATTTCAAAAGCCTTGATTTTTGCTGGATTTGACAAGCGATCCATCATGTTGGTAATCCCACCATGTTTTAACGCTTCAGTAATGGTTTCCCAACCTAATTGAATCAATTTTGCAGCGTAATTAGGATTCACACCTACTTCAATCATTTTGTCGAAAGCTAAGATGGATCCGGTTTGAAGCACCCCACAAAGAATGGTTTGTTCGCCCATTAAATCACTTTTTACTTCAGCAATAAAAGACGATTCCAAAACACCTGCTTTATGGCCTCCAGTTGCTACAGCATATGCTTTAGCTTGTTCCCAACCTTTGTTTTCAGGATCATTTTCTGGATGTACGGCGATTAAGGTTGGTACACCAAATCCGCGTTTGTATTCTTCACGAACTTCTGTTCCCGGACATTTAGGTGCCACCATGATCACAGTAATATCCTCGCGGATTTTAGTGCCTTCTTCGACGATATTAAAACCATGAGAATAGCTTAATGTTGCTCCTTTTTTCATCAAAGGCATGACCGCTTTTACAACGTCCGTATGTTGTTTGTCTGGCGTTAAATTCAAGACTAAATCGGCAGTTGGAAGCAATTCCTCATAAGTACCTACTGTAAAACCATTAGACGCAGCGTTTTTATACGAAGCGCGTTTTTCTTGAATAGCGGCATCACGTAAGGCATAAGAAATATCCAAACCAGAATCGCGCATGTTCAAACCTTGGTTCAAACCTTGGGCGCCACAGCCGATAATAACTATTTTCTTTCCTTTTAATGCGTTGATGCCATCTTCAAATTCTGAAGCATCCATAAAACGACATTTTCCTAATTGCTCTAATTGGATTCTTAACGGTAATGTGTTGAAATAATTTGACATTTTTATTTGATTTTAATGTTGAAATGCTTCTAGCATTTTTGATATTTTCATTTCGTCTTTAGTCACTGCAATACGTCCTGAGCGCGTAAACTGCATGATGCCAAAGACACTTAATTCACGATGTAATAATTCTAATTCTTCTTTGCGACCTGATTTTTCAATGACGAAAAACTCTCGGTTAACTGTCACAATGCGCGCGTTGCTTTCTTTTATGATATTTTGAATTTGGCGTTCGTCAAAAAGCAAATTCGATCTGAGCTTGAACATGCAGGATTCTTGATAAATCGTCTCTTCTTCAGTATGGTAATAGGCTTTAATGACATCGATCTGTTTTTCTATCTGACCGATAATTTTTTTCATACGTTCTTCGGTTAGTTCCAGGACGATGGTCCATTTGGATACATTTTCAATTTCAGAAGCCGAAATATTAATACTTTCAAGATTGAGATGACGACGTTGAAAAATGGCCGAAATACGGTTTAATAAACCAATATTGTTTTCGGTGTAAATGGATACGGTATATAATTTAGTTTCACTCATTGTTCTAAAAAGATTTTAGATAATAGAATATAGAAAATAGACTTTTATGGATTCATTTTTAAATGGTCTCAAAAATCATCTTTGATCTTTTCTATTTATTCTATTTTCTTTGTTCTGTTGTAATCAGATTTTTGCTTTAAGAGAAAAGATAATAGAACATAGAAAATAGACTTGATTCAGCTTTATATTTAAATTGTTTCAACATCATCTATTTTCTTTTCTCTTTATTCTATTTTCTTTTTCTCTATGTTATAATTATTGTCTTCAAGCTCCGTGCTTCCAACTTCAAGCGCTCTTTTATTCCAAACGCACATCTGAAACACTCGCGCCACTTGGGATCATAGGGAAGACATTGCCTTCTTTTTCTACGCAAACTTCTAAAAAATAAGGGCCTTCACAATTCATCATTTCAGCAACGGCATTTTTTAAATCTTCTCTTTTGGTGACTTTTTGAGCATCGATATAATAGCCTTTGGCAATGGCCACAAAATCCGGATTGGTCATTTCTGTGGAGGCGTAGCGTTTGTCAAAAAACAGTTGTTGCCACTGGCGCACCATTCCTAAGAACTCATTGTTCAAAACCACAATTTTTACTGGGACTCTTTGTTGAAAAATAGTGCCCAATTCCTGAATCGTCATTTGGTAACCGCCATCGCCAATAATAGCCACGACATCACGCTCGGGAGCCGACATTTTTGCGCCAATGGCCGCCGGAAGTGCGAATCCCATGGTTCCCAATCCTCCAGAAGTGATATTACTTCTAGTGGTGGTAAATTCGGCGTAACGACAGGCGATCATTTGGTGTTGTCCAACGTCAGAAACGATAGCGGCATTTCCTTTGGTTTGGAGATTGATTTCCTTAAGGACTTCGCCCATGGTCAAACCTTCCTTGGTTGGATATAAGTCGTCTTTAATAACTTTTTCAAACTCGATGGCGTACAAATCTTTAAATTTCTGATGCCATTCGGTATGTGAATTCGCTTTTAAAAGTGGTAATAGTTGGGTTAAGCTTTCTTTCGCATCTCCTAAAACAGAAACGTCCGTTTTCACATTTTTATCAATCTCAGCAGGATCAATATCAAAGTGAATAATTTGAGCTTGTTTTGCATAACTGTCTAAATTACCAGTAACACGATCGTCAAAGCGCATGCCGATGGCAATTAAAACGTCACATTCATTAGTCAAAACGTTAGGGGCATAGTTACCGTGCATGCCGACCATTCCAATATTTAACGGATGTGCTGTCGGGATTGCTGATGCACCTAGAATCGTCCATGCTGCAGGAATACCTGTCTTTTCGATAACGGATTTTAATTCTTCTTCTGCTTCTGCTAGGATAACACCTTGTCCCCAAACAATCATCGGTTTTTTAGCGGAATTAATCAAAAGTGCCGCCGCTTTCACATCGTCGATATCAGTGGCTGGAACTGGATTATAACTTCTGACGCGAGTGCATTTTTCATAAGAAAAATCAAATTCTTCAAATTGAGCGTCCTTTGTAATATCAATCAAAACAGGCCCTGGACGTCCACTTCTGGCAATATAAAATGCTTTGGCGATGATCTCAGGTATTTGAGAAGCTTTGGTAATTTGATGGTTCCATTTGGTGACTGGCGTTGAAATGCCAATAATATCAGTTTCCTGAAACGCATCACTACCTAATAAATGTGAGGCGACTTGACCTGTAATGCACACCATTGGTGTGGAATCTATTTGAGCATCTGCAATGCCCGTAATCAAATTTGTAGCTCCTGGTCCAGAGGTGGCTATGGCAACACCAACTTTTCCTGAAATACGCGCATAGCCTTGTGCGGCGTGGGTGGCACCTTGTTCATGACGGGTTAGCACGTGATGAATTTGATCTCTAAACTTATAGAGTTCATCATACACTGGCATGATCGCACCGCCTGGGTAACCGTATAAAATGTCAACACCTTCAGCAATAAGACATCTGATGATGGCTTCACTACCTGAAATACGAATGGTAGTCGCTGTTGTTTTTTGTTCTTTATTCAATGTTTGTGTTTCTTGCATAATCGTACTTGTTAGAATTCATCAGTAACACATCCTTGAGATGCTGATGAAACTGTTTTTGCATATTTATAGAGCACACCACGCTTAAACTTTAAGGCAGGTGCAACCCATTTGGCTCTTCTTTGTGCTAATTCTTCATCGGAAATTTCGATGTCTATGGTATTGTTAACGGCATCTATGAAGATGATATCGCCATTTTCAACTAACGCAATATTACCGCCATCTTGAGCTTCGGGAGATACGTGACCTACTACAAATCCGTGTGATCCACCGGAGAAACGTCCGTCCGTAATCATGGCAACATCTTTCCCCAAACCTGCACCCATAATAGAAGAGGTTGGTTTTAACATTTCTGGCATACCTGGAGCGCCTTTTGGACCTTCATAGCGGATGATGACCACATCGCCCTTTTTGACTTTTCCTGTTTTGATACCTTCATTGACGGCAATTTCGCTGTCAAATACATTGGCGGTTCCTCTAAATGACAAGCCTTCTTTTCCTGTGATTTTTGCCACGGCACCTTCCGTCGCCAAATTTCCAAATAGAATACGGATGTGTCCTGTTCCTTTTATTGGATTTTCAAGTGTTGCTATAATGTCTTGACCTTCTTTTAAACTTGGAACATCTTTTAAGTTTTCGGCTAAGGTATTTCCAGTAACGGTTAAGCAATCGCCGTGCAACATGCCTTTATCTAACATGTATTTTAAGACACCAGGAATTCCGCCGATATTGTGCAAATCTTCCATCGAATATTGTCCGCTTGGTTTTAGATTGGCTAATAATGGGGTGTTGTCGCTGATCTTTTTGAAATCTTCTAAGGTGAATTCTACCTGAGCCGCTTTTGCGATGGCTAAAAAATGAAGTACTGCGTTGGTCGAACCGCCAAGAACGGTAACCAATTTGAAGGCATTTTCAATTGATTTTTTAGTGACAATATCTGAAGGTTTGATATCTCTTTCTAACAATAAACGCAAGGCTTCACCTGCTTTAACCGATTCTTTTTCTTTCAGATTTCCATCGCTAAGCGCAGGATTTGAAGAGTTAAAAGGTAATGACATTCCTAAAGCTTCAATGGCCGAAGCCATAGTATTGGCCGTGTACATGCCGCCACAAGCTCCTGCTCCTGGACAGGCTTTATGCACTACAGCTTGGAATTCTTCTTCATCAATGGTTCCTGCAACTTTTTGTCCGTAGGCTTCAAATGCTGATATAATATCCAATTTTTTACCATTATGGCATCCTGAAGCAATGGTGCCACCATAAACCAACACTGAAGGTCGATTTAAACGCAACATGGCCATCAAAGCACCTGGCATGTTTTTATCACAGCCAACCACGGTAATCAAACCATCATAAGCCATGGCTTCCACAACAGTTTCCATGGAATCGGCAATGATATCTCTGGAAGGCAATGAGAAACGCATTCCCGGCGTACCGTTTGAAATCCCATCGCTAACGCCAATGGTGTTGAAAATTAAGCCCACCAATCCAGCATTTTCTGTTCCTTTTTTAGCATGTACCGCTAAATCATTCAAGTGCATATTACAAGGATTGCCCTCATATCCTGTACTGGCGATCCCTATAAAAGGTTTTTTCAAATCCTCATCCGTTAAACCAATGGCGTGCAACATGGCTTGTGCCGCTGGAAGTGTAGGATCTTGTGTAACTGTTTTACTATATTTATTTAATTCACTCATAATGCTTCTGATAATTTGTTTGTGCGTTGTCCTAAAACTTCTTTTTGGTACAACTTCATTAATTTATGACCTAAAGAATCGGTCCATTGTAAAGGAAATTCATAATCGTCCAATGATTTTAGGCCAACAACTTCTGCTGCTGTTCCCGTAAAAAATGCACTGTCGGCTTGTTTCAATTCGTCCAGTTTGAAATGCTTTTCTTCAACTGGAATGCCTTCTTGCTCGCAAATTTCTAAAATGGTAGAACGTGTAATTCCAGCCATGATACTGCCTTTTTTAGGCGTGAAAAGTTTGCCGTCTTTCTGCATGAAGATATTTGCTCCCGAACATTCGGCAACATTCCCATACATATCGAGCAATAAAGCTTCATCAAAACCTGCGTCTTTCGCTTCATTGGTGGATAAGATGGAGTTGATATAATGTCCTGTAACCTTCGCTTCCACAAAGCAGGATTTTGGGTTTGGACGTTCAAACGATGAGGTTTTGACACGGAGTAAAGTGTCGCCCATTAATTTTGGCCAGGCCCAGCACTGAATAGTCAAGATTGATTCCTTTGAAGTATATAATCCCATATTGTCACCTGTAGTAATCAATGGTCGGATATAAGCATCTTCCAATTGGTTTTTTCTTAAAAGATCGTAGGTAATTGCAATAAGCTCTTCAACGGTGTATTTGAAAGGAATGCCCATCACTTTAGCACCATATTTTAGACGCTCATAGTGTTCTTCGGCTTTAAAAATTTTTGTGCCATCAGCGGTTTTATAAGTTCTGATACCTTCAAATACGCCATTGCCATAGTGTAAAGTTTGGCTGTATAAACTGGTCTTTGCAGTTTCAGGTTTTAAAAATTCACCGTTGTGGTAAATTATTGTTTGGTTATTGGAATACGCGTTCATAGTCATTTAAAGTTCTAAAATTAGTATTTGTCTTTTTCTCTTGGTTCTTAATTTACAGTTTAAGACTAAACTCAGTGTATGTGTTTGATATTTAAATATCTGAAATACATTTGGTTAGCTTGATTTATTTATGATGTTCAAATCATTAAACTTTATAATAAAAAAAGCCTGTATCTCAATTGATACAGGCTTTTATGGAAATAGCATGCTGTATCAACTAACTGGAGCTAATAATAATGATGCTAATAATGACAGTAATCTGATTCATATCTAAAAAAAAAGCCTTCCAATTATTGAGGAAGGCTTTAAATTATATTTTTAAATTTAGTGTACCATTCCCTATCGCTGTGAAATAATCACGACGCTAATAATAGAAATAATATTTAAAATTTGTTTCTTCATTTATGGGACAAAAGTCAAAAAACTAATTTGTAATTCCTAATTTATATCGACAAAATTTTGAAATGAATCTTATCTCTTTTATAAATCGTTGTTTTTTATTTAGTTATAAAGGATCATAAATAGTGAATTTCACAAGGATTAAAATGTTCTGATTATTAAGAAAAGCGCGGTTGTTTCTGAAAAACTGTTATAATTGAAAAGCCCTCAATATAAAGATGTTGAGGGCTTTTAAAGAGATGAATCGCAACGTGTTTACTATGCCGAATTTCGACTGGCATTAATATTTCCGAACAAAGAACGGGTCACGATTTTCTGATAAATTTTTATCTGTTCTTCGTCTCGAGGCGATGCTTTTTCCAATTCTTGAATTTTTTTTAAGGCAAATTGCTGAATGGTCAAAAGAGGTAACACAATAGATTCTCTGATATTAATAGAAGCTTTGCCCGATGGTTCTTCCTGCATCAATTCTTGATACCCTGTCAATTTAAGGATCAAACGTTTTGTGGTCACATATTCGTCATGGATAATATTCCAGAAGGCGCCATATTCGGGATCTTCAGACATGTATTTGGTCAAATCAAAAAAGGATTTTGACAAGGACATCATACTGTTTTCAATCAGGGTTTTGAAGAAGCTCGACGTTTTAAATAAGTGTTGAACTTTGTCAAATTCGTTAGCGTCTTCATAATATTTTAAAGCAGTTCCCACACCAAAGAATCCTGGAACGTTTTGCTTGAGTTGTGCCCAGGAACCCACAAAAGGAATCGCTCTTAAATCTTCGAAAACTAGTCCTTCCGATTTTCCACGCTTTGAAGGACGGCTTCCAATATTAGTCATCGCGTAATATTTTAACGTACTCATATTCTCCAAATAAGGAATGAATTTTGGATGCGCTTTAAAGTCGGCGTAGGCTTTATAACTTAATTCGGCCAAATTGCTCATGACGTCTCTATTATCAGGAGTCATACGCAAATCAGTATTACTCATTTTATTATAAACTCCAGAACTGATCAATTGCTCCAAGTTGTATTGGGACGAATCTAAAGTTCCAAAATTAGAGCTAATCGTCTGTCCTTGGATGGTCAATTGCACTTCTTTACTTTCGATAGTTGGTCCTAAAGAGGCATAAAAATTATGGGTTTTTCCACCGCCACGTGCAGGCGGACCACCGCGACCATCAAAGAAAATAGCAGTGACGTCATATTTACGTGAGATTTCCGTGAGACGTTCTTTCGCTTTGAAAATTGCCCAGTTCGCCATTAAATAGCCACCATCTTTAGTTCCGTCGCTAAAGCCGAGCATGATCGTTTGTTTGTTGCCTCTTGATTTTAAATGTGCACTGTAGGCAGGATTCGTGTAGAGTTCTTCCATAATCGCATGCGAGTTCTCCAAATCGGTAATGGTTTCAAAAAGAGGACCGATATCAACCGTCATATCTTCTTGGAAGGATACCAGTTTTAACATGGCAAACAATTCCATGACATGCAGTGTGGATTGGTTGTTACTGATGATATATCGGTTGCATGCCTTTTCGCCATTCGTTTGTTGAATGGTTTTTATGGCTTCGATGGTTTTTAAAGTTTTAAGAGTGTCTTCATCGGTAATCATGGATAAATCAATTTTCCCGTGGACGTTTGTGAGCACCTCGACTTTTTCTGGTTGTGATAAATCGAAATAATTTTTCGGGAAAATCGTGTTGCCACTGTCCAATAGCGTTTGTACCAAATTAGTAAACACTTTTTCATGCGCGCGACTGTCCTGACGGATATCCAAAGTTGAAAAATGGAAACCGAAAAGATGGATTTTATTGAGCAAACTGTTGATCTCAGGAACATATAAGGAATTATCCCTGCTGATAATGAGGTCTTTAATGGCATTCAATTCTGCCTTAAAACCTTCCAAAGTCAATTCGGATGGATTGCCAATTCTTAGCGTATAAAGTTCTCTTTCCAGCATTGCCATGCTGTCTTCAACACCTCTAAAGGTCAGTTTTCTCTTTAAACTTCTGATGTCACGATAATAATTCTTAATGATCGTTTCCCTTAAGCGCTCCGCAACTTTTAGCGTAATTTCAGGCGTTACAAATGGATTTCCATCTCTATCGCCTCCTGGCCAAAAACCGATGTTGATGATGTCATTGTCTATTTCTTTGCCATCAAAAATATTCTGTTGGATATAATCAAAAATATCTCCGAAAGATTTGTAAAATACATTTTCCAAGTACCAGATGAGGCTGACGGCTTCATCATAAGGTGTTGGTTTTTCATGCTTAAAGAAAGGAGTTTTTCCTAATTGTGCCAATAAATCATTGATGCGAAGCAAATCATTTTCTTTAATGGCCTCGGTCAAATCGGTAATAATTCCTAAAACAGAACCTGGATAAAATTGTGTGGGATGCGCGGTCAGGACAATTCGGACTTTGAATTCTTCTAAGTATTTTTGGAGCAATTCCAATTTGTTTTCAGCAGTAACGGTTTCTTTTAAACTTCTTAAAGTTCCAATTCCATCCATATTATTGACGATCGGAAAAGCGGCATCTTCTATGGCATCAAACAAAACCACCTGACGTTCGATATATTGAATAAATCGAAACAATAAATTGATTTGACTTTCTGGAGTGCGTCGGGCTTGGTATTTCTCGAAAAAAGTATTCACAATAGTGGTGGGATCGTTGCCATCGCTAAAGCCTTTTTGACAGGTTTCATGAAACAATGGCAATAGAACGCCAGTTTTAGTGACGGCATCAAATGGCAAGGTCATGAAAATGGCATTGTAGATTTGATATTTCGATAAAACACTTTGATTAAAGCGTGTTAATTTAGGCTGTTTGGACATGACTATTAGGTGTTAGAATCCCTAAAATTACTAAAGCTATTGGTAACACTTTGGTATCTGATAAACTTTTGTGAAAAAATTAAAAAATTTATGTTTAAGCGTTGCATATCGCAATAAATAAGGACTAAAGTGTTGAAGTCATTGGTTGGTTGAAATATTTGATCAAACTAAGATATTTACAACATGGTTGCTAATAATAACGTGCCTACAACCAGTAGAATAAGTGATAAAAGTCCGCCAATAATCAAAAAGTGTTTGAATTTGTAAGCCCCTGTTCCATAAATAAGGGTGTTGGTTTGGTAGCCCATGGGTGTAAAAAAACTAAAATTGGCAGCAAACATAACCGCCAGAATAAAGGGTTTAGGAGGCAGGTTCAATCCTGCCGCAATGGTTATGGCTATGGGCGTTACAATGACGGCCGTAGCATTATTGGACATGAAACCACTCATAAACATCGTGATTGCAAAAAGAACGCCTAAAACTATGATGTTGTTTTGGCCCGTAAGCAATTCCAATAATTGTGCAGAAATCCAAAGGTCTGTTTTTGAATTGTTCATCGCAATTCCCAAAGGAATCATGCCGGCCAACAAAAATATAATTTGCCAATTGACCTTTTTGTAAATCTTTGATAAGTTGATACAATCCGTGATCAACAATAAAGCAACGCCAGATAATGTGCTCGCTAAAATGCTTAAAACACCAGTCGCAGCCAAACCGATAACCATTAATAGGGCACATAAACTTATGGCGCGTTTGTAAGGATTGATTTTGTAATCTTCCTCATGTTGTCTCATTACAATGGTATTATCTAAGGAATAAAGGTAGGTGATTTCATCTTCTTTTGCTCTTAAAAGTAGTTTGTCTCCCGCTTGCAAATAGGTGTTTTTTATGATTTTAGGCAGATTTAGACGCATGCCTTTTTGAAACTGATTTCTGTTTTGAATCCCCAAAGGTGTGGCCACATTAAAGAGCAGTCTTTTGATTTCTGAGAAGGATTTATCAATAAATTCTGATCCAGGAAGAATCAATAATTCAACATAGCTGTAAGCGTTTTTTTCGTTATCACTATCTAGTTTAGGATCCACCTCCTCCTGAAAGTAGTGTTCATTTTCAGAAGTGAGCGTAAAATCATCTTTTGAAATGGAAGCATAGGCCTTCACATCGCTCAATACCACTAATTTGTCTTGTGCTCTAAGCGTTGTATTTGGTCCTGGCGAATTATTGACGATATCATCACGGATAAGTTTTAAAACGCGAATGTCTGGATTTTTATAAAATTTAGCTTCGGAAATTGCCGTGCCAATAAGTTTTGACTCCGGCTTTACGGTAAGCGTAAACATAAAAGTATTGTCAACGTAAACTTCATGAAGCTGATCATTGCTGGATTTAGGCAACCATCGGCTGGCAAAGGTCATAAATACAATCCCAACTGCTAACAGAATTAGGCCATACACGCTAAATTCAAAAAACGAGAACGGTTCTGCACCCAACTTAATAGCGACTGAATTCACCAAAATATTTGTTGAGGTTCCCATCAGCGTACAGCTGCCTCCTAAAATACCTGCAAACGAAATGGGCATCAATAATTTTGGTGCTGAAAAATTGTACTTTTCTGAGAGCTGCGCAATAATCTTGATAAAAATAACGACCACAGCAGTCGTGCTTATAAAGGACGAAATAGACGCCGAAATAAGCATGAATGCAGGAACCATCAATGCCATTGGCAAGATTTTTAATTTTTTGATGGATTGTGTCAACAAATCGATCACGCCATTATCTTCGAGTCCAATGGCTAAAATCATCAGCATTAATATAGTGATGGTTGCCGGACTTGAAAATCCACTAATCGCCTCTTCAGGAGTAGTTAATTCAGATAAGACAAGCGCCACAATAATAAGAAAAGCAATTTTATCAATAGGTAACGCTTCTGTTGCAAACAGCAGAATGGTTATGCCAAGAATGATAAAAACAAGGATGATTTCCAAACTCATAGCTACACCTGTTTCAACAGATTAATTAAAAACCAAAACCTAAGCCTACCTGAAGCATCCCATCTTCTTTAGATACAAAATACCCGGCATTTACCGAAAATGCATTTAAACTGCCGAGCCAAAAGCTATCACCAAAAGAGTTGTGTCAAGTATTTAAAGTGTGAAAGCATTGTTAATAGCAAGATTTCAAAATAGTGCATATTATCAATTGTTTCAAACTTCGACGTATCCATTTGAAAATATTGTTAACTGAAAAGTGTTTGAGAAATCTTTACTGATTGATAAACTCAATACTTTTTTGAACGACATCCTGCAGTGGCATTGGAAGATGTGTTTCATGCCACGGATGCGATGCCCCAAAAACGTGGTCGCTTTTTTCAATAGGAAATAAAATACTGTCAGAATTCCAGAAGTGCAAATGTTCAGCTTCACTGTAACTTACCGATGGATCCTCTTTTGCATGAATAATAAGTTGAGGAATATGTAGGTTTTTAGTGGCGTTTTCAATGTTTAGACGATTTTCATTCGCTTTAAAATCTTCATAAAACTGAAAATAGTGTGGCATTTGCTGTTTGGTGCGGCCGTTCAGCACATATTTGACACCATCTTTTTGCCATTGTTCCAATTCTCCAGAAGTAGCCGTACGTTTTCCAAAATCGCAAACCGCTGCCCAAGTGATCACTTTGGTAATACGATCATCTTCAGAGGCTTTGATTATGGCGATTCCGCCACCACGGGAATGGCCAATGAGCGTGAGATTAAGTGGGTCAATCTCTGCATAAAAAGGATTTTTCGCAGAAAGTAAAAATGTGATGAGGTTGTCCAGATCTTCCAATTCCTTAGAATAACTGTTTTGTGCAAAGGCTTCCAAATCAGGGAAATCAATCGATTGTTCTATCGTGCCTCCATTGTGTGAAAAATTGAATTTCACAAAAAGGAAACCGGCTTTTGAAAATGCTTCTGCCACCAAATCCCAAGCGCCCCAATCTTTGAATCCTTTGTAGCCATGACAAAAAATGACCAAAGGTTTTTGAGTATTCGTTGATTCGTAAAACGCATCCCAAAGGATTGGTTTTTTGCCTGGCCTGTTTAAGATGTTGTTTTTATGTTTCATGATACTTATAAAAATACGGGATTATTTGCGTTTATCAATAACAAGAAGAGGTTTTCGGCTTAGTTTCGGAAAGCGTAAAGCATCAACGACAGTTTTATCACACCATTCAATTTTTGGGGTTACACGTAATTTAGCTCTAAAACGGTCTTTTATTTGACTTAATAATACTTCTGATGGGTTGTTTGAGGCGATTTTGATCAAGATTTCATCAGTTCCAATCGCATTGTGACTTATTTCAATAACGAAGCATTCTAATTGGTTGAAATGATTGAGAACGTTTTCCATGGCTGGCGGATATAAGGTGGTGCCTTTATATTTTACCATTTGCTTTTTTCGACCGGCAATTGGCCCAAGTCGCATGGTTGTTCGTCCACATGGACATGGCATATAGTGAGCCTTCATCATATCGCCAGTTTTGAATCGTAGTAATGGCATGGCTTCAATACCTAAGGTCGTAATTGTTAATTCGCCGATGCTGCCCTCTTTTACAGGTTGGTCATTGTCATCTAAAAGCTCTGCAATGATCAGTTCAGGATGCAGATGTCCTCCTTGTTGCGCCTCACATTCTGTAAATGCGGTGCTCATTTCGGTAGAGGCATAGGTGGAAAATAATTCGATTTGCCAATGTTCTGTAATCTTTTTTCCTAGGGTGTTTAATGTGAAATCGTCGTTTCTGAAAGCTTCTCCGATGCAAATGGCACCTTTTACACCACACGTATTGAGATCAAGATGATGCTGTTCGGCATATTCAATCATTTTCAATAAAAACGAAGGCACGACGATGAGGTAGGTTGGTTTAAACTTTAAGATGGAATCCCATTGTAGTTCTGGTATTCCGGCACCAACTCTGATAATACCTGCACCCAATTTACGAACGCCTAAAAAATATGCCAACCCAGCCATAAAGCGACGGTCTATCGTAGTCATCAATTGTAAAACATCATCTGAAGTGACACCGGCACAAGCAAAGGAAATGGCTTCATTATATGCCAAACGTTCCAAATCTGCATCGGTTAATGCAAAGGTTACAGGATCTCCCAATGTGCCGGAAGTGGTGACATAATCAATGATTTTTGATTTTGGCACGCAGATGAAATCGTTATTGAATTGCTGCAAATCATCCTTTGTAGTGACTGGAATTTTTCTCAAATCTTCAAGCGTCTGAATTTCCGCAATCGAAATCTGATGCGTTTCAAAATGCCATTTGTAAAATGGCGAGTTTTCGGAAAGATATTCCAAGGCCACTTTCAGTTTAGCTTCCTGAAGTGCTTTTATTTCTGTTGCAGATTTGGTTTCTATTTCAGGAATCATTGAGTTTGCGTTTTGATTTTTTGATGTGTTTCTCAACTTTTTCAGCATCAGCAAGCGTCGTGATTTCTTTTTTGGAAACTAATTTAAAGTTTATCAGCGCTTTAGCATACTGCTTATGATTATAATGATAAATTCATGCAAGATAATAGGCTTTCCAGTAATTTGGATTTAATTGGGATAGCTTTTGAAATTCTTTTTCAACCATAACTTGTTTTTCTTTTAGGATATTGGAAACTTTATGTTCTAAAGTAAGATAGGCTTATAATTTTTATAAGCATCGGTTTCCAGAAAGGGGTATTTAGCAATGTTCAAGTTTTCATTTGAAAATGTTACGGCAGATGGATTTTTATTTCTGTCATTGAAAACCGTGTTGAGGTCATAGGCTATAAATTCTCCTAATTGGTACGGATTTGCAGAGACCCATACTTTTAGTTCTTCAGGTTTAAAAACAATGGCATGATGTGCCAGTGGTTGGTTCAAAGCCTTTTCATTCCCATATCCTATTGCTTTATCGTTCAAGCCTTCCTTATTTCTCAGAATCGAAATAGCCTTTTCTGGATTCATTTTATTTTTTTCTGAGAGTAATTGGAGCATCCGATCGTATCTATATTCTGTTGAAAATAACGGCTTCCTGTTTATAGGTTAGTTCTTCTGTTAAGCGTCCAGAAATGAGACCGATTTCCAACGGATCGCCTTCTACATAAAGCTCCCAAAGGCCTTGTTTGTTTTTGGTTAGAAAGCTGTTGCCAATAAAAAAAGTAGAATCGTTAAATTTGGTGTGTTCAGGAATTTCAGCGTTTTAAATACTAACATTTGGAAGGTTGTTCATTGATTTCTTAATGCCACATGACGTTAGGTTTAAAACCACTAAATAGCTTAAAAATAATTGAGCACAATGATGCGTGTTATGCATCTGAATGGTGTTTATGATAGTTTTTGTTCATGCGCTTGACCATCTGGTTTTCCTTATAATCCACCCAACCTTGGCCCACGGTGCGCCGCATTAAATTTTCAAAGGTTCTCATAAAAACAATGTTTGAAAATAGTTTTGCCAATCGTCCTAATTTTCTTGGAAAAGCGCGTAAGGTAATGGAGAATCCACCATCCAAATAGGTAATATAATGCCAGTAACCACTTGGCATATAAAGCGCATCGCCATGTTTCATCTCCACAGAAATTCCTTCCGCCAATTGTAGCGCCGGATATTTCTCAAAATCTGGATTATCCATGTCAATGGTTTCTAAATTATGTACCGTAAAAGGTACTTTATAGAGATTCTTAGCTTGGTCGGGTGCAAAAAGTGTGACCTGCTTATGACCGTGGAAATGAAAATGTACCAAATCTGCCAGATCCATATCATAATGCGCTAAAACTTTAGAGCCTTTGCCACCAAAGAACATGACGGGCAACTTTTTGAAAAATTGTAATCCGATATCTGGATACTTAAAATCTTCAAGTAGTACGGGCATTTTTTGAAGTACGTTGTAGAAAAACATACGCAGATCTGTCGGTTGCGTTTTTAGGATTTCGATGTAATCGTACAACTTCATTGTTTTGGCTGGCGCGACGGAGTTTTGACGTCCTTTTGTTGGTTCATTATTATATAACGGTACAACCTGATCCCCAGCCAAGCTTTGGATATAGTCTAAATTCCATTTTTCAAAAGCAGGCCAATCTTTAGTCAAATCGGCAATCAAAACTGGCTTTTGGGGTTTGAAATAGTTTTCAATAAAATCCTCCTTGCTGATTGATTTTACTCTGGTAATTGGTGTTGTTTTAATGATTCCCATATTTAAGGTCTTTGACAGTTGCTAAATTACTTAAAGGTTTTTTGATTAATGATTTTCGCTGATTGGTGTTTTTATGTCTCGCAGATTACGCTGATTTTTGCTGATTTTATTGGAGTCAATACGCTTTCTTTTGAAGCATCTCGCTTTATCTTTTAATTTTTTGACACTAATTTCACGGATTTTCACAAATTCTCTCATTACCTGAAAAAATGTTGCTTTAAATTACTTACTACATTTCACAAATGGAACAGACGTTTACCCATAGGTATTAAGTTTCATTATTTAAGTACTTCTGCGTAGATCAACACGATCTGTGGTAAACCTATTTTTTAAATATTTCTCCACTTTCCGCGGGAGAGTTTTTCGAAATTAATAGTTTATACAATATCGGCTGCACCACAAACGAGATCAACATCGCCGCAAGAATCCCAATAATTGAGATCGTTGCTAAAGAATGCAATGCTGGATGTTTTGCGAAAATCAATACCCCAACCCCCAAAATCGTGGTTAAAACCGATAGAATAATGGATGTTTTATGTGTTGCCATCGACGACGTTCCTGTCAGCATACCATTGGTCATAAAAATACTGTAATCTACACCCAATCCAAAAATAAAGGTGGAAATGATAATATTAAAAATATTGAATTCTAGATATAATAATCCCATAATTCCGATCGTGACAAACCAAGTTATGATAATTGGGATGACAGTTACGAGTGTCAATTTTAGATTTCTATAGAACAAAAACAACAACAGAAGCACCGCAATAAAACAATAGAATAACAGATTATTGAAATCATTTTTGAGATGTCCAAGAAGGGTTTCATTCATGGCTTGACGGTCAATAACCAGTGTGTTTTGTGCATCTTTAAAGGCGTTTTTGACCTCTTGAATATTTGCCTCATCAACATTTACGACTGATGAAATGGTCATGAAATTTCCATCCTTAGCAATAAAATCGTCAATAGGGACGACGTTGATTTCTTTGTATTCGTTAATAGTTAAAGGCTGAAACTCATGATCCAAAAGCGAATAAAACTCGTGAAAAGTGGCCGGTTTAAATCCGAACTTATTACCATTTTCAATCAAATTGATCTGAGTTTGTGCTTTGATCTCTGGAGTCCAGAATCGTTCCCAAGTTTGTATGGCTACTTTTTGTTTTTTATCCGAAGTTACCAAGGCACCAACCGAATTGAAGCTTAAGATATTTTGATTTTTTTCTAAATTTTGGAGCTTGTTGAATATGCCATCATTGGTTTCCAATACGTCTTGTTCATTGGTTCCAAAGGCAATCACGTACAATGATTTCGAAGAGATATTGATCAATTTGTCCAATGCCGCTTCCGCAGATTTAATAGCTTCTGGTTGAAAATTGAGCTTCGAAATATCTTTATTAAACGTTACGCGATGATAGGTAAAAGCACTTAAAATAAGAAAAGCGACGATACTTCCAATCAGGATTTTGTTTTTATGGTACTGATAAGCCGCCATTTTGTCAATGAATGATGTTTTTGAAGTGTTTCTCGAAGTTCCTTTATAGGCTTGCGGAATAAAAATCAGTGCAAATACCGAAGCACCAAGCACACTTATGGCTGCAAAAACGCCCAAATCCTGCAGCGCTTGTGAATCTACAAACAGCAGACATAAAAATGCCATTGCTGTTGTTAAACTGCTCATTAAAATGGGTTTTGAAACGCCTTCAAAAAGTTGTTCGATCGTTTCATTGTTTCGGATATGGGTTAGGATATGCAGAGAATAGTCTAAAGTGACGCCTAAAAGCACGGCACCAATTCCCAAAGATATCGCAGAAATTTCAGAACGTATGACTGATAAAATTGCAATAGCCAAAAGTCCAGCTAAAAGTGTTGGCACAAATAAAATTATCGGAATGGTCAGTTTTCTATAAAACACAATAAAAACGCTCATGAGTAAAATCATGGCAATCGTGACCGTTAACTGAATATCGCTTTTAATTTGTTGTGCATTGGCAACAGCGATAAGTGTCCCACCAAAATAGGAGCTTGTCACTTTATCTTTAAAAACACCATTTAGATCGTCTCGCAGTTGGTAGAGTTGTTGTGAAAACAGACCGTTTTCTGTAGTATTATTACTGGGATATTTTGGAGTGATAAACAATAATAAATGCTGTTCGTCTTTACTGACCAAAAAACCGTCTTTAAGTGTGAAATCATCCGAAATGCCGAGTTGTTGCAAATGTTGTATGGCCATTATTGAAATTCCCAACGGATCTTTGATGATGGTTTTTTTTGCCACAATTCCCGAAGGGGAAATCAAGGTTTTATAATTGTTCTCTGTGATTTTGGCAATTGAATCGGATTGTAATTTGTTTGAAATGTTTTTATAATCTGCATCTTTTAAAAAAATCGGGGCATTGTTATAGACAAAATCCAAGGTTTCAAAAATAGCTTCATCTTCAATCTTGCCTTGAATGTCTACTATAAATTGATTGGAATGTTCAGACAATGAATCTAAAAATCGCGTGGCATAATCCGTCAAATCATCGGTAGAACCATTTTTTTCTCTTTGGATATTGACGATGATTTTATCTGCGAATTGAACGGTTTTTAGGACTTTCTGAAGTTGCTCGTTTTCGGAATTGGTAGGAATTAGTTTGGAGATATCTTCATCAAACTTAAGCGTTGAAGCCATCCAAATAAGAACTCCAAAAATCATGACCAAAGCAATCCTAGATAGGGATTTATGCTTTTGGATCAGGTAGTAAGAATTGAGAAAAAATCTAGCCATGAGTCAGTACTTTTTTCCTGTCAATTATTGAGAAAAACAAATAGCCTAATACACCAAAAACCAATGCGCTCGACGTTGAAAGGACAACGCTACCTACAAGGTAAGATTCCAAGTGTTTCATCAAATCAAAATTTTTTTGAATGCCTTCCAAGGTGTAGTGAGATTCGATACCCAATACCCAATTGCCAGTTTGCAAACTCAGCAAAAGTACGAAAGGAATAAATGGAGGAAAGCTGATATTCGAAAATGCAAAGGCAATCACCTTATTCAGTTTTAGCAAAATGGCCAAGAAGATTACAATCACAGAGTGAAAGCCCCAAAGCGGCGACAAGCCTATAAAAACTCCTAAGGAAATAGACAGCGCCTTCTTTTTTGGTGAGTCTTGGTTTCCTAAAAAATCTTCAAGAAAAAATCGCTTTAAGCCTTTTTTTTTTAATCTGCGGAAGAAATTCCGTGGCGTGATATAAAATAATCTTAAGAGTAAAAACCAGATGTAAAGCACCACCATTCTGCCAATATCCATAAATGGTCGGAAATGAGACACACGCTCTTTCATGTCGTAGAGGATATCAATAGGCACGTGTCCAATTGCAATCCCTGCCCAATAGGATTTGACGATGACTTCAATTTCGAATTCAAATTTTTTGGTAGACTTCATGAATTTGATGTGGTCGATAGCCTTGATTGGATACAAACGAAATCCTGACTGAGAATCTTCAAGTTTCAGTCCTGTGGCGGCTTTCATCCAAAAGGTGGATACCCGATTACCTTTCGCGCTCCGTGCCAAAACATCGGCAGTATTCATGTTGCGATCGCCAATCATCAGCATATTTTTATTTTCTGAAGCATCAAGGGCTTCAATAAAATTTGGGATATCTGAAGGAAAATGTTGACCATCCGTATCTAATGTGATCGCGTAATTGAAGCCTAAATTAACAGCATGCTTAAAACCGATTTTCAAGGCGTGTCCTTTTCCAGTGTTTTTAGCCTGATGGAGCTGAACAATTTGGGGATAATTTTTTAGAATTTCAGACGTGGTATCGGTTGAGCCATCGTTGACGATAATGATATCCTCAGTGAATTCCAAAACGCCATCCAAAACGCGAGCCAAGGTGTTGGGATTGTTGTAAGTGGGCATGACCACGCAACAGCGATAAGATTTTATTTTGGATTGAATTTCAGGGAGCGTCATGAATTGAAACTGCAATTATCGTTTTACAAATGTAACATTACATTTCAATACTGCTGTTCCGTCTTCAAAAGAAGTGGTGTTTTTCACTTTAATATGTTGATCATCTTCCTGAAATGTGATATTAAATTTTAAGATGGCATTTACATTGGGATCTACCAAGCTTATAAACTTCACATTAGAAGCTGATGACAAAAACAAGGATTGGTTGAGCTGATTTTCTGTCAGTTCCTTAATGATCTGGAGCATTGTTACTCCGGGTGTGACAGGAAAGTTTGGAAAATGGCCTTCAAAAATGGGGTGTTCTTTATTTATCCTAACAGTGGCCCCAAAAGAATGTGCTTCAAGAGATTCAGATGTTAGGACAGTGTAGAAGTTTTTTAGTAGCATAGGGGGTTTTGTCTTTATCGCTTCTTTATTTTCTCTCGCAGAGGCGCAAAGATTCTCTGCGACTTTGCGTGCTATTAATTAATGAAATTAGCATCAGAAACCTCGGTATTCAGTTTTCTGTTATGAAAGGTAATTATAGTATAATCATCATTCGGCTCCATTAATTTAACTTCTTCGACCTCCGCAGTAGCATTGGAAAATGTCAATTCAAAAGACGCTATAAACTTTTTCATGCGTTTATCTTTTGGTATGAATTTCACTAAAAACCCGCGACCGTATTTAAAATACTCCAAATCAAATTGAGACTCGTCAAACATATCGCCTTTAATGCTATTGACAATCAAAGAATTCAAGCTTCTGAACATTTTATTGGAACCCAAATCGATATTTTGTTTCTTACCTTCATTGTTAACAAGCAGTTGATCATCTTTAAAAATAGCGACATTTAAATAAGGTTTTACATATTCCCATCGCACTAAATTAGGGGCTTTAAACACTAATTTTCCTTCTGAAGTAATCACATTATCGAAAACGAATATATGTTTTGTTTGCGTAAAATCACTGACAATGGTCTTTGTATTCTGTGCTGTTTTTTGAACTTTAGCTTTAAAGCCCTGTTGTTCAGATGCCAATAACTTGGTTTGGGAAATTCCGCTGAAGGCAAAACTAAGTGCGAATGCGAAAAGAAGTATAAAGTGTTTATTTTTCATTGAGAAGTTCATTTATGGTCACAGATTGATAATCCTGTTTTTGGAGGAATTGCAATAAATGTTCCAAAACAAGCAAAACATTAATTTGTTTGTCATGTAACAAGATTATAGAACCAGGCTGTATCTGTTTTGTAATGTTTTTGACAATGTGTTTTGGGTTTTTGATAATCGTATCATACGACCTAATGTTCCAACCAATCACATCATGTTCTGTAACTTTCAAAGCCTTTGCCAATTTGGGCGTGGTCACTCCAAAAGGCGGCCGAAATAGCGTAGTTTTTTTAGCAATGATTCTCTGAATGGAATTGTCAGTTTGCTTGATTTCATTCATCCAGTTTTCTGTAGAATTAAAGTCGATCATCACATCATGGGAAAACGAATGATTTCCGATAGCATGCCCGTTTTCTGAAATCACTTTCAGAATCTCAGGATGTTTTTCAATGTTTTTGCCAATGCAGAAAAAGGTGGCTTTTGCATTATAACGCTTCAGAATTTTTAAAATTTCTAAAGTGAATTTCGAGTTTGGGCCATCATCAAAAGTAATCGCGATTTTTTTCTCCTTTATATTCTTTTTTGATGTGAAAGCCTTCAAATAAAAATTCCAACTCATGGAAAATGAACCCATGGCCATTATTAAAAACCAAGTTATAATCAGAACAAAATACCACCATAATGCAATCCCTATTAATGTATCTAGGCTTACCAAAAGTAAGAATAATCCACACGCTGAAAACGTTGTGATTTTAAGATTTTTCATCGTTTCAGCAAGATAAAGCTATGATCGCGACCTTTAAATTGGTTATAAAGTAAAATAGTGTTGATTTTAGGTTTTGCAGTTCCTTTATAAATTAAGGGTTTCGGTATTTCCTGACGGTTAAGGATTTCACAAGCTGCCCATAATCCGAAGGGAGAAGCAGTATAAAATTCACCACTTAAATGTTTGTAATGGAGTTGAGAAATGTCATTGAAATGTGTTGCAACCTCCTCATAATAACTGTCAAAAACATCTCCATTTCTTCCTAGTATTAAGACGTCAATGTCTAATGAATTAATAGTATTACGTTCTAAAAAGTATTTTAAATTTTTTTGAATAATTTCTTCAGAAGCTGTACTGCAAACCTCCATGTCCACCAATTGAATGGCATTTTTTTTTGTTTCTGAAGACATCACAAAAAAAGAGGCACCTTCACTAAAGGGCACTTGGATTCCAATAGATTCAGCATCCTCCATCATTCGTATGTAATGGATCATTTCCTTGCCCAATTCATCAACACCACCAACCAAAATATTATGTGCTTCTTCTTGTAATAGCAATTGTGCGTCTAAAAGGGCCGATTCAAAAGACAAAGCAGCATGAGCGTAAGTGCTATTATAGGCTTTACATTGGAGTCCCAAAGCAATTTGTGCACCAATGGTATTGTGTGTAGATTGGATAAAGGCAGTGGGTGTTAAAAACTCTTCATCGTTGGCAATAATGTTGTTCAAAAACTTCTCAGTATCCTCAAGACACCCCATTCCCGTTCCGGTAATAATGGCATCAGGTTGTTTTAAGTTGGCTTTTTCAAGTGCTTTACTTGCTGCAGTAACGCCCAATTTAACTGCTGTTGCCATACGTCTTGATGCTGCTGGGGAGATATAGTCTTTGTAATTTGGGTACTGTGCAGGAAACGTTTTTCCTGATATTTCTATGATATCATCCAAAAATCCTTCGGAGTCAAAAGTATGTTGAGCCGAAATACATGCTGCGCTATGGATGAATATTTTTTTCATGCCTTTGAAAAAATGAGCGTGGAACAATTGCCACCAAATCCGAAGGAGTTTGACAACACATGTTGCAACTCTTTTTTGACGACTGAAGTCACTGGTTTTAGACCAGTTTCTGGCATTACTGTTTTAAAATTCAGATTAGGGAAAACAGTCTGCTCTTGTAATGCTAAAACAGAAAATACTGCTTCTACTGCACCTGCAGCAGCTAGAGTATGTCCTGTAAACGACTTTGTGGAACTAAAATGTGGAACATTTTCTCCAAAAACACGTTGAATAGCGATGCTTTCAGAAAAATCATTGTTGGGGGTTGCCGTACCATGAGCATTGATATAATCGATTTGTCCCGGATTTAATTCAGCCATTTTCAAGGCTTTTTGCATGGCTAAAAATGCGCCTTCTCCATTTTCAGAGGAAGCGGTTTGATGAAATGCATCATTGGCATTGCCATAACCGGAAAGATAGGCGAATACCTCTTTCTTTTCTTTTTGAACCACAGCGTCCGATTCCAAAACCAAATAAGCTGCTGCTTCTCCTAAATTCAAGCCTTTACGATCCGCATCAAAAGGTGCACAAAGTGCATCCGATTGGATCATTAAAGTTTTGAATCCGTTGATGGTAAATTTTGACAATGCATCTGTGCCACCTACGACGACACGATCTAGTTTTCCAGCCTTAATTAAGCGTGCGCCAAGCATAATCGCATTAGCCGCAGAGGAACAGGCCGTACTAATCGTTGTTGCGAATTCTGTAATGCCAAGAGCATCCGCAATTTTTTGAGTAGAAATGCCCGCATGATGGGTTTGAATGTATTTCTGGACGTCTGCGTTTGTTGCAAATTGCTTTAAATAAAGCTCCGTCATATCCATGCCACCAACGGTTGTGGCAGATATAATACCTGTTCTATATTCTGAAATAGTAGTGATGTTGGAATTTTTAAGTGCTGCTTTTGCGGCGAAAAGTCCCAACAATCCTGTTCTTGTATAATTGTGGTCTTGGTCAAGATGTAATTGCTTTGTTAATTCCGAATTGGAAAACGAAACTTCGCCAACTTTTATGAGCTCAGAGTGTTTGGTTTGAATATGTTTTAAGGTGCCAACGCCACTTTTTGAAGCCAATAAAGAGGCTCTATTGTCTTCAATGGAATGGCCAATTGCAGAAATAATACCCATTCCGGTAATTGCAACGCCCATACTTTTGGTGTTATTTTCCTCTATTGTCTGCAATATAATCTGCCAAAACAGCGATAGATTTAAAGATTTCTTTACCTTCTTTCGGGTCGGTCAATTGGATGCCGTAGTCTTTATCCAACATGACAATAAGTTCCAAGGCATCAATGGAATCCAGTCCCAATCCATTGCCAAAAAGTGCATCATCATCTGCAATATCGGCAACTGTGAATTCTTCCAAATTCAGTTGCTCTATAATCTTTTCCTTTAATTCCAGTCTTAGTTCTGTCATGATTTGTATAATCTCTTAATTTCATTAGGGCTATGTGCAATAGTACCATTTTCTTCTACCAAATATATGAAAGCTTCATAGTTATTCTCGTCAAAATCGACCCAGCCACAAAGGACTTTTTCGGCTTTTTTCGACTTCAATAAGCTTTCCGCATGGAGCCATAAATGATTTGCATCAAAGGTGTCAAAGATAAAAAAAC
The DNA here is from genome assembly GCF_039916245.1 of Gelidibacter sp. GTDB lineage: Bacteria > Bacteroidota > Bacteroidia > Flavobacteriales > Flavobacteriaceae > Gelidibacter. The sequence goes on from NZ_JBDSLS010000051.1 coordinate 32,239, forward strand.
AATTTTCAGAATGAAGCTGATGTTTGATACTAATTTCGCCAATGCAAATATTAGGTAAGGTATAGACAAATACCGATGGACTTGGAAAGAAGTTATCGGCCTCGCTGATGGAGTCTTGATATTTTCTATCGGTATCAAGGCTGGACGCTCTATTGGATAATAGGATAGCAATATTGTTTTCTTTATCAGAAGGTAATTTGGCATGGTTCAACACTACATCGGACGCCAAAAAAGCCATTTTGCTCAAGTTGTCCATTTTATAGAATTTGGAATACTTGGTTTCCAAATGTTGCGAAGCACTTTTTATAAATGCCGAAAATTCCGCAATTGCACTTATGAATAACGTATTTCCATTAAGAGATACACGGCTGTCTTTAATGTGGCAATAGGATGATATGTGATGTGTTTTTTCCAAAAATTCTTATTTTTTTTTACAAACCAACATCGTGTGGTATTGACCAAGGATTAAATCTTCCTTAATGGTCAATCCAGATTTAGATATCAATTCTTCAAAAACTGACGACGTATACATTTTACTGTTGCCATTCGCCATAACCGTAAAATACAACGATGTGGCTTCTAAGATAAATTTTGACATCGGATATTCCTGACGATCGGTAAAAGTTTCGATGATGATCAATTCGGTGTCGGCATTCATAGAGGCGACACAAGTGGATAGGATTGTAATAATTTCATCTTCCGAAAAACAATCTAAAAACTGACTCATCCAAATCACATCGGCACCATTAGGAATATGTGGATTTGGTTTCAGCCAATCAATCTCTTGTTCGCTGATTCGATTTTCGAAACCTGCATCACTGATGTTTTTTATGGCTTTGTTCAATTGCCCAGGTAAATCGATGATTTTTACCTGAATGTTTTCGTCGTATTTAAAACATTGCAAGGCAAATTTTCCAGTGTTACCGCCAATGTCAAAAAGGAGTCTTGGCTGATTTTTAAAAACACGTTTTAAGGCATCTTCAAAAATGCCGTCAGAATAAAAATGGTCAAACTCAAACCACGATTGTTGCTCTTTTGGCGTTAACTTCGAAAGACCTTCGTAAATGGTATCCCATTGTCCAAGCTCCTTGAGTCCTGAGGGTTTGCCCGTTGCAATAGCTTCATCTAAATGAAATAAGCCTTTGTAGCAAACGTCATGTGTGAAGTTGAGATTGACGCTGACGGCTTTATTATAATTCAGGAAGTAACCGGTTTTGGTAAGTTCGTAGGTTCTTTTTTCAGATTTACAAACGATATCGGCACTTTCAGAAAATTCGAGAAGTACACCAAGTCCGTAGAGCGGGATGGATAGTTTTTTTGCAATCTCCTCGATGGTAAGACCACCTTCATGACGGCTATTAAAAATTAAGTCAAATACGCCCAACTTTTTTAAAGTCACCGAAGATTGGAAAATAAATGGTGCGAAAGCTATTTTTTGTGCTTCCAATAAGGCATCTGCAGCTCTAATTGTTTTGTTGGTCATACTTCGTTAGGATACTTTTCTGAAAAGTGCTGCCGTGTTGCAACCTCCAAATCCAGATGCGGTTTTTAAGAACGTTCTTAATTCTTTTGATGTTGTTTTTGTGATAATATTGAGCGGTTGTGAAACGCCTAAATTTTCAAATCCTGCGGAGGATATCAAAGTATTTTGATTTAAGGATTGCATGCCAATAATCGTTTCCAGTAAACCTGATGCGCCCAAAGTGTGACCAAAATAACCTTTTAAACTGTTCAAGGGTGTATGGTTTAATCCTAATCTGTTAAAGGCAATGGCTTCCATTTCGTCATTGAATACAGTAGCAGTTCCGTGCGCTGAAATATAATCGATGTCGCTTGAATTGATATTTGCCTCTTTTAGGGCTGATTTGACACATCTATACAAGCCTTCTCCAGTGCGTGAAGGCCCAGAAATATGATTCGCATCGTTACAGCTGGCATCACCCAAAACTTCCACGGCATCTTCAGAGAGATGATTAATTTTTGAAGTGACCAGAACACTTGCAGCTACTTCTCCTAAATTAATTCCGGTGCGCTCCAGGTCATAAGGTTTGCAAACAGTATTACTCAAGGCTTGAAACGAGTTGAAGCCCGAGAGTACAAAATCAGAAACCAAATCTCCGGCTACTAAAAATACATGGTCGTAAATACCTTCTTGAATATAGCGTTTTGCGATGGCAACTGATAGAATGCCAGAAACACAGGCATTAGATACAACGATAGCGTCATTCTCAAAACCAAAGTAATCTTTGATGACGGTTCCGAGTTGGCCTAAATATGCCCGCTCTTTTGGAAATTGGCTACGTTTATCTAAAACATCAATATTGCCTTTTGTGGTAGAAATAATGAAACCGACGCGATCATTGAATTTAATTCCTGAAGATTTGATCGTTTTTGAGAGTGACAAAATCATCATTTTCTCTAAACGTGTGTGGTCATTTTGTGATTCAATCGATTTGAAAGCCGTTTGTAAAGTTTCTGTTAAAATTACGCTTCCAAAAAAGGGTTTATAAAAACGGGATGCGTCTTGCACTAATTGAATTCCACTTCCTTCGTTTTTGAGATTTTCAAAAACACTAAGTGTGTCGAATCCTAAAGCGGATGTGATATTATTATATGACAGATAACATTTAGTCATGCTGTAAGCCATGTTTTTCCTTCCAAGATCTATAAAAATCTGGAAGATTTAATGACATCACTCCAGTTTTAAAATTGGTAAATACCTGTGTGGTTTCACCAGTGCAAACGGTTTGACCAGCTTCATTTTTGATAAGATAGGAGAATATCAGTTTGGCAGCGCGAGAATTTATGTAAGTGGTTTCAATAATGGCTACCTCTCCATATCTTAATGGCAATTGGTGTTCTGATGACATTTTTACGATGGGTGCGGCAAAACCATGGCTTTCCACATCCAAATAGGTCAGACCAAACTCACGACCAAAAGCCTCACGGCCATCTTCAAAATATTTGATATAATGTCCATGCCAAACAATTCCTAAAGAATCAACTTCATTAAAGCGCACCCTGATTTGATGTGTAGATTTTAGCGACGATTCCGGTTGATCTGAATTTTTCATTCTGCTTTGAGAACAGTATTTATTTCGGCATTGGCAATTTCAACGCCATTGATAAAGGTAGAAAGTTTTACAGTGCTCATATGCATGATTTCATGAATAATGGACACTTCTGTTTTTAAAACGGCATCTACTTTTGGTAACCTTTGAATATTTAATTTTTTGATAGAAGCGATAAACCCTTCTTTTGCAGGATTATTTTCAGAATGGTTTTTAAATCCAGAGTATAATGCAGCCGCTTGTGCCATGTGCTCAATCAAGCCGGTTTCTGAAAATCCGTCATTGTCAACATACAGATTATCCTTCAAAATAGTAAAACCAACGGTTGCTTTACCATCAACAAATTCTAATAATGAATTGACCATAATTATGGGTTCACGATGTGGTAATAACATTTTTATACTTGTTATGTCTGTTATGGGAAGTTTCAATGTTTTCATTTTTTGTCGCCCCAAAAATCATAAAAATTAAACCATTGCAAAGGATATTTTTTAACCATCTCCTCGACGTTTTCTGTGTATTTTTTCAATAAATCCTGTACGTCGCCTTTTTGGTTATCAATCCATTTGGCATATAAATGGTAATGACGTTTGGGTTCGCGCATCACATAAACGAACAAAACGGGTACTTTTAATCGGTTGGCCAAATAAAAAGGCCCTAAAGGGAATTTAGCGGTTTTACCCAATAGTGTTTCTTCCAAATATTTTGTATTGTCCATATAGCGGTCTCCCGCGATGCAAATAATTTTGTTTTTAGTCAATGCTGCATTAATTTCAAAAATATGCGACAAATCATCCTTAACAATAATAAAATGCGTTTCTTTTTTAACGTATTGTCCTAAATATACCTTGATGTCCTCATGATCTTGATCCGTCACGACAATGCTAATGGAATCTTTTGCCAAGCGTTCCTTGAAGAAATATTGTGCCAATTCAAAATTACCAATATGAGCACTGATAAGGATGCCACCTTTATTCATTTCTAAGACTTCCGAAATTTTGACTTCACCATCAAATTCGTAGGTATAATCACTTCGTAATCCAGAAGAGATGGCAATTTTATCAACCAAGGTTTGGCCAAAAGTATAATAGGTTTTGTAAATGCTGACCATGGTTTTAAAACGAGAATAGCCCATCCTCTTTCTGAAGTAAAAGCGTAAGCCTTTCACGTTTTTTCCTGAAAATAAGCAAAAATAGGGTACAGGAAGATGCATCAACGCATAAGCTGCATTGATGCCGAAATTCTTTATAAAGAACACAAAGACCTTAAAACCGAGAACAGTGCCTCTCGATTTTCCATCCCATTCTGCCATTCTAATTGTGAGGTTTAGCCTTATGAATAAAGCGAATTATTAAAGGCACAAATTTACACGAATTTTTCGGTTCTGAAATTCACTGATCATTTAGTGTACGCCCCCACTGATGCTGATCACTTCCCCAGTGATATAAGACGCTTTTTTTGACGCTAAGAAAGCGACTAAATGCGCAACTTCTTCCGGGTCTCCAAATCTATTCGCAGGAATCATCTTTTTCAGGGTTGCTTCATCAAGTCCTTCTGTCATGTCTGTTCTGATAAAACCGGGAGCTACAGCATTAACAGTAATATTGCGTTTGGCAACTTCCATCGAAAGTGATTTTGTAGCGGCAATAATGGCACCTTTAGCAGCCGAATAATTGGTTTGTCCTGAAACGCCTTTGAGTCCAGAAATAGATACCATATTAATAATGCGCCCATAGCGGTTCAATAGCATTTTTTCTATAAGATGATTGGTCACGTTGAAGAACCCGTTGAGATTGGTATTGATCACATCATTCCATTGTTGAGGCTTCATCCACATAAAGAGTCCGTCGTTGGTAATTCCTGCATTGTTTACCAATACTTCAATGATGGCGCCAGAATGTTGCTCCTGCCATGCGTTTAGAGATGTTTGGACGTTTTCAAAGTTGGACACATCAAATTGAATGGTTTGGCCCGAACCACCAGCAGCTTCAATCTGCTTTAGAGTTTGAAGAGCAGCTTCTTTATTCTGATTATAATTGATGATAATATGATATTCCGAATCCTTTGCAAGCTGGATGCAAATAGCTTTTCCGATGCCTCTAGAACCTCCGGTAATTAGGGCGTATTTAGTTTGTTTAGGCATTTTTATTATTGGCTTTTTGTTTCCCGCAGATTTTGGCAGAATGCTTCTGCGTTAATCTGCGATATCTGCGAGAAATTTTATTTACACTGATCCATAAGAAATTTCTTCACCGCATTCACATAAGGATACATCACTATGTCCTCCTTAAAGTTAGGAACAATAGCTCGAATATCATCAAACATCGCTCTCGTTTTGGATGTGACTTGGTTTTTTACATCTAAATATTCAATAGCCTGCACAATAGTGATTAATTCAATGGCTAACACTTCGTAAGCGTTTTCAATTACTTTTTTGGTAATCAAAGCAGCGTTGGTTCCCATGCTTACAACATCCTGATTGTCGTTATTATTAGGGATACTATGCACATACATTGGGTTGGACAACATTTGGTTTTCTGCCGTAGTTGAGGTGGCCGTAAATTGAACGCCCTGCATTCCAAAGTTCAATCCGAGTTTCCCAAGGTTGACAAATGGAGGCAAGATTTTATTAAGATTTGGATTTAATAAATAATTTAATTGGCGTTCTGCTAACATAGAAGTCTTCGTCACAACCAATTTTAATTTGTCCATTTCTAAGGACACATAATCGCCATGAAAATTTCCGCCGTGGTATACATTTTTGTTTTCAACATCGACAATAGGGTTATCATTTGCCGAATTCACTTCTTCAATCAAAATAGTTTCTGCAGTATTTAGAGTATCCAATACAGGGCCTAAAATTTGTGGCACGCAACGCAAGGAGTAATATTCTTGCACTTTGTCTTCAAAAACAGTAACGTTTTCAATATCATTATATAAATGGTGTTCACGTTTTTTTATCAACGTGCTATTTTTTAAATGTTCACGCATGAGTTTGGCAATTTCCCGCTGACCCTTATGTTTTTTAGATTGATTTAATTCAAATGACAAGTGATCGTCATAAGCCTTGACAATTTCATTGATTGCCGAAGATGCAGTAATCATCCAATTTAAAAGCTGTCTGGTAAAAATAATATTGACAATTCCAATTCCTGTCATCACGGAAGTTCCATTCATAAGGGCTATTCCTTCACGAAGTTCAATGATGATGGGCTTTAAATTTTCCTTTTTAAATACATCTTCAGTTCTGCACTTTTGATCTTTATACATTACTTCCCCTTCACCAATCAACACTAAAGCTAGATGTGCCAATTGCACTAAATCACCACTGGCCCCAACACTGCCATGTTCGTATATAACGGGTGTAATATCTTTGTTGATCAATTGTACCATCAGATCAATAACAGATTTGTGGACTCCAGAATTCCCTAGGCATAGCGTATTCAGCCTCGCTAACATGGAGGCTTTGACATATAACGACGGAATGGGATTTCCAGTTCCTGAGGCATGACTTCTTATAAGATTATATTGAAGCTGTTTGCGTTCGGAATCTTCAATTTTATATTGAGCCATGGGGCCAAAGCCTGTGTTGACACCATAAATGATTTTATTTTCTGAAAATGCCTTTAAAAACTCGAAGCTTTTTTCAACAGTTTCAAGGACATTTTTGTCAATTTGAATCAATTGGTTTTCAAATAAAACTTTTTGAAAATCTTTGATTCCTAGGGTTCCGTTAAGTGTTAACATTTAGAGTGGGTTCACAATGTTTTTTAAATCGTTCTATAACCAGGAGGGAAAGTGATTATTTTTGCGCTACAAATGTAAAGTAATAAATCATTTAAATCCATTTGAGGTATGAAGGATGTTCATGTTGATGTTTTGATTATAGGTGCTGGCCCTTCAGGTTGTGTTGCGGCTGCTTATTTACAAAAACAAGGTATAAATGTAAAAGTTGTGGAGAAAAGTGTTTTTCCGCGATTTGTGATTGGCGAAAGTTTGCTGCCCAGATGTATGGATCATTTTGAAGAAGTGGGTTTGTTGGATTGCTTGATCGCTCAAAATTTTGAGATTAAAAATGGCGCGCGATTTATAAGAGGAGAAACTATCTGTGAATTTGACTTTGCTGAAAAACATACCAAAGGCTATGATTGGACCTGGCAGATGCCGAGAGCTGATTTTGATTATGCCTTGACAGAAGAGTTGAAAAAACAAGGCGTTGACATTGTATTTGAACAAGAAGTTGTGGCGGTTGACTTTAAGGAAGATGGTTCATCACAAACCACAATAAAGATCAAAAATAATGATGAATATAGAGTGTATGCTAAATTTGTCATTGACTCCAGTGGCTACGGAAGGGTTTTGCCGCGACTGTTAAAACTCGACAAACCTTCGTCAATTCCTGAGCATTCGTCAATATTCAGTCATGTTAAGGAGCTTGACCGACCGAAAGGAACAGAGGGCACCTTTATCACGTTTGATGTACTCGATACCGATACTTGGTTTTGGGTCATTCCTTTTAGTAATGGCAATACTAGTATTGGGTTTGTTGGTAAAACAGACTTTATTGATAGTTTTAAAGGCACATCTTCGGAGCGGTTGTCGCAAATGCTAAAAAAATCATCCTACTATTATGAACGATTTAAAGATGTTGACTTTTTATTTGAACCTAAAATTATCCAGAATTATTCAAAATCTGTCACACAACTTTACGGTAAGGGCTATGCCCTAACTGGAAATAGTGCAGAGTTTTTAGATCCGGTATTTTCGTCGGGAGTTACTTTTGCCACAGAATCTGGTTTAAAGGCAGCAAAATTGATCACGAATGAATTAAAAGACATACCCGTCGATTGGGAAAAGGAATACTCAGAGTACATGAAAAATGGTGTTTCGGTATTTGCTTCCTATGTCAAGGAGTGGTATACTGGAAATTTACAGACCATCTTTTTTGATGGCGCAAACAATCAAGACATTAAAAGGCAAATATGTGCTGTTTTGGCCGGCTATGTCTGGGATGAAACCAATCCATTTGTAAAAAATCACGATAGATTAATCAAGACTTTAGCCAATATTATACGTTTGGAAAAGAAAGTACACAGACAAGAAGAAGCTCAATAAGATGTCCGTAAATTCTTGATATTGTTAGGATTGGTATTGGAGCTTATGCGTTTAATTATAGGCTAAACATTTTAAGAAGAATTATTATTCATTTTATCGTATGTTTTCTGCATTCTGACTAAAATACTAATGCGTAATTGTTTGCGTTATTAATTCTGGCTATTTTTAAACAAAAAAATACACGTGTTTAAGAGTGTGTCCAAAAAACACATATATGTGTCCAAAAAATACATATATTTGACTTAGCGGATTAACATCTAATTGAATTAGAGATACTGTATTTCGTCGGGTAATATTGCGTTTTACGGTGTTATTTTATTCCTTTTTAGGATGTGAACTCAGGTATTTTATACATTTACACTATAATGATTGTATATAACAAGAAAATTTTAGCCTCAGTCTTATTAATATTGATAAGTTTTATTTGTACGGCTGCTCAACGTGAGCAACTACCGCAGCCACGGCCGATGAATGTTCCTCCGCCAGGTTTTCCAATTGACAGTGGGCTCATAGTTTTATTCGTTGCCGCGATTGTATTCGGTGTTTATATGACCATCAAACTTTCTAAAAAATCAACTCAAGCTTAGATTTTAAGTTCATATAGTCTTTTAATATATTTCCCAAGAACATCAAATTCTAAATTCACTAGACTATTTTCTTTTAGATATTTAAAAGTGGTGTGCTCGTAAGTATAAGGGATGATGGCAACGCTAAATTCATTTTTTTTGCTGTTCACTACGGTTAAGCTTACGCCATTTACGGTAATGGAGCCTTTTTCAATAGTAATGTTGTTTAATGATGCATCATATTCAAAAGTAAACAACCAACTCCCATTTTGAAACTCAACAGATTTGCAAATTGCCGTTTGGTCCACATGTCCTTGTACAATATGCCCATCCAATCGTTCGCCAAGTTTCATCGCGCGTTCTAAATTAACTTGATCTTCAGTTTTTAGACTGCCTAAATTGGTTTTGCTCAACGTTTCTCTTATCGCCGTAACCGTATAATATGGAGCGTTTAAAGACGTTACCGTTAAGCACACCCCATTATGCGATACACTTTGATCTACCTTTAATTCATGTGTGAAATTGCTTTTCAATGTGATGTGAAGATTATCATCATCTTGTTCTAATTTTGTAATAACCCCTAAATCTTCAATGATTCCAGTAAACATATTGTCGAATAATTAGTTAAATTTGCATTTGTACAATGGTTTACAAAGAT